>DATJTU010000253.1:0-4159 GCA_035503015.1 Acidimicrobiales bacterium | reverse complement strand
ACCGACCTCGAGCGGCTCGCCGGCGCGCCGGAACGGCAGGACGCCCCGCGGCCGCTCCTCGTCGCCATCGACGGCCCGGCTGGCGCCGGGAAGTCGACCGTGTCCACCGCGGTGGCCACCCGCCTCGGTGTCGAGCGGCTCGATACGGGTGCCATGTACCGCGCCGTCACCGCCGCCGCGCTCGACCGCGGCGTCCCGCCCGACGACGCGCCCGCCGTCGCCGCGCTGGCCGAGGCGGCGCGCATCGTGGTCGGGCCGCAGGTCCTGATCGACGGGCGGGACGTGACGGCCGAGATCCGCTCACCCGAGGTCGGGCGCGCGGTCTCCATCGTGGCGGCCAACCCGGCAGTGCGGCGCCAGCTGGTCCTGCGCCAGCGGGCGTGGGCCGAGGCGCACGGCGGCGGGGTGGTCGAGGGGCGCGACATCGGCTCGGTGGTCTTCCCCGAGGCCGAGGTCAAGGTGTTCCTGACCGCCTCGCCCGAGGAGCGGGCCCGGCGCCGCCACGACGAGGACGCAGCGGGGGTGGCCCGGCGCGACCGCATCGACTCGACACGGGACGCGTCGCCCCTGCGCGAGGCGCCCGACGCCCACCGGCTCGATACGACGGGGCGCACCGTGCAGGATGTGGTGGAGGAGGTGTTGTCGTGGCTGTGAGCGAGCCGGTGCCGGGGCAGGGCGCGACGCCCGGGTCGGAGGCCGAGGGCAAGGCCGAGGCCGAAGGCGGGCACGAGGCCGCGCCGGCGCCCAAGGCCGGTGCCGCCGCCGGGGCGTCCAGCCCGGGGCGCCACCAGGTCTTCGAGGTCGACCCCCGCCGGACCCTCCTCTACCGCGGGGAGCGGATGATCTTCGTCACCGCGCTGTGGGCGTGGTTCCGGCCCAAGGTCACCGGCGCGGAGCACGTGCCCAAGACCGGCCCGGTGATCCTCGCCCCCGTACACCGCTCCTTCGCTGACTTCGGGTTCGCCGCTTTCTGCACCGAGCGCAAGCTCTTCTTCATGACGAAGGACGAGATGTGGGAGAACAAGTGGCTGGGCAAGCTCCTCCTCACCGTGGGCGCGTTCCCGGTCCACCGCGAGTCGGCCGACCGCGAGGCGCTCCAGCGTGCCGAGGAGGTGCTGCGCCAGGGGCAGGTGCTCGTGCTCTTTCCCGAGGGCACCCGGCGCGCGGGGCCCGTGATCGAGGACCTGATGGAAGGCGCGGCGTTCTTGTCGGCCCGCACCGGCGCGCCGATCGTCCCGGTCGGCATCGGCGGGTCGGACCTCGCCATGCCCAAGGGCAGCGCGATCCCCAAGCCGCGGACGATTCAGGTGGTGATCGGCCCCGCCCTGCCGCCACCGCCCCGGACCGGGGGCGGACGGGTGTCCCGCTCGGCCGTCCACGCGGCCACAGAAGCCCTGGTCCCGGCGTTACAAGCGGTCTACGACGAGGCCAGGGAGAAGACCGGCCGGTACTGAGCCCGGGCCCCGGGCCGCGCGCGACCGCCCTGCGGTCGCCCCGGCGCCGACACGGGCGGCCTAGTCCGCCGTCGCGGTCGGCTCGGAGGGTTCGTCGAGCAGTGACCTGTAGTGGGCGGACCGGCTGAGGAGAAGGTCGGCCGTCCGCTGGTCGTACTCGGCGGCTCGCTGCAATGCCGCCCGCAGGTCCTGCTCGTCGCTGAGCACGTGGACGGAGCGCTTCTCGGGTGGTCCGCTCTCCGGTGTCTTCTCGGTGCCACGGTGGAATCGCATGGTCGCTGCCTCTCGCTCAGACGAAGGGACTGTGGCTGCTCCCATTCTTGTCGCGTTTCGCGCGGCTGCGTTACGCGGGCCGTCAACAAAGAGACAACGTGAGCACCGGCCGTGTCCGTGACGGACGATCGGGTGCGCGGCACCGGCGGCGCCGGGTACGTGTGCTGCGTCGTGGCGCGATGTGGTGCGCCGGGTCAGCCGTGCCGCGGCTCGGCGCGCACCCGCCACCACGTCTCGGCCACGACCCGGCCGTAGCGGAAGCCGAAGAGCCAGTTCTTGCCCTTCTTGGTCGTGCCCGAGGCCCGGGGGAGCCACAGCGTCGGCCGCTCGGTGACCCGCCACCCCCGCTTCATGGCGATGATCAAGAGCTCGGCCGTCTGGTACTGGGGCTGGACGAGGCGATAGGCGACGTCGTCGAGCATGCTGACCCGCAGGGCCCGGTACCCGTTGGAGGTGTCGGTGAGCTTGGTGTGCCCCATGGCGCTCATGATCCAGGAGAAGACCCGGACGCCGGCCTTGCGGAAGCTGTCGGAGGTGGTGTCGCGGCCGAGTACCCGCGAGGCCACGACGAAGTCCGCCTCGTCGTCGACCAGGGGCTGGAGCATGACGGGCATCTCGGCCGGGTCGTTCTGACCGTCGGCGTCGAGGGTCACGACGTACTGCGCCCCGAGCTCGATGCACAGCGCGTAGCCCACCCGCAGGGCGTAGCCGTGCCCGAGGTTCTCGCGCAGCACGAAGGTCACCGCGCCGGACTCCTTGGCCACCTCGTCGGTCCGGTCGCTGCCGCCGTCGACCACGACGAGGGTGGTGACCGCGAGCCCGCAGGCCTCCTCGGGCATGGCCGCCAGCACCGCGCCGATGTTGGCCTCCTCCTCGTAGGCGCAGATGAGGCCGACGGCGGGGGAGAGCTTGAGATTCGGGTAGCGCTCGTCGAAGTCGCGCCGGGACTCCTCGATGACGCGGCGCGCGCGGTCAGGGTCGGTGTGAATCGCGGCGCCGGAGGTGGCGCCTCGCCCGGCGGTCAAAACGACCGCGGCGTGGCGAAGAGCTGGCGGACCAGCGGCTCGAAGTGCGAGAGCGGCTTGGTGGGGTAGTCGGGGTCGAAGCTCGTCTGGTCCCACTCGTCGGCGAACTGCGCGGCGAGGCCGTACCAGGGCTCGCCCTCGTACTTGTCCCGGGCGTCGGGGTCCTGGCCCAGGTACTCGTAGTAGTGCTTGCCCTGGAAGTCCTGGTGCGCCCAGATCATGTGGTACGTCTCGTCGCTCACGTAGGGGCGGAGGATCTCGGCCGCGATGTGCGGGTGGTTCATGACCGAGACCGCCTTGCCGATGTCGTGGCAGAGCGACGCCACGATCACCTCGTCGGACGCGCCGGCTTCCTCGGCGCGCGTCGCCGTCTGCAGCGAGTGGACCAGCTGGTCCACCTCGAAGCCGTCGGTGATCTCCTCGAGCGAGGCCAGCATCGCCAGCACCCGCTCGGCCACGCGCGGCTGGTGCTCGATCGACTCAACGATGATGTGCTGCCACTGCTCCTTCGTGGACTCGTCCATCCGGGTGAAGGTCATAGGCCAATTATCGCGCTGCGCCTGATCACGAGGCCAGCAGGTCGAGCACGTCGGCGGCGGAGACGGCCCGGTCCCCGGCCGCCGGGTCTGCCCGGTCCGGCCGGGCGGCCAGGAAGCCCAGCGTGGTGCCCACGGCGCGCAGGAGCTCGCGGAGCTCGGGCGGGGGCGGAAAGTACTCGTCCTCGGTGGTGACGGTGACCTCGGTGACCCCGCCGGCGGGGGCCAGGCGCTCGATGACGGCCTCGACGAGCGCCTCGGGTGCCGACGCGCCGGCGGTGACACCCACGGTGCCCGACAGGTCGGCGGGCAGCTCGTCCGCCTCGTTGATCCGCATCACCCGCGGGCACCCGGCAGCGATCGCCACCTTCTCGAGTGCCACGGTGTTCGAGGAGTTGGCCGAGCCGATGACGACCACCGCGTCGGACTCCGACGCGATCGCCTTCAGCGCGGCCTGGCGGTTGGTGGTGGCGAAGCAGAGGTCGCTGCGGTTCGGCATCCACAGGTCGGGGAAGCGCTCGCGCGCCGCCTCCATGAGCCCGCGCCACTCGTCGTGGCTGAGCGTCGTCTGCGCCAGCAGGGCGACCGGCGTGTCGGCGCCCGCCATGTCGTCGAGGGCGCCGAGGTCCTCTTCGTGCTCGAGCAAGCGGACGGCCTGGGGGGCGACGGCCATCGTGCCGACGGCCTCTTCGTGTCCCGCGTGGCCGACGTAGAGGACGGTGTACCCCTTGCGGCTGCGCACCTTGAGCTCGTGGTGCACCTTGGTCACGAGCGGGCACACCGCGTCGACGACCACCCCGCCGCGCGCCCGGGCGGCGTCGACCACCGCGGGGGCGGACCCGTGCGCGCTCAGCATCAGCGGCGCGTCGGG
>DATJTU010000252.1:0-4665 GCA_035503015.1 Acidimicrobiales bacterium | reverse complement strand
ACGGAGGCCACCCCGCCAGGCTGTAGGGTTGCGTCCCGCCATGGCGAGAAGTTCTTCTGGAAGGTCGGTCGCACGCGCCGGCGCGACGGGCGGTGGTGCCACCTATCGCGGGCAGATGCCAGTCAACTGGTATGCCGCGCTTCTCGTCATCGTCCTTGTCGGCATCGGCTCGATCGCCTTCGCCAAGTATCACTACAACCAGAATGCGCCGGTGGTCGAGCCGACGGTCGGCACGACCTGGCACGCCGGCTTGGGGATCGACATTTGCGGGACCATGCAGAAGCCCCTTGCCGCATCGCCGTCGGATGCCAAGACCGGGCTGACGACGACCGGCCAGGGCGTCCTCAAGATCGCTCCGAAGGACTCGGGCGAGGCGGGGAACAACGCGACGCTCGGCAAGTTCGCCAGCGGCTACAGCGGGTTCACGCTCACGAACACCAGCATCAAATACCCCTCCTCGTCGTCGGCCGAGTACAAGAACGGCGAGAAGTGCCCGACAGGCACACCTGATGCCGGGCAGGTCGGCGAGGTCAAGGCCCGGACGTGGATCCTCACCACCGAGACTGCGAAGAACGGCGAACAGAAGGAGACGGGCGGTGCGACCACGCTGCACCCTGCCGACCTGAAGTTCGCCGACCGCCAGCTCATCACCGTCGGATTCGTGCCCGACAGCACCTCGTTGCCGAAGCCGCCCGGCGCGACCAGCCTCGCGTTGGTCCAGGTCCTCGCCGGAGGCAGCCAGCCTGTCGCCACGACGACCACGGCGCCGGGAGCCGCGACGTCAGTGCCCGCGGCGAGCTCGACTACCTCCAGCGTGCCTGCTGCGACGTCGTCCACCGCTACGACTGCACCAGCCTCGACGACCACGTCGTCCAAACCTTCGACGACCACGACGACCAAGTAATGCTGGCGGTCGTCCTCGTTGGGGGCGAGGGGATGAGGCTGCGCCCACTGACCCTCACCACGCCCAAGCAGATGCTCCCCATCGTGGGCGCGCCGATGCTCGAACGCGTGCTCGGCCAATTGGCGTCCCACGGCGTCGATCGGGCGGTCTTGTCGTTGGGTTACCTGCCCGACGCATTTCTCGAGACGTATCCGGACGGACATGCGGCCGGCATCGAATTGACCTACGCCGTCGAGCCCGAGCCGCTCGACACGGCAGGCGCTGTGCGCTTTGCTGCTTCCCACGCAGGAGTCTCAGAGACGTTCGTGGTCGTCAACGGCGACGTGCTCACGGACATGGACCTCACCAAGCTCGTGTCGTTCCATCGTGAGCGGGGCGCGGAGGGGACGATTGCGCTGCACCCCGTCGTCGACCCTTCGGCCTTCGGGGTCGTTCCGACCGACGCTGCGGGCCGGGTGACCGCCTTCGTCGAGAAGCCACCGCGGGAAGAGGCTCCGACCAACGAGATCAATGCCGGCACCTACGTGCTCGAAGCCTCTGTGCTCCAACGGATACCGGAAGGCGGCCGGGTCTCCATCGAACGGGAGACGTTTCCCGCGATGGTGCGCGACGGCGTGCTGTTCGCACTCTCTGACGACGGGTACTGGCTCGACACCGGCACACCGGCTGCGTACCTGCAGGCCAACTTTGACTACGTCAATCAGAGGCGAGGTCCCATCCTCGTGCCACCCGGCCTCGTGGACAGGGGCGACGGCGTCTATTTCGAGGGCCGAAGCGACGTCGAGGGCGATGTCGTCGGGAACGCCGTCGTCCTGTCGGGCTGTGTGGTCGAGCAGGGCGCGCGGGTCGAGCGATCGGTGCTCGGTCGTGGTTGCGTGCTCGCAACGGGCAGCGTGGTCACGGACTCGGTGCTGATGGATGGCTGCCATGTCGCCTCCGACGCGAAGGTCACGGGATCGATCATGGGTCCCCGTTCGATCGTGGGCCAGCGCGGCGACGTCCGCGCAGTGTCGGTGCTCGGAGCTGACGCCGTGGTCTCGTCGGGGACCTTGGTCGACGGCGAGCGTGTCTCCGGCTAGAAAGCCGAGGCATGCGCACGCTGGTCACGGGGGGAGCTGGTTTCATCGGCTCGAACCTGGTCGACCGGTTGCTCGTCGAGGGACATGACGTCGACGTCGTCGACGACTTCTCGACCGGGTCGTTGTCGAATCTCGCTGAGGCCCGGGGCAGCGCCGGGCGGTCGTTGACCATCCATCATCTCGACATCACCGCTCCTGGAATCATCGAGCTGATGGGCCGTCGCCGGCCCGAACTCGTTTTTCACCTCGCGGCGCAGCCCGACACGGGGCTCGCCCTCGCCGAGCCGGGTTTCGACGCCGCGGTCAACGTGGTGGGTTCTCTCAACGTGCTCGAGGGCGCACGCCGGGCCGAGACCGAGCGCGTCGTGTACGCGGCCAGCGGGAACACCCTGTACGGCAGTCTGTCGCCCGAGGACCTCCCTGTCCGCGAGTCGCACCCCCAGACGCCCAGCTCACCCTTCGGAGTCTCCAAGAAAGCAGTCATCGACTACCTCGTCGCGTACAGAGATCTCTACGCGCTCGAATTCTGCGCCCTCGCCCTCGGCAACGTGTACGGGCCTCGCCAGGTCCCCCACGGCGAATCGGGCGTCGTCGCAATATTCGCCGATCGAATCGTGCGCAATGAAGAAGTCGTGGTATTCGGTGACGGCGAGCAAACGAGGGACTTCGTGTTCATCGACGACGTCGTCGACGCCTTCGTTCGAGCTGCCACGCGGGGGGGCGGCCTCGTGTGCAACATCGCCACGGGCCGGGAGACGACCGTCAACGCGTTGCTGGCCACGATGGCAGCCCTCCGCGGGGTCGAGTCGGCGCGCACGACGGCGCCGGCTCGGGTCGGCGACCAGCGGCGATCCTGCCTCGACATCGAGCGGGCCGGAATCCAACTCGGGTGGAGGCCGTGGACGGACTTAGTCGACGGCGCGCAAGCTGTCCTCGACTCCGTGGGCGAGCGTCTGGGCTGACCGGGCCGGCGGCCCGGCCGCCGGGCGCGCGATCAGCGAAAGAGGTCTTCGTCGGGCGGGCGGACGATCTCAGTCCTGACTGAGGAGGGCCGGAGCCACGCGTCAGGCACGCCCCGCACGATGGCGACAGGCACCGATCGGTCCTTGCCCATGACCAGCTCGGCCGCGGAGGCAAGTTCGTCTGCCACACAGATTTCGGTCGCGACGAGCTCACGACCATGTGCATCCGGCGTCCCCTTGAGGTCGAGCACGGCCGCAATACCGGCGCAGCCGATCGCGACGTCGGTGACACCGCGACGCCAGGCTCGGCCGAACGTGTCGGACACGATGACGGCCACGTCGACGCCGAGGGCGCGGGCGAGGCCGGCCTTGATCCGCCGCGCCGACCGATCCGGGTCGTCGGGGAGAAGGGCCGCCGTACCCTCGGCCACGTTGGACAGGTCGACGCCGGCATTCGCGCACACGAAGCCGTGACGCGTCTCGCTGATCACGAGGTCGCCGCGTCGGCGCAGGACCCGAATCGACTCTTGCGCGACGAGTTCGAGCTTTGCCTCGGCGTCGTCCGCAATCGCGACGAGCCGCCCCTCTGCTTTCGACACGATCTTCTGCGTCACGACGACGACGTCACCGTCGTGGAGTTCCACGGCGCCTGTCCGCGCTGGTGCGATCGCCGCGGCGACCAGGGCAGCGACGTCTTCGCCGGGCGCCACCTCGCCGATGCCTGTGACAGGGATCACTGCGATCCCCTCAGCGCCGGGCATCGATCACCACCCGGGCGAGGTCTGCGGCCACTTCGGGCGACTGCATGACGGTCGGCGCCACGACACAGCGGAGACCCTCAGCTTCGACGGCCGGGGCGGCTGCCTCGTCGGCGACGTCCACGACCAGGGTCCCGACCCATGGCGCGTAGAGGCGGGCCACGCCGACGACGGACGGCTCTATGCCGAGTTCGGCCATGAGGCGGTCCGCCGGACCCTTCAGCGCCGCACCGGCGACGATCGGGGAGACAGCGACGACGTCGTCCCGCCGAGCTTCGAGTGCCTCTTGCACGCCCGCAACAGCGAGCAGCGGACCGATGGAGACGACGGGGTTGGACGGGCAGACGACGACGACGTCCGCTCGAGCAATGGACTGCAGGACCCCTGGCGCGGGCACCGCTGAGGCGGCCCCGTCGAAGCGCACAGCTTGCACCGGGACCTCGTGATGAAGCCGGACGAAGTAGTCCTGGAACGAGACCTCGGTACCGGCGGGCCCGAGTTCGGTGGCCGAGCCGAGCGTCAGACGTGTTCGCAGCGGCTCGTCCGTCACCGGCAGCATCCTGACGCCGACGCTGCGCCGAGAGGCAAGTTCTGCGGTTACCGACGAGAGCGGCTCCCCGGCGTCGAGGCGCCCGGTGCGGAACAGATGCGTGGCCAGGTCCCGGTCGCCCAGGCGGAACCAATCCTCGCCGCCGAGTCGTGCCAGCTCCTCCATGACCGTCCAGCGCTCGTCCGCGACGCCCCAGCCCGTCTCGCGGTTGTCCATGCCTGCCAACGTGTAGGTGACCGTGTCGAGGTCCGGACTGATGTGGAGTCCGTGGAGGACCATGTCGTCGCCGACGTTGACGACGGCGGTGATGTCGGCCGGGGGAACGACGCGTACCAACCCGGAGAGCATCCGGGCGGCCCCAACGCCGCCGCACAGGGCCACCAGCACGCCGCGAGCATAGGAGCAGTACCCC
>DATJTU010000251.1:0-3272 GCA_035503015.1 Acidimicrobiales bacterium | reverse complement strand
GCTGCCGTCGTCACCGTGTCCGTCGGCGCCGTCGACGACGCGCAGGACGCCGCTCACCCGGTCGACCGCCTGGAGGTTGCGCAGCGCGTCGATCGTGGCCAGCAGGTCGCCCTCGCGCGCCACGTGGGTCAAGAAGATCAGTCGGGCCTCCTCGGCCAGGCCGACCTGCTCCATGGCCCGGATCGAGACGTCGTGGTCGCCGAAGATCTTGGCCACCGCGGCCAGCACACCGGGGCGGTCGGCCACGTCCATGCTGAGGTAGAAGGCGGAGCGCATGTCGTTCTGCGAGCGCACCGTGGTCCGGCTGCGCTTGGGCGCCGGCGCCGGGGCGCCCGCGAGCAGATTGCGCGACGCGTCGACCACGTCGCCCAGCACCGCGCTCGCCGTCGGGCCGCCGCCCGCGCCGCGCCCGTAGAGCATGAGCTCGCCACTCACCGCGCCCTCGACGAACACCGCGTTGAACGCGCCGCGCACCGAGGCCAGCGGGTGCGTCTTCGGGACCATCGCCGGGTGCACGCGCACCGAGACCTCGGGGCCGCCGTCGAGCAGCTCGGCGACCGCCAACAGCTTGACGGAATACCCGAGCCGGTTGGCGTACGCAACGTCCGCCGCGCTGATCCCACTGATGCCCTCGCGGTGCACGTCGCCGTCGACCACGTCACTGCCGAACGCGAGCGACGCCAGGATCGCCGCCTTGGCGGCGGCGTCGTGCCCCTCGACGTCGGCGGTCGGATCACGCTCGGCCAGCCCCAGCGCCTGGGCCTCGCGCAGCACGTCGTCGTAGTCGTCGCCCGCCTCCTCCATCTTGGTGAGGATGTAGTTGGTGGTGCCGTTGACGATGCCCATGATGCGCACGATCTGTTCGCCCGCCAGCGACTCGCGCAGGGGCCGGATCACGGGGATCGCGCCGGCCACCGCGGCTTCGTAGAGGAGGTCGACACCCGCATTGGCGGCCACCTCGGCCAGCTCCGCACCCGCGGTGGCCAGCAGCGCCTTGTTCGCCGTGACCACGGGCTTGCCGTTGCGCAGCGCCGCCTCCACCAGCTCGTGAGCCGGGTGCAGCCCGCCGATCACCTCGACGACGACGTCGACGTCGTCGCGCGCCACCAGGGCCGCCGCGTCCGTGCCGATGAGGTCGGCCGGGATCACCGCCGAGCGGGCCCGGTCCGGATTGGCCACGGCGATGCCGGCCAGTTCGAGGCGGATGCCGGTGCGTGCCGCCACGTCGTCGGCCCGGGTGAGGAGGATCTCGGCCAACGCACCGCCCACGTTGCCGGCACCGAGCAGCGCCACCCGCACCGTCGGGGCCGGGTGCGCGTGCGGCTCGGTGCGCCCGGCGCGCGCCGCGGGCGCGTTGGTCGGCGCGGCGTCGGGGGGTGCCGTGCGTGTCGTCCGCCGGCGGGTCGCCTTCTGCGCGGTCACCTCCAAACGCTAACCGCTGTGCACGCTGGGACTCGGCCTCGGGGAGGGCGCTCGGCGGTCAGGCATCGAGCCGGACGAGATCGTCGGGCGTCTCGCGGCGCACCACCACGCGGGCGCGGCCGCCGGCGACGAAGAGCACGGCCGGACGGGGCACCTTGTTGTAGTTGGACGCCATCGCATAGCCGTACGCACCGGTGACCGGTGTCGCCAGGACGTCCCCGACGGTCAGGTCGTCGGGTACGAACGCGTCGGGCACCACGAGGTCACCGCTCTCGCAGTGCTTGCCGACGACGCGCACCGGCCGCGGACGCGGGGCGTCCGTCGCCCGTGGCAAGAACGCCTCGTAGCCGCTGCCGTAGAGGACCGGCCGCGGGTTGTCGCTCATGCCGCCGTCGACGCTCACGTAGGTGCGGATGCCGGGGAGGTGCTTGACGGTGCCGACCGAATAGAGCGTCATGCCCCCCGTCGCCACGATCGAGCGCCCCGGCTCGGCCGAGATCCGCGTGGCGCCGTCGACGCCCGCCTTCCTGCAGGCGGCCCGCGTGACGGCGGCCCACTCGGCCTGGCTGGGCGCCGACTCGCCGTTGACGTAGGGCACGCCGAGCCCGCCGCCGACGACCAGCTCGGGCAACCCGAGCGGCGCGAAGAACGCGCCCAGCACCTCGGCCGCCTGCTCGAACGAGGACGCCTCGAAGACCTGGCTACCGATGTGCGCGTGCACACCGACCAGTTCGACGCCCGCCATGAGCTCGAGCGCGGCGACGGCGGCGGAGGCCGCACCCGACGAGACCGAGAAGCCGAACTTGGAGTCCTCCTGGCCCGTGCGGACGAACTCGTGCGTGTGCGCCTCGACCCCAGGCGTCACGCGCACCAGCACCCGCGGTCGCGCGGCGCCGCCCGGCGCAGCCTCGAGGAGGCTCCCCAACCGGGCGATCTCGTCGAAGGAGTCCACCACGATCCGTCCGAGGCCTTGCTCGAGGGCAGCGGCGAGCTCGTCCTCCGACTTGTTGTTGCCGTGCAGGACGAGGCGCTCGGGGGCGACACCCGCCGCGCGGGCCACGAAGAGCTCGCCACCGGAGGCGACGTCGAGGTGCATGCCCTCCTCGTCGGCCAAGCGGGCCATGGCCTGGCACAAGAAGGCCTTGGTCGCGTAGGCCACGCCCTCGCCCCACGCGTCGACGGCCTCGCGGCAGGCATGGCGCAGGTGGTCCTCGTCGTAGACGAAGAGGGGCGTGCCGAACTCCGCCGCCAGGTCGAGCACGTCGACGCCACCGACGTGGAGGTGACCCTTCTCGTCTATCTCGGCCGTCCGCGGGAGCAGCTGCCGCTCGAGTGGCGCGATTGCCAGGTCGTGATCGATCGGCATGGAGATGCAGGATACGGCAGCCTTCCCGCCATCCCGGGCAGCGAGGGAGCAGCGCGGTGCCTGCCGAGTACGATCGTTCTTTGTTCGCGTGCCCCTCGGACGGGCGTGAGCGATCACCCGCCCCCGTAGCTCAGCGGATAGAGCACCGGCCTCCGGAGCCGGTGGCGCAGGTTCGAGTCCTGCCGGGGGCGCTCGTGTGATGTCGCAAGACATCGAAGACCGAGATGTGTCACGACATCGTAGACCGACTTGATCAGGGAATCCTCTGGTAATCCTTGGTGGGATCGAGCACGAGGCGGCGCAGCGGAGAGCCGTCGAGCCCGACGATTTCGATGTCGAGCCCGTCGATGAGCATGGCGACGCGCCAGCCGGCGTAGGGGTTGCCGATCCCGATGTGATGGAGGCGCCCGCGGTGGCGCAACGTGATCCGTCCTTTGGTGTCGACCTTGTCGAGGCGGAGCCGGCGATCCCCGATCTTGACGAA
>DATJTU010000250.1:0-9025 GCA_035503015.1 Acidimicrobiales bacterium | reverse complement strand
CCGCGCGCCGTCTCGATCTGCGCCTCGATCCCGACGTGCCCGACCGGCAGCCCCGAGTTCTTCTCGACCTGCGTGAGGAGGAGGTCGAGTGCGACGACTTCGGCGGCTGACTGCACCTTGGGCAGCATGACCTCATCGAGCCGCTCTCCGGCGTTGCCGACGACCTCGATGACGTCGCCGTAGGTCCATTCGGTGTCCCAGGCGTTCACGCGCACGCACAGCACCCGGTCGTCCCACGGCAGGTTCTTGATGGCGTCGACGACCTTGGGCCGTGCGCCCTTCTTGGCCAGTGGGGCCACGGCGTCCTCGAGGTCCAAGAAGGTCATGTCGGCGGCCACCGTTGGGGCCTTGGCCAGGAACTTCTCGTTGTCACCGGGGGTTGAAAGGCAAGACCGGCGAGGCAGGTCGCGTGAGCGTTGAGACATGACGCAAGGGTAACAAACGCCCCGCGTGCCTCTTTCGGGTGGTCTCGCGTGGCGCGTGTCGCGCGTCGGTCGCGATGTGTGGCGATCCCATCGGCAGCGCGTCGAGCAGGGGCGCGCTGGTCCTTGGTCGCGGAGCGACGCGCTTTGCTCTTGCTCTTGCTCTTGCTCTTGCAGCCTCAGCGCACGTGCTCGTCGAAGAAGGCCAACGTGCGGTCCCAGAGCGCACGCGACGCGTCGGGGTCGTAGACCTCCTCGCGCGAATCGTTGAAGAACGCGTGGTCCGCGTCGGGGTAGATCACGATCTCGACCGACTTGCCGAGACTGCGCAACTCGTCGGCCAACGCGTTGGCTGCTTCGGGCGTGAAGAAGTCGTCGTTCTCCGCGTAGTGCCCGAGCACCGCCGCCGACATCGCTGAGTAGTCGGGCTGTGCGTCGGGCCACGGGATGATGCCGTAACACGGCACGACCGCCGCCACCGCGTCGGGACGATGCGTCGCCAGGACGAGCGCGAGGCCGCCCCCCATGCAGAAGCCGATGACGCCGACACGATCGCTCGAACTCCGTCGCAGAACTTCGTCGACGGCGCCACTCATGTCGCGCGCGGCCTGGTCCATCTTCATCGCCATCATCGCCTTGCCGGCTTCGTCAGGCTCGCCCGGCTTGACCTGCTGCCCGTGGTAGAGGTCGGGCGCGAGTGCGACGTACCCGCTCGCGGCGAAGCGCTCACACACGTCCTTGATGTGATCGACGAGTCCCCACCACTCCTGGATCACCACGACGCCGGGACCGCTGCCGCTCTCAGGTGTCGCCAAGTAGCCGCCGGCCGTCGACCCATTACTCGGAAATTCGATCATTTCGCCCATGGAGTCGACCGTAGTTCCAAACGACTGATTTCGTTCCCGGTCTACGGTCCGGAAAAGTTACGAAATTTTCACCAGGCAGGGCCACCTGGTGTTTCGCACCATGAGTGCGACTACACACAGCCGTTTCGTACCGATGGTGTTTGAAACGGCGAAGGAAGCCTTATAAGAATGTGGTCCATCGTGACTGACGTAGAGCGGTCTATAAACCACTCCACGCCGCGGTCATCACGGAGCAACACGTTGCTCCAGCGGGTCGGTGTCCCCGCGTTGACCGTCGTCACAGTGTTGGCGAGCACTGTGCTTGGTTTGGCGCGCCCCGCCGCCGGTGACGCGATCTCGGATGCCAAGGCGAAGGCTGCGGCCATCGAGGCACAGCTCACGCAGGCGCAGGACCAGATGTCTGCACTGAGCCAGCAGTACGACGAGGCGAAGTATCACCTCGGTCAGATCAACTCGAACATCGCGACGACGAAGGCCAACATCGCCACCGACCAGGCGCAGGTCGCCAAGGACAAGAAGACCCTCTCCAAGGCTGCGGTGGCCAACTACATCACTGACGGCACGGCCTCCTCGCAGAACTCGATCTTCAGCGGCGACCAAGAGACCGCCGGCGCGGTGAACGAGTACAACGAGATCGCCGAGGGTGACATCTCGCTGGCGGTCGACAACCTCCACACCGCAGAGAACTCGCTGAACTCGCAGGTATCCCAGCTCTCGAACGAGCAGCAGCAGGCGCAGACACAGGTCACGGCCGAGCAGAACGCGGTCGCGCAGAACGCACAGGCCGTGCAGTCGCAGAAGTCGGCGCTGGCGCAGGAGCAAGGACAGATCGCACAGCTGGTCCAGCAGCAGCAGGAGGCCGAGGCGGCGGCAGCCGCTCGTGCCGCCGCCGCCAAGCAGGCCGCTGCTGCGGCCGCTGCCGCTGCTGCCGTCACCCAGCCCGCGTCGTCGGGCGGCGGTGGAGGAGCGAACTTGGCCGGCCTGTCGCAAGCCGCACCACCGCCGACAGCCGCTGGTGGTGCCGGAGCCGTCCAAGCGGCGGAGAGCCAGATCGGCGTGCCCTACGTCTGGGGCGGCGAGTCGCCCAAGGGCTCGGCTGACCCGGGCTTCGACTGCTCGGGCCTCACGGCGTGGTCCTGGGGCCAGGTCGGCGTCGGCCTCCCCCACTACTCGGGCGCCCAGATGTCGGACTCCACCCCGGTCCCCATCAGTGACCTCCAGCCGGGCGACCTTCTCTTCTACGGACCCGGGGGCGACACGCACGTCGCGATGTACGTCGGGCCCGGCACGATGATCGAGGCCCCCTACACCGGGGCATCGGTCTGGATCACGTCGCTCCGCCTGGGCGACGGGTTCGTGGGAGCAGGCCGGCCCTAACGGGCCTGGCACGCGCTCTCTGCCGTTCTGCCGCCCTTCTGCCCCGCTCCGAGGGCTGAAGGCCACCAACGCCCCCACCCGTCGTAACCTGGGTCTCGCCGGTCCCTGCCATCCTTCGCCGGGCCCGGCGGCAGCAGCCGTCACGCCATGAGACCCATCCCAGTCGCCTTCCACATCGGGCCCCTCGAGGTCCACACCTACGGCGTCGGCCTCGCGATCACGTTCTGGTTCGGCTTCACGTACTTCGAGCGCCGGCTGCGCAAGAACGGGTACCCGACCGACTGGTTCCTCCCCGTCTTCCTCTGGATCATCCTGGCCGCCATCGTCGGCGCAAGGGCGATGCACGTGCTCACCAACCTGAGCGCCTACACCCACGACCCCACGGGCGTCTTCGCCGTCTGGCACGGTGGCCTGTCGTCCTTCGGCGGCCTGATCGCCGCCGTCCCCACCGGCATCGTCCTGACCCGGCGGCGCTGCCCCGAGCTCCCGCTGGGCCGCGCCCTCGATCTGGCCGTGCCCGTCCTGCTGGCCTGCTGGGCCCTGGGACGCCTCCTCGGGCCGCAGCTGATGTACGCCGGCGGCGGCCATCCGACGAACCAGTGGTTCGGGATGTACTACGCCGGGCAGACCGGGCGACGCCTGCCCGTGCCGATCTTCCAGGCGCTCGAGGACTTCGCCGTGTTCTTGGTGCTGATCGCGATCGAGCACGCGTTGAACCGCTGGCCCAATGGCGCGCCGCGTCGCGGCTATCCGCCGGGGATCGTGCTCGGGACCGGCATGGTGCTGTGGGGCATCGAGCGCTCACTCGACGAGCACCTGTGGCTCGGGGAGGACGGCCGCCTCGGTTCGGACCTGGTCCAACTGGCGGGAATCGCACTGGTGCTCGGCGGCATCGTCATCCTCGTCCGGACGCGCTCGCGCTGGAAGGCGTGGCTGGGCACGCATCACGCCCCACTCGACGTCACAGCGGAGACGGTGGCCACCGAGGACCGGCAGCTCGTCGCCGGAGACGGGTCCGGCGGAACCGAGAAGGTGGCTGGTGCCGCGGAGCCGGCGGATCAGCGG
The DNA here is from genome assembly GCA_035503015.1 of Acidimicrobiales bacterium. Taxonomy (GTDB): domain Bacteria; phylum Actinomycetota; class Acidimicrobiia; order Acidimicrobiales; family RAAP-2; genus Bog-473. Next base: position 5,295 of record DATJTU010000250.1, on the reverse strand, counting down.
GCCTGATGGCGCGCCGGCGAATCCGGCGCTGACCGCGGGCGGTTTTTCGCTTTACTCGTCCCGCATGTGCGAGACGCGGGTGGAGCGGGTTCTCGTCTCTTCGCCCTGGCGCTCGATGGCGTAGGCGTCGCCGTCACGAAAGATCCAACCCACCTCCCGCCACGGGCGGATCTCGGGGATGGACTCGCCCTGCGGATCTCCGGCGGCGAAGACCTCGTCCGTCCCTGCCTCCATCGGCCCGCTCCCCTTTCCTCCGTCGTTCCGACCCCGCCCCTGTAAGGGGAACTGCCCGCTGCGCAGACACCGTGCGCTCCCGCTCAGGCTAGGAAACCGGCCGCCTGCCGCGGTGGACCCTGACCCGCGAAGACTGCACCTGAGTTGCAACATTTTTGCGGCATCCTGCGTGACCCACGCGCCGTATACGCGTCAGAGCAGCACGATGAGCTGATCGGCGGAGACCCGCGTAGGAGCGGCCTCCCTCAAGCCTTCTCCCAATGAGACCGATACGGCGGGAGGGAGTAGAGGTGTGCAATGGCCACCGTTGAGCAGTGGGTAGTCATGACGAACGACAAGGTCTGGACCGAGGAAGAGAAGGCAGAGTGGCTCGCCGAGCACGGTGAGACGCCCACGCACGTGGTGACCTTCGAGCCCATGTACCAGATCGAGGTGTGCGTCCCGCCCTGGGAACAGGCCGACCGGCAGATCGCTCGCTCGGCCGTCGCGTGGGGCAAGAGCATGCGAGGCCTCTTCGACCAGGAGCAGGCCGGCGGCGCCGTCGTGGTCGCGGCCCATCACGAAGGAAATGCGCTCGAGATCTACATGACGGCGCGTCGCCTCCCCCGCCTGCACCGCGTCGTCTAGTTCCCCCGCCACGTGCGTTCGAGGCGCGTCACCCCCGACTCCTGAGCTTCCGCCGGTGAGCGCCCGCTCCCTCGGAAGGGGAGGAGCGTGCGCTCCCCGACGACGGGACGTCGCCCTATGCGTTCGGCTTGTCCCCCGACGCCGCCGCTTGGCGCATGGCCTCGATCCGGTCGAGCATCGGCATCCGCTCCTGCCCGATGTTGCCGTCGATCCGCTCCGCGATCTCCCCGGGCGTCCAGCGGCCTTCGGCCCACATCGCCCTCACTTCGAGGGGCTGGTTCCACACCGCGATCTTCGTGCCGACCACCGTGTACACCTGACCGGTGATGTGCTTCGCGTTGTCGCTCAACAGGTAGACGACCATGGGTGCGACGTCCTCGGGGTCGCCCATCTCGGCGAGCTCCGCCGGGACGTTGGCGGACATGCGCGTGCGAGCGACGGGTGCGATGGCGTTCGCAGTGATGCCGTAGCGGTGCAGGCCGACGGCCGCTGAGCGGACGAGCGACACGATGCCGCCCTTGGCGGCCGAGTAGTTCGCCTGGGCGACGCTGCCCTGGAAGGCGCCGGAGGTGAAACCGATGAGGGCGCCACCCCCCTCCTGCTTCCGCATGACCGCTGCCGCGGCGCGGAACACCGTGAAGTGCCCCTTGAGGTGGGTGGCGATGACGGCGTCCCACTCGTCTTCGGACATGTTGAACAGCATCCGCTCGCGCAAGATGCCCGCCACTGCCACCACGCCGTCGATCCGGCCCCACGTGTCCACCGCGGTCGCGACCAAGCGCTCACCCGACTCCATCTTCGAGATGTCGTCGGCGACAGCGAGCGCCTCGCCGCCGGCCTTCGTGATCTCGGTGACCACGGCGTCGGCGACCTCGCTCGTGGGGTCCTCCCCCGCCATGCCCACCCCGTAGTCGGCCACGAGCACTTTGGCCCCTTCGGCGGCGGACGCCAGCGCGACGGCCCGGCCGATCCCGCCACCGCCCCCCGTGACGGCGATGACCTTCCCTTCGAGGAACCCAGCCATGGTCGACTCTCCCGATCTCTGTGCTGACCCTCGTCGCGGGCCCCGCAAATTGCCGTAAGTTAGAACACGTTCTAGCCTGCAGCCGGCGGGGGCTGCCATTTGGCCCGCGCCTGAACGCGAGCCTGCAAGGAGACTGCTGATGGGTGACCTCGGCTTCTGGGCCCTGGCCCAAGAGGATCCCGACTACCTGGCGCTGGTGACGCCCGAGGGCGACGAGGTCAAGGCCGGCGAGCTCCTCGGTCACGCCAATCAGCTCGTCCACTCACTGCGGGCGCAGGGCTTCGCGGTCGGCGATGTCGTGGCGACACTGCTGCCCAACTCACCGGAGATGATCGAGATCTATCTCGCCGCGCTCCAGGCCGGCTGGTACCTCGTCCCCATCAACCACCACCTGGTGGCTCCCGAGGTCGCGTACATCCTGAAGGACTCGGGGGCGAAGGCCTTCGTGGCCCACGAGCGTTTCGCGGACGTCGCTGTCGCCGCGGCCGAGGAGGCGGGACTCGCCGGAGACGCCCTGCTCGGCGTCGGCACCGTGCCCGGGTTCGCCTCGTATGCCGCCGGCAGGGATGCCCAGCCCACGACGCTGCCCGAGGACCGCACGATCGGTGACGTCATGAATTACACGTCGGGCACGACCGGCAACCCCAAGGGCATCTACCGCAAGCTCCTCGGCGTCACCCCGGAGCAGGCCGCTCTCGGATTGTCGGGTCTGCTCTTCCTCTTCGGTATCCAGCCCCAGGACGACAACGTCCACATCATCGGCTCGCCGCTGTACCACACCGCCGTGCTGCGGTTCGGCAGCGCGTCACTGCATCTGGGGCACACCGTGGTCCTCATGGACAAGTGGCTGCCCGAGGACATGCTGCGGCTGATCGAGGAGCGCCGGGTCACGACGTCGCACATGGTCCCGACTCAGTTCCACCGGCTCCTGGCACTGCCCGAGGACGTGCGAGAGAAGTACGACGTGACGTCGCTCCAACACATGATCCATGCCGCCGCGCCGTGCCCGATCGACGTCAAGCACAAGATGATCGCCTGGTGGGGCAACTCGGTCGACGAGTACTACGCGGCCAGCGAAGGAGGCGGCACGATCGTCACCGCCGAAGAGTGGCTGCAAAAGCCTGGCACCGTCGGCAAGCCCTGGCCGATCAGCGAGATCGCCGTCTTCGACGACGAAGGAAACCGCATCGAGGAGCCGGGGGTGATCGGCACCGTCTACATGGCGATGCAGTCGGCCGATTTCGAGTACCACGGCGACAAGGAAAAGACCAAGAAGAACCGCATCGGCGCCTTCTTCACCGTGGGCGACGTCGGCTTCCTCGACGAGGACGGGTATCTGTTCCTGCGCGACCGCAAGATCGACATGATCATCTCGGGTGGAGCCAACATCTACCCCGCCGAGATCGAGAACGTGCTCCTTTCCCACCCCAAGGTGGGTGACGCCGCAGTCTTCGGGATCCCCCACGAGGACTGGGGCGAAGAGGTCAAGGCGGTGATCGAGCCCGCCGAAGGCGTCGAGGCAGACGACGAGCTGGCCGCTGAGATCCTCGCCTTCTGCGGCGACAAACTCGCCAAGTTCAAGACGCCTAAGACGATCGACTTCACCACCGAGATGCCGCGGGACCCGAACGGCAAGCTCTACAAGCGAAAGCTGCGCGACCCGTACTGGGAAGGGGTGCAGCGCGCCCTCTGAGCACGCCCCGGCACCTCGCGGTTCCGGGATTCTCGTGGCTCGTCAGGAACCGGTGGCGACGACGTAACGCCGCAGGGCCCTCAGGTAGCCGTCCGTTGCCCGCTGTTGCAGCGCACGGCCGACGGGCCCGGCCAGCCTGACCAACCGGTCGGCTGGACGCGAGAAGGCCGTGACAGTGAAGCGGACGGCTCCCTCGTCTGAACGTTCGACGATGAAGGATTCCTCGCCGCTCTCGGGGTGGCCGGGAAGCGTCCCGTATGCGAATCCCCATCGGCGTGCGTCCTCGAGCACCGCAACGACACGGCACGGGGCGACGACCGCAAGTCCCTTCCCAAGGCCGAGGATCACCGTGGTGCCCTCTTCGACGCCGGCATGCTCCGGATACACCGACACACCGGAGAGCCGATGGGCCTGCCACGAGCGCAGTCCCTCCACCGCCTTCGCGAACGTGTCCCGCCCGTCGCCCAGCGCGATGTGATAGCGGTTGCAGTGGTAGCCCCGAAGATTGGTGTCCCCGGCAAGAGAGGCTCCGACTTCTGGATACGTCGGCGTGTCATCACAGGCGCGACGAAGCAGCTTCGCCAACGTCGGCTCGGACGAAGCGTGGACGATCCGCATCACCCGCTTGTTAGCACGACGAGTCCCATGACAGGAGGCAGAACCGGGCATGCTTGAGACGTGAGCGAACCAGCGAGCATCGAGCTGCGTCTGGACGAGAGGGGGACCGGTCCGCGCTGCCGGGAGATCCTCGCCACACTGCCGACCTGGTTCGGCATTCCCGAATCGGTCGACGACTATGTGCGTGCCGCCGACGCCAACCCAACTGTCGTCGCCTCAATCGCCGGCGAGGACGTCGGCATCCTGACGCTCGTGATCCATACGCCCTACGCCGCAGAGGTGTACGTGATGGGCGTCCGTCCCGAGCACCATCGGCGCGGCGTCGGAGCGGCGATGCTCGCCGAGGCCGAGCGCTGGCTTGCCGCGCGCGACATCGAATTCCTGCAAGTCAAGACGCTCAGCCCGCGTCACTCAGATCCCGGCTACGTCAAGACGCGGTCCTTCTACGTGGCTCAGGGCTTTCGCCCTCTCGAGGAGTTCCTCGAGCTCTGGGGACAGGATCAGCCCGCCCTTCAGATGGTCAAGACCATTCCTCGCGGCTGAACAGCGTCAGCGAACCTGTCTCACCTACCATCGGCTCATGAGCGGCCCTGAGCGGTCGGGCACCGACACCGAGTACCTGCGCGACCACCAGTACCGGGATCCGGCCAACCTCAACGCGCGGATCGCGCTTCACGCCAAGTACGCCCGCTCGGACGAGCCCTGGTATCCCTGGCTCATCAGTCACCTCGAATGGACACCCGGTGCCCGCGTCCTCGAGGTCGGCTGTGGATCGGGCGCGCTCTGGGTCAACGTGGCGCCGCTCCTTCCCCGCCTGCGGCTGACGCTCACCGATCTCTCCCCAGGGATGGTGCAGGCCGCGACCGGGGCGGTGGAGCCCCTCTCGAACATCGAGCTCGCGGAAGCTCGCACCTGTGACGTCCAAGACCTGCCATTCGAGAACGGCGCATTCGACGTGGTCGTGGCCAATCACATGCTGTATCACGTGGCGGATCCTGCGCGGGCAGTCCGTGAGTTCGCCCGAGTGCTCACGTCCGAGGGCGCGCTGATGGCAGCCACCAACGGCCCTCGTCATCTCGACGTCGTCCGCCAGATCACC
>DATJTU010000249.1:0-21547 GCA_035503015.1 Acidimicrobiales bacterium | reverse complement strand
GTTGGTTCCACGTCTCGAGCGGCCGAGCTCGGCGACGTGCGCTGGAGGGACCTTCTCGACCGACATGATGAGACCGTGCGACGTCAGTTGGATCGATTCGGTGGACGGGAGGTGAACACCGTTGGCGATGGGTTCGTCGCGACCTTTGACGGCCCAGGCCGGGCGATCACCTGTGCCTGCGCCATTCGGGACGCCCTGTCCGGGCTCGGCATCGAGGTGCGCTCCGGCCTCCACACGGGCGAAATAGAGCTTCGGGGGGACGACATCGCGGGGATGGCTGTCCACATCGGGGCGCGCGTGGGCGCTTCAGCGTCAACTGGCGAGGTCCTGGTTTCGGGATCTGTTCCCCCGCTCGTGGCCGGGTCGGGGATCGAGTTCGAGGACAGGGGCGAGCACGAACTGAAGGGCGTGCCCGGCAGGTGGAGGCTCCTGGCGGTGAGCGGCTGAATCTCTCGATGAGACCCGTCGACAGGGAAGGCGCAACGTCTTAAGAGTTCCCCTGTCGATCGGTTAGGCGATCGCCCAGAACGCCGTCGGGGGGTCACTGTGGCCCCCCTTTCCGGGAAACAAAGCCAACCGATCCTAAAATCAGCGCACATGGCGCCCGAGGAGGTCGAGGTCCCCGGTGGCGTGGTCTCCATTGAGCCGTACAAAGAGAGGTCGGCCATCCTCGTCTGGAGCAAGGCTTTGATCTCCGTCTTTTGGCGTTCTTACTTCGCTGCCGAAAGTTTGAAGAGAGACATCGTCATCCGGGATGAAACGAAGCAGCGGGTGCTCTATCGAGAAGGTCCATATGACGGCATCACGGTTGCGCAACCTTTGGACCGCCTTCTGAGTGAAGTTCGGTCAAACGGGCTGGATGCGTTCTTGCGTGCCCGGCAGATAACAGCGGGCCAAGTGGGTCCACTGGACGTTCCTGGCAGGGTTGGTCTGCGGGGACAGGTATCGCCCTACCTGCATCGCCGAAAGGACGGCCACAACTAGCTTTCGGGTGTGCCCCCGATCGCCGGCATGGGGCGACGTAATTCGAAGCGCAAGGATCGGGTCATCTGCCTCCAACGTGAAGTGAAAAGCCCGATCAGACTCTTCTCGCGCTGGGCTCATCGACCTCTGAACGACCGGAAGTCGTCGGGTCCCAACCAGTTCCAGTGGCTCGCACGAGCTTGAACCTGAATAATCCCTGAGAATTCGCGAGGCCACGGGAAGGCAGTTGTGCGAAGTCTGGCGTGCACATTGCCAAAAGGTGACCTTCGTGCGATGAACATCGAGGGGCCGTTGACGCCACCTCACAGTCGGCATAAGACACCGGCCAACTCCGATGAACTGACGATGAGGAAGGCCACATGTCTAGGGGCGGACACGGCGGCGCATGATGGACAGAGAGCCGAGCACACGTGTGCAGGCGACGGGAATCGTCCGGCTCGATTCTCTCACGAGCCTCCGATTCGTGGCTGCGCTCATGGTGTTCGCCATTCATTGCAGCGGGTTGCTGCGTTTCAGGGGTATCGGATACCACGAACTCTCGCTCATCATTCACACGACCAAGCAAGGCACGGCGGGTGTCAGCTTCTTCTTCATCTTGTCCGGGTTCGTGCTGACGTGGTCGCATCGGGAGGGCGACAGGCCATTTACGTTCTGGCGTCGACGCGTTGCTCGGATCGTTCCGGCCTACTGGCTGACGTGGTGCGCCGGTTTGATTATCATCGGGGCGAGCGTCCCGACCGCCATCATTGGGTTCCTGCTCTTGCAGGCGTGGTTTCCAATCTCGCGTTACTACTTCGCCGGCAACGGTGTGGCGTGGTCGTTGTCGTGCGAAGCTTTCTTCTATGCGCTCTTCCCGCTCCTGCTGGTCCTCTTCCGTCGTTACCTGAGCCCGAAACGGCAAACATGGGCCCTCGGTGCCGTTACAGTGTTCATCGTTGCGTGGCCCCTTCTCTGGCACGCCACCATCGACAAGGGGATCCGATACTGGGTGACGTTCATCTTCCCGCCAGCTCGGTTGCCAGAGTTCTGCCTCGGCATGCTGCTCGGTCTGGCCATGCGACGAGGCGCTCGGAGCCGGATCCCCCTGGGAGTCGCATTGGTACTCGCAGCGGCCGGATACCTCGCCGCTGGGTTCGTCCCGAACTATGCCACGTGGTCCGCCGTGACGGTCATTCCCTTTGCGATTCTCATCTATTCAGCCGCTTCTGCTGATCTCGAACAGGGTTCGAGCTTGCTCCATAGGAGGTGGCTGGTTCGTTTGGGTGAGTGGTCCTACTGCTTCTATTTGATTCACGATCTCGTTCTTCGCGTCGTCAGCAATTACGTGAAAGATCACCACTACTTCATTCACCACCTGGCTCGATCCTTCTCGGTCTCGCTGGTTGCTGTGACGGGAGCGTTCGTCGTCTCAGTTGTCCTCGCTGGCGTCGTCTACACCTTGTGGGAACGCCCACTGGAGAAGCGGATCAGAGGCAAGGGACCGCCACGTCTCACCATGGCATCGTAAGGTCAAACCCGCCCAGACCGCCGGCTCGGTGCGTATTAGCCACCTGGGGTCACGGGCTTGCCTATGCCGACCACGATCTGCTCTGAGTGCTCCATCGCAAGCGACAGGTGAGAACCCCGATGGCGCACAGCCTTTCGATCTCGTCGATGATTTGGTCTGGATCGAACCCGGTCCCGCCGACAATGGCGCTGAGGCTGACCCAACCCATCTCGTCCGCGTTTTCGTGCACGAACGAAAGGATTGGTTCTCCGACAGAGTGAATCGGCCTGGGAATCCCGGAGGCTCACCGCGCCTTGAGGATCCAGGCCAGCGGCGGCCAGTACGTATCCGAGGCTGGCCAGCCTCACGTGGCTAGAACGAAAGCTGTGGGGCGCCACACTGGATCGTCAGTACCGCAACGCCGGCTCTCGGTACTGGCAGAACCTCCCCAAATACGGCGAGGTCGCCTCCACGTTGATCAGCGTGGGCGTGCTGTGGCTCCTGCCCTGCTCCCCTCTCTTTCTTCTTGTGCTGATGTCCGGAGGCATGGGACTTTCCATCCTCATGGCGGCGTCCACCGGACTCGCTTTCTGCCTCTGCGGAATAGCCGCAGCGAGATTCCACGTGGCCGCCAAAGCGGGCAGAGCATGGCGTTTAGAGAGCGGCGTTCCCACTCCTCGCTGGAATCAATAATCCTGAGACATGCGACGACTCCCGGCCCCAAACACCGGGTCGGTGACGGTTATTGGCGGTCCTGCCGCTCGGCATCCGGCAGTACTGACCGGCTTTCTACGCAGTGCCTGAAATCCGACTGATAGTTGCGGTTACCCTCGTCCTCGATCAGATTGTCCGCTCATGGCTGACGTCCCCGAGACCAGATTCGCCCAGACCGACGATGGTGATCACATCGCCTACCAAGTGATTGGCCAGGGTCCCTTAGACGTCCTAGTCGTGCGGTCGTTCCATTTCCCGATCGACATGATGTGGGAGGAACCCCGGCTGGTTCGCTTCTTGGACCGGTTGTCGACCTTCTGCCGTCACATCTGGTTCGACCCACGTGGATCTGGAGCATCAGACCGCATCGCTCCAGCCGAAGGTCGATTGTCCGAGAGCATCATGGACGACATGGTGGCCGTGTTGAACGCTTGTGGAATCGGGCGAGCGGCCGTGCTCGGCTTCTCAGTACCTCAATCCTTGCTGTTCGCCGCCACACACCCCCAGCGCACCACCGCTCTTGTCGTGGTCGACTCTCCAGTTGTCGTGCGCCAGTGTGAGGACAACCCAGAGGGGCTTACGGCCGAGGAAATAGAGATGGAGAGCCAAGGCCGGCTGTTCTCGGTGGCCTCAATGGCTCCGAGCCTGCTCACCGATGAGCGGTTCGGCGCCTGGTTCTCGCGTGCTTCCAGACTGACGTTGTCGCCGGCGGATCAAGCTTGGCGTGCTCGGGCGGCCCCGCTGGTGGACCTTCGTCCCGCCTTGTCCGCCATCCAGAGCCCGACCCTCGTCGTTTCAGGAACAGGACGACGGATGTCCGCTGCCCATGGCCTCGCCGCGGCCCGCATTGCCGGCGCCAGGCTGGTCGAGATCGACATCGGCGATTACCTGTTCTTCGTCAACGACCCTGGCTTATGGCTGGACGCCATTGAAGAATTCCTGACGGGAAGGCTTCCAGCCCTTCGGGTTGACCGGGTACTGGCCACCGTGATGTTCACCGATGTGGTGGGCTCGACCGAGTTGGCCGTTCGCTTGGGTGACCGGCACTGGAAGGAAGCGCTCGCTTTGCACGACACGGTTATCAGTTCAGAACTTGAGCGATTCCGGGGACGAGAGGTCAAGTCCACCGGCGACGGCGTTTTAGCCACCTTCGACGGACCCGGACGTGCGATCCGCTGTGCGCAGTCCATCCGGGATGCTTTACGCCCATCGGGTATCGAGATACGCGCTGGACTGCACAGCGGTGAGATCGAGCTTCGTGGCGACGATGTCGGTGGCATCGGCGTCCACATCGCAGCGAGGGTGGCTGCGGCTGCCGGTCCTAGCGAGGTGCTCGTCTCTCGTACGGTGAGCGACCTGGTCTCCGGATCGGAAATTGAGTTTGAGGACCGGGGTGATCACGAGCTGAAGGGCGTTCCCGGCACCTGGAAGCTGTTCTCGGTCCGGGGCTGACTGTCGCCCGATAACGCGCCGCTTGTACTAAATCGACCGAGCGACAGTTGCGTTACAGAGCGGGCCTGGACCGAGGGGGTGTCACCTACCGCCTAATACACCGGTTAGGGGCGACCCTGAATGCATCCAAGCCGACCCGGGGGCCGGCCCATCCCATGATCGGGCCAGTGGAGGTCCGGCCCGTCTAAGGCCGTTGTGGGGTTCGCTGTGCGCCGTTCCTCGCTCGCCTGCGGCGTCCTTTGCCGGCCTGACACAGACGCGAGTACAACGTTTGCTCCCGCGCGTGCTCGCGCCGGGACGAGCTACGTCGCCGAAGATGGAATGAGGTGCCGACGCTTACCGGCCGGAGTCCGGGGAAGTTCGCCTGGGCCCGCGACGCACGCGATCTCGACGACGGGCTGCTCCAACCCCGCAGCGGCAAGGTGCGCTCGGCATCGCTCCTCGAGCTCTTCGAATTCGCAAGACTTCGAACCGAGCCACACCAAGATCGTGATGCCCTCGGCGGTTTGCAGCAGCGAGTAGTCGAGTACGAAGGGATGCGAACTCACGGCATCCTGTATTGACATCGGATCGACGACCACCGGGTCGTGTCCAGGCACCCGATAGGTGAAGGCCGGAGGTCGAGGGCCCACCACGGTGATCCGGCGACCACTCCACGGCGCGTCCGCGAGTGGATCTTCGATCAGCACTCGATCGGGGAGCTGATAGCGAATCAGAGGCATTGCCCGGTTGAGCACGTTCGTGACGATGAGCCCGTCGGAGGCTTGTTGCGTTGCCGACTCATGAGTCCCGTCGTTCGTGTGGATCACCGGTTCGTAGACGGCCGCATCTTCTACCAAGCACAAGTCCGTACGGCCCGGCATCGTGCGGGCTGCCATCGCCCCCAGTTCGGTGACGGCATAGGTATTGGAAGGTGCCGCTCCGAGTTGCTCGAAGAGGAATTCGCGCATCTGTTCGGTGAGTGGCTCGCTACTGGCTCCGACCATTGCCGGTGAGAGGTCCAATCGACCTTGCTGGACTTCGTTGGCCACGGCGACGAGTGCAGACGCGAAGCCAAAGAGGCCTAGGGGATGCAGCTCGCGAAGGGCCGCAACCGCATCGCCAATCGGACTATTGGCAGGAATCTCGTGGTTCTCGAATTCGGGGCGTTCGAAGAATCGGGCCAATTGCCGCGACATCGAGGTCGGGTGACTGGAGCCGATTGTTGCCTGCACCCAGCGGAAACTCTCGGCCGGCGGATCCTGGTTCTCGGCTCCCGAGGCAGCGGACTGTTGGAGCCAGGCGCCGTAGCGCGTCACGATCGCGGCCATGTCGACCCAGCCCTTGGTGTCCCACACCACGACGGTCGGATGACCGGTCGAGCCACCTGTCTCGACCAGGACGAAATCGTTCATCCAGAACATGCCGGCTGCATCAGCGGACAGCCGCGCCAGCTCCGCTTCCGCCCCCTTCTTGGTGAGGCGCCGGTCGGTGACGATGTCGTCCCAGTTGTCCATGAGGTCTGACTTGCTCATCACAGGGACCTCGTCCAGCGAGGACGCGGTCAAGCGATCCGCATCCACGTGCGCCAGTCGCTCTGCATGCCACGGTGAATTCGCTTTCGCGTACGACACGAGCGCACGCAGCCGCTGATCTCGCTCCGCTTCGAGCCGACCGAGAGGCCACGTGACGCGATCAACTTCGTCGCCGGCCAGCCGGTCGTTGACCTGAGCAAGCAGTTCCGCGCGGCGGGTGTCCTGGGAGCTTGGGCTCATGTGGTGAGAACTTACGACGTCGCGAAACAGCCCCCGGCTCGCCAAGTCGAGAACCGAGGGCCGAACGCTGGCCAAGCCGATGACCTCACGATGGGGGGAGGGGGTCGCGAGGCCTCAGAACTCGGCCATTGTGCGGGCCGGGGGGACCCGCTTCAGCCAACTTATGGGTCTGCCTCACCGCCGCAGACCGGTTTCACGCCATTGCTACCGAGAGATCCTCGAAGGTTCACCTTGCTCTTACGGAGTCGCAACATTGCCCGCGGCGGCGACCTCGCAACCCGCTGATTCAGGCCAACTCGGAGCTGGTCGTGCCGACGGCCAGCCCGGTCGACTAAGCGCTGGCCCTCGGACGGAGTTCGTGTCCCGGACGCACGAGCTCCGTGGTCCAACGCGACCGCGTTTCGTAGGCGTTGGTCTCCGGTTCCGGCAGATGCGTCTGGGTCAACGCGTCGAGCACGACGGCCAGAGCCTGCTCTGACCGCGAGAGGCGCCCGAATTCCATGCCGATGCGAGCCACGCCGGGCTCAGCTGCGTCAGCGTGTCGCACCTCGCCCTCGAGGGACGCGCTGAGGCATCCGGCTCCCGCGGGAATCTGGACCCGCAGGGTACGACCAATCAGGTCCGAGGGGCGTCGATGACGAAGGGTCAGGCCCACGCCGAACATCGAGATGTCGATGATCTGGCACTCGCGCCACCCTGCGTCCTCCACGTCGCCATCGATGACGCAGGCTCCTCGCCAGCTTGCTGGTTGCCGTTCGGCTCGTCGTTGCCCCATGACCGCCGCCTCCTCTGCGGCGCGACCCTGTGCACGCCGCTGACCAGAGGAACGAGGACGCGTCGGATCCCTCACGCTCAGGTAGACAACGTGCGAACAATGCTCAAGACGTCCGGGTTGCTCCGGCGAGCGGCAGACGGACGTCCTCAGCATCGGGCGCGGGGCCGAGCCGCTCTCCGGGCACCGAGAGGGCCGGCCGCCCGCGGCGCCCGGCGGAACCCGCCTGCAGGGCCCGGCTTGGTCCTACATTGATGGGGTCACCGCAACCAGAGGATCCCCATGCCGTCACACGCAGACCCCGAGCATCTCAGCGGCCACCATCGAGACACCCTGCTTCAGATCTTTCAGGACCAGACGAACCACAACGTCGAGTGGCACGACGTCGTGTCGTTGCTCGAGGCGATCGGGTCGATCGAGGACCGGCACGACGACATGTTTCTGTTCCGCATCGGCCAGGAGACCCAGGTCTTCACCCGTCCGGCCGACAAGGACATCGACGGCCAACAACTCGTCGACCTGCGTCGGGTGTTGACGGGCGCGGGCTACGCAACGGTCGCAGCCGACCTCGAGGAGAAGGGAAAAGAGGTCTGACATGGCGATCGACCTGGACCAGATCCGCGGCAAGAACGTCGTCGCTGTCATCGCCTTCCGCGAGAGCATCATCTACGTGACCGACGCGGCACCGGGCGAACGGCCCGAGCGACTGGTCGCGACGGATCCGCACGGGCACTTTCACAAGGTCCATCATCACGCGGGGAATCCCTCGGGCACGTACGAAGACGACAGCCCCGAGTACTGGCGCGAACTCAGTGACGCGTTGGCGCCTGCAGGAGCGATCCTCCTTCTGGGGCACGGCGCAGGGAAGGCGAACGCGTCGCACCGCTGGGTCGCCTACGTCGAAGAGCATCGCAAGGATGTGGCAGCCAAGGTTGTGGCCGACGTGCGCGCCGACATCGATCACCTCGAGACGAACCAGATACTCGGGCTGGCGCAGTATTACTTCGCCACGCCCAACTGAGGCTGCCGAGATCGAACCAGGTTCAGCTCGGCGGGGAGCGATCGGCGCTACCGGGCGGAGGGTCGGTCCCCGGGACGCCCGCATCGTTCACGTGCTCCGTCCAGGCCGAGCCCGACCAGTAGCGCTTCTCGTGCCGGCCCGTGGGGTCGGTCAGCCAGCCCGGCGCGATGCCCGTCGACCCCATCTGCCCGGAGTTCCCTGCGCCGGTGTCGGTGTCGGCTGCGGGGTCGGTCGGTGCGGTGTGCACGAACGAGCGGCCGGGGGCCGAGACCCGTGAGCGGCCGCGGCGCTGCGTGGAAAACATCCGCAGGGCGATCAGAGCGAAGAAGATCACCAGGCCAATCGTGGAACCGTGACTGTAAAACGTGACCCCAGCTTATTGGACTCGATCGGGCAACTGGCCGTCGGTCCGGGCACGGACCAGGCGATCCGGCGAGGACCGACCAGGCGGCGTCAGGGCTTCGTCTCACGGAGTCCGGGCAGGACCTCCGTCGCGAAGCGCCGGGTGAGCGCCAGGGCTTCTCGAGCATCGACGTCCCGCGACGGTCCGACCACGACGATGTGGTCGAGGCCCGTATCGGCGAGCTGCGTCAGCCGCTCGACGCAGTGATCGGCCGAGCCGACCACGGCGAAGTCCCTGACGAAGTCGTCGTCCAGCAGCGCCGTCTGGGGAGCCGAGGCCAGTCCGTGCCGCTCTTGGTTGTAGGCAGCGGCGACGGCCTCTTCGGTCCGCAGGTCCGTGGCGTCGGGGGCACCTCCGGCTGCTGCGGCCTGCCCGAGGAACCGGGCGAAGATCCCCACGTTCGCTCGCACCATTCCAGCGGCGTCGTCGTCGCGGTCGGAGGTCACCGCCGCCACGAGGCAGGCTCCCACCTTGAGCGTCTCCGAAGGGAGACCCGCGCGACTCCGTGCCGCTCTGGCGGTGTCGATCGCCCATCGGATCCGGTCTGGGGAGGCGCCGAGCGCGAAGGTCACGCGATCGGCACACGCGGCCGCCAGCGAGATCGAGCGCCGGCCGGAGGCAACCACGTCGATCGGAACCCTCGGTTGGCTGGACTCGGCAACCCATGCCAGTCGACTCTCGTGGCCCTCGATTTCGACCGGCTCGCCCGAGAGGTAGTGCCGAAGCTGGTCGACGTAGGTGCCGAGTTGATCCAGGGTCGCCCGTGGCCGTCCGATCAGCGCCAAGGAAGAGTCGCCGCGGCCGATGCCGACAACGGCCCTGCCGCCTGATTCCTCCTGCACGGTGGCGATGGCCGACGCCGTGACGGCCGGATGGCGTGTGACCGGGTTGGTGACGAACGGTCCCAGTTCGAGCCGGTCCGTGACGGACGCGGCCAGGGTGAGCTCGCAATAAGGATCGCCGACGAGGTTCTGGCTGTCCGCCAGGAGCACACCGTCCCAGCCGTCCCCTTCGCAGACCTCGGCCATCGCTGCGACACGGGTGGGGACGGGGAACGTGTGGAGGAGGAAGCGGGTCATCGCACACTCTTGCTAGCAAAACGGTGCCGGGCAACCGGCCGGAGCGTGGGTCCTGCCGGCCCGTGCCGACGGTGGGCGGCGCCGGGAGCGAGTTAGGAGCCTGGTGCGTCCCGGTCGTCGTCGATGCGAATGTGCAGACCGGCGAACACACCGATGGCCAGAGGCAGCACCTGTGCGCTGTCGATGACGACGTTCCGGAGGTGCTTACCGCCCTTCAGCTCGAAAAGGGTTGACCCGTGCAGACGTGCTCCGGGGAGCTTCGCGTCCGTGAGATCGGCTCCGGACAGGTCGCAGTCGAAGAAGCGTGCGGCGGTCAGGGTCGCCGAGTAGAAATCGCTCCGCTGCAGGTTGACGTGATCGAAGAGGAGTTGCTCGCCGGTGGCCATGCGGAAGTTGCCCTCGTCGAGCCGCACCTCGGAGAAGGTGACGTCGCGCAGCTGTGCCCGCGAGAGCCGTGCGACGGACATTCGACAGTCCTTGAAGGTGACTCGGGTGAAGGACGCTTCTTCGAGGTCGGCGCCTGAAAAATCGCTTCCTTCCACCAGCACGTCGACCAGGGCTCAGACGGCCGAGATCAGCTCCGATGAACGACGAACGGACGATGTGCGACTCTTCGACGGCGAGACCTCGAAGGTCGCACGAAGGGAACTCGCCCTCGAGCGAGAGGCCGCTGATCTCGTCGCCGGCGCCGAGTCCGCGGGTCGGCTCGGCGCTCAGCTCAGGAGGCAGGCGAGGGGGAGTCGGCCGATCATCTCTCGCACGAGCCATTTTCGGGAGCATACGTGCGCGCCACCCGCGACCCCAGATGTCGGCGCGCGGGTCCGCGCCGACCGCGTCACGTCGTGCACGCGAACGCGAAGCGACCCCCTGTCTGGGGGTCGGCAAGGGGCCGCTTCGACCTGTCGGCGCCCCCTCATTGCCGGCTGTTTCGATCTGCCGCGCAGGTGCAGCCAGGGTGACAGGAGCGTCGGTGTCCGCGCAAGGGACGAAACGCGATGTTCATCTGTGTTCGACCGCGCGCGATGACCCCCAACTGCACTTCGTTTGGCCGAGTTTTGTCGTCGGGTACAGCCAGTGAGGACGACCCACATGCGTCTGGAGGTGACCGCGTGTTGCACGCACTTTGGTCATTGCTGACAGGGGAACCGTTCGAGAGGCGCCGAACGCGGCTGGCCGACGCAGGCGCAGCCCCGGACGTACTCCGGCTCCTGCACGACGGTGAGGACTCCGCCACGGGGGAGCCCTACGCCGGGCTCGAGCGCCTCGAAGAGGAGCTGGAGCCCACGAGGGCCTGACCCCCCTGCGGCACGTCGGCGCTCACCAGAGCTCAGGTCCGGTCGGGCCACCACTCCATGGGTGCGACGAGATCGCCCGCTACCTTCATCCAGAGCTCCGTGCGGTGGTCCTTGCACGTCCACAACGGCCCGATCCTGCCCTCGGCGTCGATGCCGGTGGCGCCGTGGACGAGGCTCAGCTCCCGCCCGCACCCGTCTCGTGAGCAGATCCCGATCGCAGAGGTGGTCATTTTGGTGATGTGCGGCGCCCTGCGGAGGGTCGCTTTCGCCAGCTGGGACCCTAGCGAGGGCGCCGGACAGTTGACCCGACCCCGCAACCCGCCTAGAAAAACCTCCTGACAGGGAGGTCGCGGGGTTGGAGAACGAACATCGATTGGTGCACGTGACCTCGCATGTCACGAGCATGGTGGGCCGCGTCGGCGTCGTCGGCCTGTGCTCCTGCGGATGGCTCGCAGGAGAGGAGGGGGAGGACACCCGGTTGGCGGCCAACAGGTTGTACGAGGCGTGGGAGGCGCACGCACGCAACTGGTCCACCGAACGTCCGTCAGGCGGGTTCATGGAGCGCTCGGCCGCGACCCGGGTCGCCGCGGTCCCGACAGGTCCTCGCGGAGGTGCCGACAGACCGACACGGTGAAGCGAGGGCCGCACGCGGGCCGGGTCCTTGCGCGCGGCACCGGTGCGGCACGCCGCGGCATGAGTCAACATGAATCGGCATGGACCTCGAGCGCGTCAGCCAAGAGCTCTATCGCTTGCCGCCGACCGAGTTCACTGCGGCGCGGAACGCCAAGGCCGCAGAGGCTCGACTGCAGGGCCGCGCTGACCTCGCGACCTCGCTGAAGAAACTGCGCAGGCCGTCGGTTGGCGCGTGGCTGGCGAACCTTCTCGTCGTCGAAGACTCGCGCGACGTCGATCACCTCATCGACTTGGGCGCGCAATTGCGGTCCTCGGCGAAGAACCTTGACGGCGAACAGATCCGCAAGGTCTCGAAAGACAAAGCGGTCACCGTGTCCAAGCTGGCACGCGCGGCCGGAGCGAAGGCCTCTCGGATGGACCAGCCGGCGTCGTCGGCCGCGATGACGGAGCTCGAAACCACCCTCGAGGCTGCGTTTGCCGACGCCGCTGCGGCACAGGAGCTCCAAGCGGGGCGGCTCGCACGTGGCCTGCAGTATTCCGGACTCGGAGTCGCGCTTCCCACCGGGCCTTCTTCGTCCGGCAGGCCCGGAGGTTCCTCGTCCCCGACGAGACAGACAGCCGCGGAGCGAGCCGCGAAACGACGGGCCTTCGACCGCGCAAAGACCGACGCGGACCGGGCCGATGCCGAGTTGGCCGAGGCGAAGCGGAGCGTCGTTCTGGCGGAGCGGGAACTGCGGCGCCTCCGGGCGGCCGAAGCGAGTGCGGCACGACGGTCACGCGACGCCCAGAAGCGCGCGGCAACAGCGCGCAAGAAGTTCCGCGGGTGAACGGAGAGGCGTCGTGCCGGTAGCCGCCGCCGGAAGCGCGCGTAGTGACCCCGCACAATGCGGGGTCACTCGCTTCCGCCTGTGCGCACTCCGAGACCGAGCGGAAGGCCTTGCAGGGGGGGAGGTGCAAGGCCGACCGCCCGGTGCGGCCGATGGGCTGTGCCCCTAGCCCACATCGGCATAACGGCGAACCTACCCACGTTGCTGTCGTTGTCGGGCGGGAGTTCGCGGTCTCTTCGCGCAATCGACGCGAGACGATTCGAAGAATCAGCCTGGTGACAGGTCGCCGACGACGCCGGCACCGCAAAGGGGGTTTCCAGGCACGGGCTGCTCTCGGGGTTGCACCGTCAGTGCACGAACGACTAGACGTTCTGCAATCGTGATCGGTGTCGGAACAGGCCCGACGACGACGTCTGATCTCCGAAGCCGGGTGTGGAGGCTCGCCGGGATCGGGTCGGGTGTGGTGGGCTTGACTCTCGTAACTGCGACGACCGCAAGTGTTGTCGCGCCCGTTGGCTCCGTCGCGGCCGATCAGGTGTCCGACCTCAAGGCGCAGGCGGCGCAGATCACCAAGGATCTCGTGCTCGAGCAGCTCCAGATCGGCACGTATCAACAGCAGTACGACGTCGACACGTTCAGGGTCCAGCGAGACGAAGCGGAGATCGACGCGAGCGAGCAGGCGATCCACACCGACGTCGGCCGCGTCGATCGGGATCGCAAGCGGCTCCAGACCGAAGCCGTCTCGGCCTACATCAATTCGGGCTCGGATCTCGACGGCACGCCCTCGCTGTTCGAGGTCGACCAGAACAAGGCGCTCGCGCGCACAGAGTACGAAGACGTAGCCAGCGGCGACATCGCCCTTACCATCGACACGCTCACCACGGACCAGAACCAGCTGCGCGCCGAGCGGGCCACGCTCGAACAGCAAGAGACCAGGGATCAAGCGATCACGAACCAACAGGCGACAGCGAACACTGCCGCGCAGCAGACCGAGACCCAGCTGGCTTCGAAGCAGTCGGAGATCACCGGTGAGCTCGCGACCGCGGTGGCCCAGCAGCAAGCGGCCCAGGCAGCAGCGGCTGCCGCAGCGGTCCGGGCCGCACAGGCGGCCGCCGCCGCCCGCGCGACGACAACGACGCAGGGTGCGCCGGCGGCGGCATCGTCGCCCGGGACGACCGTGCAGGTGATCACGGCAGGCGCCCCCTCGGGCAATCCCTCGCTGCCACCCTTCCTCCAGTGCGTGCTCCAGGCAGAGTCGAGCGGCAACTACGGCGCCGTCTCGCCCGGTGGCACCTACATGGGCGGGTTCCAGTTCAGCCAGCCGACGTGGAACGAAGCGGCCCAACTGGCGGGCCTGCCGCAGCTCGTCAACGTCCCACCAAATCAGGCGACCCCGGCGCAGCAGGACGATCTTGCCATCGCGCTCTACAGCGCGGATGGCGAGCAGCCCTGGGACGACTCCTGCCGCAACGGCTGAGCCGCGCCGTGGCGATGCGCCGGCGTGCACCGCGTTCGGTTCCACCGTCGTTGCAGCGGTGAATTGTTTTCGGACCCGAAGGCAGTTGTTTTTGCGCCCCTGAATTCGGAACTTTCCCGAGTCGTGAAAAGGCACGGCCGAGTAGGCCAGAACGACACGACGAGGAATGGAGGTTCCAGCGATGTGGATTCGCAGGCACACTCCAGCGCATGCCGCCCCTCGGCCGAAAGCGTCACGCCGGAGCAAGATCCTCGGGATCGTGCTGGGCACCGTGCTGGCCGCAGCCGCGGCATACGCAACGAGCACGTGGGTCGTCAACCTCAACGGCGGCTCGAGCGGCGAGGGACAGTCCGCGTCCGTCGCCAACCTGACCATCACGGCGGTCGCGTCGCCGCCGGCCTCCAACTTGCTCTACCCGGGCGGCACGGGTGACGTCGTCGTCACCATCTCCAACCCGAACCCGTTCCCGGTGACCGTCACGGCGATGCAGCTGCCCGACAACGTCACCTACGCGACCGGGTACACCACGAGCGCGTTGACGACGACGCAGTCCGGCTGCCTGGCGTCGACACCCAGCGACGTGACGTGGAACTACGCCACGGGTTCGAACGGGAGCTCGCACAGCTTGACCACGCCCCTCACCGTCGCGGCGTCCGGGCAGGCCAACAACCCACTGGTGGTCACCCTGACCAACGACGCCGCCATGAGTGTGAACGCCCCGGCGGCGTGTGTCAGCACCTACTTCTCGATGCCGGCGCTGACGGGAGTCTCGGCCACGGGTGGTGCCGGCACCGCGACCACGAGTCCCGCGACCGACGCGTGGACCAGCTGAGCGTCGAGCGAACGGCAGGACGACGCGGAGCAGCAGATGGGAAGGCTGAAGATCGCCTCCCTCGCCCTCGGGATTGCGGTGCTCGTGCTGCGCGCCGATCCTGCCCCGATGGCCGTGGCGTCCAATTGGTCCGCCTCGCTGCAACTGGACAACACCGCTGAGAGCGGCTCCGGTTCGGCGCCCGACGTGCCGGGCGACGTCATGGCGAGCTGCACATCGCCGACGGCCGCCACGGTGGACGTGACGTGGGACGCCGTGGCCGGCACGTCGACCTACGCGGTCTACGAGTCGACCACGTCGTCGTCCGCGGGGTACGTCCTCGCGCAAGGTGACGTGTCGGCGACGTCGTGGACGACGGACTCGTTGCCCATGGGCACGTACTGGTTCGAAGTCGCCGCGTACGACGGAACGAACTGGGCCAGCGCAGATTCGAGCGCCACGTCGGCGCGGACGATCACGCTCAGCCTCGGCTGCTCGTAGCGACGCACCAGGGCATCGGCGGTTGACGAGTCGGCTTCGACGCGGACCTGCTCCGAGGTCGCGCCAGAGACGCAACCACGGGGCAGGCCTGGTGTCCTGCGTCGCGACGCGTGATCAGTGGCCGAAGCCGCCACCCGATCGACCACCGCCGAAGCCGGTGCCAGGCTGGCCGCCGTGCGACCACCCCTGGCCGCCGGGTGCGCCGCCGGGGTGCCCCGCCGGGGCGCCGTTGTAGCGGGCCGCCGTCGTCGGCCCGGCGCCGTGTCCGGTTGGCGGCGTGGCCGGCTGCTGCAGGTGGGGTGCCGGCCCACCGGCGGGCTCGAAGGGCTTCGCCGTCGGGACCGGCTGGTGGGGGAAGGCTGCGCCCGGCGCGGTGCTCGGGGTGACGCCCGGCGTGGGCGGTGGCGGCCCCGGGATGCTCGCCGGTGTCGGTGGGTTGGCGATGACGACGCGTTGGGCGTCGAGCACCAGATGGTTGTTCGGGTCGGGCAGGCCGGAGGCCGCCACGAACTCACCCGGGCTCACGCCGGTGGGTGACGCGCCCTTCTCGAGATACGTGGTGCCCGAGCTCACGAGCACCGCCTGCGACCCGTGCCGCGACGCCAGCGTCACGTTCGAACCCGAGACATAGGCGACCTTCCCGGCCACGCTCTCGGGGAAGACGGTCACTGCGCTCGCGGTCGGTGACGCCGCGGTGGGGTCGAGGGTCACCGCGACCCACTCCCCGTCGGCGAGGCCTGGCAGCGGCGACGCATTGCCCAGCTCGGAATAGGCGGTCGAGCTGGTCGTGTCCACGGTGTGTGTCCCGCTCTGGTTCCGCAGGTCGAAGGTCCCCGAGCCCACGGAGACGACCCGCCCGTGAAGACTCGAGCCCGACGCCGCCGCGTCATGTGCCCCTGCGAGGTCTGCTGCAGGGAGCAGCCCAAGCGCGACGCCGCAGAGGGTGACTCCCGCTCGACGCATTGTTCTGTTCAACTGCATGGTGATTGCACCTCCGCTCTGTGCGCGCACCGCGAGGAGTGTGATCTCCCGGGGAGCGCCGCCACGATTGGCTGACACCAAATTCCTTTCCAGTGAGGGGAGGCTCAACCGCTGCGCAGGTGGAGTACCGGTTGGCGTCAGTCCCGGTGGATGCCCGTTGCGGCGAGCATTGTGGAGCTGTTGTCCGCGTCGGACTCGAATTACGGTGTCCGCCCGGCACCGTGGCGCGAGCATCGATGCAGCCGACGCGTGCCGCGGTGCGCCCCGATGCGGCATCGCGCGTCGGAGCGACGATGTGCCTGACGGTTCGGCCAAGGGACACCGGACACCGGCTCCGGGACGCGCGGTGTCAGGGGCCGGCGACCGACGCGGCGGTGACGGCGTCCCGGTGCGTCATTCTCGAGCTCACCTCTCGGCCCGGCCGCCGGGTCCGAACCGACGAGTTCACGGAACCGTCGCGTGCGAACTGGACCTCCGCTGCCCTCTGGCGGTGCGTCCCCGGCCGTGACTAACGTCCGCGCCGCAAGGAGTTTTTGGCGAGTAGGAGTCGTCGGCGGATGCGCAAAGTCCACCACCCGAAGCTCGTGCAGCGGTCCGACCGCCGCTGGATCGTGGTCTGCGAGGACTGCGACCGCGATCGCGACACGGCGACGCCGGTCGGGATCAACACGCCGGTGGAGTCCCGGGACGTCGCGCTCCTCATGTGGGAGAACCATTGCGAGCGCCGCCGCCCACCAGCCCGGCGCCCACCGGCTGCGCCGAGCGCCGAGGCGACGCATACGCAGTTCCGTCCCGAGCCTCAGTCCGGGACGGCGGGTAGCTGACCGAGGGGCTTCAGTCGCCCAGGTCGTGACGCGCCACGCGGCGGCGCTTGCCGAGGCGGCCTAGCTCGGGGATGGGCTTGCGGACCGCCTGACCGTGCGCACGGTGTTTGTGCGGCTTGCACAGCCTGCAGCCCTTCCACTGCGCGTGCGGGGACTGCTTGGCCACGGCACCAGGCTACGGCCTCAGCAGGAACTCCCTGGTCAGAGCGCGATTCTGGGCCGGCGCGCCGCGGAGGTCCTTTGTTGTGGCCCGGTTGTCGCGTTCGGGTCCGAACGGCCCTATGAGGGCCGAGGCGGACTCGCTCACAATCGCTGACAGGACGCGGCTGGACCGGCTCTCACGGCGCCGGCGGCCGCTCGACGAGGAACCCATGAGCGACGAACCGACTGCAGTCAATTGGCGAATCAGGGCGATGACGGTCCTGCACCGCGTGACGGCCGCGGAGCGGCGTTTCGCCGCTTCGGTGAAGGTGAACAAGGTCACGATGCTGGCGGCAGCCGACGAACTCGAGGCGGCCACCCGCGACGCCAAGGCATGGGTGGCGGTCAACCCGTGCCCCGACCTCAAGCTCGGCGCGCACGTCGGCTGGATGCTCGACACCTGTGTCGAAGTGGCGCTGACCGCTCAACGCGCGGTCACCGGCCCGTTCGCCAACGTCGAGCTCGTCATGGAGCGGCTCGGCAACCTCTTGGCCGTGATCGACTTCCACTCGCAGACGCTCGACGCCTGGTAGGGGCAGCCCCCGCGCGGCCGCTCGTGACGCGGCCACCCGGCAACGCAGCGTGCCGTGGGGCGCGCTGCCGAGGAAGACGGAAGAATTAGGCGGGGCGCGGTGACCGGACCTCCCAGCACTCCCCCCAATCACCGCGCCCCTCCGGAGAGCCATGTTGCTCCAGGGGGCGCGGGTCCAATAGGGCCGTTCGACCCAAAACCGATTGACAACACCCGCACAACGAGTGCATCGCCACTGCAATTAGAGTCGCGCGTCTCGTCGCGCTCCGGTGCGGGTCGAATCAGCGCGAAAAAGGAAGAGGCGGTGGCGGTCCCCCCCGACCACCGCCCCTTCCCGTGAAAATGGTGCGCCAGCGGCGCCATCCCAACTAGAGCCGTTCGACACGTAGAAGATCAACACCCGCACAATGCGGAGACCCGGGCAATCTCGCCCAGCACAACGACGGGCGGGCCAGGCACACAGGGGACAATTCGGCCGCCGGGCCCTCGGCCCGGAAGGGTCGAAATGTTACGTTGCCAGCGCTGATCACATTTCCTACGCGCAAGAGGGGGGCGAACGGAGATGCGGCTCCACACCGGCGCGCGCGTCCGGGCCAGCAGCGTCGCGCGCGTGGCCATCGCCACGACGGCCGTCCTTGCGTCGGCGCTCGTGGCCCTCAGCGCGCCGACCGGTGCCGGCGCGTCGCCGATCCTCCCGCCTGACAACCCCGCCGCCGACGTGCCGCCGCAGGTGCTGCCGGCCTGCAGCGCGGTCGACGACACGAGCGCCCCGTGCATCGACTCGGTCCTGCACAACATCAACTACGCCCGGTCGCTCGAGGGACTCGGCCCCCTGGTGCTGCCGAGCGGCTACGCCGGCGACTCGGTCCCCGTCCAGCAGCTGATCCTGGTCGACGAAGAGCGTGGTGACCGCGGGCTCAGCGAGTTCGACGGCCTCGACCCCGCCCTCGACTCCGTGGCGCAGACGGGCGCACAGGACAACACGGATCCCCAACCCCCACCGAGCCCGTACAGCTACAGCACCGGCGGCTCGAACTTCGCGCAGGACGAGACGCCCCTCGGGGCCGACTTCGCCTGGATGTACAACGACGGGCCCGGCGGCACCAACGCGGTCTGCCCGCCCGGGGGTGGGGGAGGGTGCTGGGGCCACCGCGACAACATCCTCGGCGCCTGGGCCACGACCGGCAGCCAGACGGCCCAGATGGGCGACGGCGACACGGCGTCGGGCCAGTACGCCCAGGAGTTCGTGAACGAGAACGACCCGGCCGACACGCTTGTGGACACGATCGACCCCAGCACCCTGCCGACGCCCGCCAGCGCGGCCGCGCCCGATGTCGTCCAGGTGCTGCCCGCGTCGAGCTCGACCACCGCGGCCGGCACGCCGGTCACGATCGAGGGCAACTACTTCGCCACGTCGCCGTTGCCTCAGGTCGACTTCGGCGGCGTGGCGGCGACCAACGTGCACGTCAACTGGGACGGTGAGCTCACGGCCGACGCGCCGGCCGACCCGGCCGGGACGGCGCGGGACACCGTGGTCGTCACGGTCACCACGAGCGCGGGGACCTCGAGCGCCACCGGCGTCGCGCAGGTCGACGAGTTCACCTACGCGCCGGTCAACGCGCCCAGCATCACCTCGATCACGCCCAGCTCCGCGGCCCAGGTCCCGCAGGGCACCGGCACCACGACGATCACGATCCACGGGGCGAACCTCGCGACGGGTGGGGCGCCGATCGTGGACTTCGGGACGACGGTCGCCATCGGCTTGAGCGGCACCTCGAGCGCGTTGACGGTCACGATCCCGCCCTCGGTCAGCCCCGGCACGGTGAACGTCACCGTGACGACGACGGTCGGCACGAGCACGGTCTCGGCCGCGGTGCAGTTCACCTACACCGGCAGCGGGACCAGCACCGCGCCCGCGATCACGAGCGGCAACGCGACGACCTTCTCCGCGGGCAGCACCGGCGTGTTCGCCGTCACGACCACCGGGGCGCCCGGGGTGAGCGCCCTCACCGACGCGGCCTTCGCCGGCTGTACGCCGTCCGCCCTGCCGGCCAGCGTCCAGCTCCTCTACGCCGGCGGGACCACGGCGACGCTCGAGGGCGACCCGCAGCCGGGCGACGCGGGGGGCTACACGCTCTGCCTGCAGGCGTCGAACGGCGTCGCGCCGGTGGCGACCCAGACCTTCACGCTGACCGTCAACGCCCCGGCCGCCACGCTGCCACCCGCGCCGCCCGCACCCACGCCGACGCCCACGCCGGCGCACGGCTACTGGCTGGTCGGCTCCGACGGCGGCATCTTCACCTTCGGCGCGGCGCAGTTCTTCGGCTCGACCGGCTCGCTGCGCCTGCAGCGGCCCGTGGTGGGCATCACACCGACGGCGGACCGGGGTGGCTACTGGCTGGTCGCCTCCGACGGCGGCATCTTCGCCTTCGGCGACGCGGGGTTCCACGGCTCCATCCCCGGGTCCGGGCTCAGCCCCGCCGGCTCCGGCCACCCGCACAGCCTCAACGCGCCGATCGTGGGGATGGTGCCCTCGAGCGACGGCGGCGGCTATTTCATGGTCGCCTCCGACGGGGGCGTGTTCGCCTTCGGCGACGCGCGCTTCGAGGGCTCGTGCCCGGGGATCGGCGGCTGCCTCGGCGCGGCGGTGGCCGTCGTGCCCGACGCCACCGGTAACGGCTACTGGGTCGTGACCAACCTCGGGATCGTCTACACCTTCGGCGACGCGGCGAACTACGGCGAACCGGGACCGCAGAGCTCCGCGATGTCCTCGGCCGTTGCCACGACCACCGGAGGGGGCTACTGGATCCTCGACGGTGCGGGGCAGGTGTTCGCCTTTGGCAACGCCGCCGCGCTGGGCGGGCTCCCCACCGGCGCGGCGGGCGGACTCGATCCCGCCTCGGCCATCTTCGAGACCTCCGACGGCGGCGGCTACTGGGTCGTCACGGCGCTCGGCAAGGTGAGCACCTTCGGCGACGCACCCAACGACGGGGACATGTCGGGCACCCACCTCAACGGCCCGATCATCGCGGCGTCCGGATCCTGACCCTTCGAGGGCGCCGCCGTGCCGGCGCCGCGCGGCGGGCCGCGTCGCGGTGCGGCGGAACCTATCGTGGGGTCCTCGACCGACCTTCAGGGAGGCAGACATGGGCATCTTCCAGCGGGCGCACGACATCGTGCAGGCCAAGACGAACAAGGCGCTCGACGCGGCCGAGAAGCCCGACGAGATGCTCGACCTCTCCTACGAGAAGATGCTCGAGCAGATTACCCAGGTGCGCCGGGCCCTCGTCGACATCGCCGGTTCCAAGAAGCGTCTCGAGCTCCAGGAGGAGCAATTCCAGCACTCCATCGACCACCTCCAGGATCAGGCCAAGCAGGCGCTCCAGGCCAACCGCGAGGACCTGGCCAAGGAGGCGCTGGCCCGCAAGGCCACCGCGCAACAGCAGATCGACGAGATGGAACCGCAGCGCCAGCAGCTGGACGAGGAGGAGCAGAAGCTCACCAAGACCCTCGACGCCCTGCAGAAGCGGGTGAACGACTTCCGCACGCAGAAGGAGACCCTCAAGGCGCAGTACACCGCGGCCAAGGCCATCTCCACTGTGGACGAGAGCACTGCGGGCATTTCGAAGTCGTTCAACGACTCCGGGGCGGCGTTGCAACGGGCCCAGGACAAAATCTCCACCATGCAGGCGCGCTCGGGTGCGCTCGACGAGCTCCTCGAGTCCGGCGTGCTCGAGGACGTCGGTGGCGGCACCGACGACATTCAGAAGGAGCTGGACCAAGTCGGTCAGGACGCGCAG
>DATJTU010000248.1:0-3251 GCA_035503015.1 Acidimicrobiales bacterium | reverse complement strand
GGCAACACCGAGCTGGCCCGCAAGATGGTGCGCGAGTGGGGCATGAGCGAGGCCATCGGGCCGATGGCGTGGGGTTCGCAGGGCCAGGTGTTCCTGGGCGAGGACCTCATGCACACGCGTGACTACTCCGAGGACACGTCCAAGATCATCGACGACGAGGTCGAGCGGATCCTGCGCACCGAGGAGCAGCGGGCGATGGAGGTGCTGAGCAAGCACCGCGGCGGCCTCAACGCCGTGGCGCGCGCGCTGCTCGACAACGAGATCATCGACGGGGCCGAGGTCGCCCGCCTGGTGGACCAGGCGCACGGGTCGCCCGTCCACGACGAAGGCGCGAAGGCGGTCCCCCACTTCCACGAGGCCGCCATCGCGCCGCCCGCCGGCAACGGTGCCGCAGGTGCGGTCGGCCCGGCCCGGGCCAACGGTGCCGCCAACGGCCACGAGCCCCAAGCGGCGGACGACGCCGCGCCCGCCAACGGCCCGGTCGTCGTGCCCGTGACGCCGGCGCCGGCCGCCGGGTCCTCCCGGGGGCCCGAGCCGGAGTCGTGGCCCCCTCCGCAATGGCCGCCGCCAGATCCCGCCGCCGGCGCGCCGGAGGGCCCGCCCACCCGCTGACGGCCCGAGCGAGCTCGAGCGAGCTCGAGCGAACCAAATCCCGCGCCGCGGCGTCATGGAGGGCGATGGTGGAGCAGGGGCTGGCCGACTGGCTCGAGGAGGGGTACGTCAGCTCCTTCCGCACGGCCTGCCTGATCCTCGGCAACCGCGCCGACGCCGAGGAGGCGGTCCAGGACGCGTACCTGCGCGCCTGGCGCTTCCGCGACTCCCTGGCGGCGGTCCCGAGCATCCGTCCCTGGCTCTACCGGGTCGTCGTCAACGCCTGCTACTCCAAGCTCCGGCGTGAGATCCCCCACCGTGACCGCCGCGCCGGCGACGCCGCGCTGGCGGACGTCGCAGCGCGAGACGCCGACCCCGACACGCGCGCCGAGCAGACCGAGGTGGCCGAGACGGTGCTCGCCGCGCTGCAGCGGCTGCCCGTGTCGCTGCGCGTGCCCGTCGTGCTGCGCTACTACGCCGACCTCAGCGAGCGCGACATCGCGCTGGCCATCGGACGCCGCCCGGGCACAGTGAAGTCGCGCCTGCACGAGGCGCGTCGCCGTCTGGCAGCCGACCCCACCCTCTCCGCCCTCGCCGGCACCGGGGCCGCACCCGACGCGGCCCACGGGGAGACGGCGGACTCTGGAGGGTCGGCGGCATTCGCGGAGTCCGAAGCCTCCGAGATGTCCGAGGTGTCCGAGGCGTCCGAGGAGGTCCTGTCGTGACCATGCTCGACGACGACCGCCTGTCGTCCTTGCTCGGCGCGGCCGCCGCCGCCTTCGAGCCGCCCGCCGGCGGTCCGGATGTGATTCTGGCGCACGCCCAGACGGCGACCGTCGGCGCACGTGGTCAGGACGTGGACGACGATCACCGCGAACAGGTCGAGGACCGCGGTGACGCCGCGACGGAGGACGGTGCCGCGACCCCTCCGGACGTCTCCGCCGATCCCCGGCGCCGGGCGCATGGCACGCGGACGGTGGCAGAGGCAGCCCGCCGCCATCGCGTGCTCGCCGTCGCGGCCTGCGTCGTCGTTGCGTTCCTCGTGGCGGCGGGGATCGGCGCGCTGGTGGCGGGTCCATCGGCGCGCCCGCGCCAGACCGCTGCGAGCGCGCCGGGGAACGCTCGCCATCTCACCGGCACCCCCAACATGACGACCACGACGCTCCCGGCCCAGGGTCTCACCTCCAAGGGCGCCGCGGCGACGCCCGCGCACAACGGGTCGCTCTCGGCCGGTGCCGCAGTGCCGGGCACCTACGGCGCGAACCAGTCGGCGGGCACCTCCACGGCTCCCGCGCTGCCGAAGGGATCGGTCGGACAGTCGGCCAAGATCGAGCAGACGGGCACGCTGGGCCTCATGGTCGGACGCGGCGACCTCAGCCGCACCGTGACGCAGCTCGGCGCGCTGGCTGGCGCCGCGGGCGGGTTCGTCGCCAACTCACAGTCCCAGTCCGGTGCCGGGTCGGGCGGGCCGCCGTCGGGCACCGTGACGCTCGAGGTCCCGGTCGACAGCTTCTCGTCGGTCCTCAAGCAGGCGCAACGGCTGGGCACGACGACCAGCCTCACGAGCAAGGCGACCGACGTCACCGGGCAGTACGTCGACCTGCAATCTCGCATCACCGCGCTGCAAGACAGCCGCCAGCAGTACCTGACCATCATGACCAAGGCGACGACGGTGGGCGACGTGCTGGCGGTGCAGACACAGCTCGACACCATCGAGAGCCAGATCGAACAGCTCCAGGGGCAGCTCCAGGTGCTCGGCAGCGAGACCTCGTACTCGAGTTGGACGGTGAACGTGAGCGAAGCGACGGCGCCGTCGCGGCCCAGCCCGCTGCCCGAGTCGGGCATGGTGCGCGCCTGGCACGACAGCATCGGCGGCTTCGTGACCGGCGTCGAAGGCATCGTCACCGTGGCCGGCCCCCTGCTGTTCGCGCTGGTGTGCTTCGGCGTGGTCCTCTTCGGCGGGCGCGCGCTCTGGCGCCGGTATCAGCGGCACCGCCTCTGAACGGGCGTGCGGAACCGAGCCGGGGTTATCGGTCCGTGCCCGCCCAGACCACCACCGCGCGGTAGTCGTACCCGTCCTGCTTGAATCCCGGCCGTTCGTACGTGAAGAGAACCTGCTGGCCGTCGTCGAGGCTGCGGTACCCCACCCCGGCGATGTTGGAGAAATGGACGAAGCATCCGCCTGGCACATCGGGCGCGTCGATGACGCCCCACCCTTGTCCGCCGTCGAACCAGCGCACCGTTCCGGGCACGCGCTCGTTCGGCGTCTCGTCGTCGGTCATCGCGCAGCCCGAAGACGATCTGCCTTCGACTCCTCTGGCCGCGGCTGGCCGGCCGCGCGTCGATGACGCCGACGGGGAGAGTCGGCCAGCGCGGCGGCCAGGACGACGCCCGCTCCGGCCACGAGGATCAGGTAGCCCACGCCGGCGTCGAGCCTGTACCCCGAGCACTGGCTGACCGACAGTTCGACGTCCATCCCGTTGACGCGCCCCTGCGGGACCCAGCACTCGTGCTGGAGATGTTGCCCGAGCACGACGGTCACCACGCCGGCGACCATGAGCAGAACCCCGATGAGGACCAACGCTTTGGGGATGGACCACCGCCCGCGCATCGCGGCGAAGCGTACAACTCGGGTGCCGCCAGATGGCCGCTACAGTCGC
>DATJTU010000247.1:0-4597 GCA_035503015.1 Acidimicrobiales bacterium | reverse complement strand
CACGTCGTCGTAGGTGCCGTCGACTGCGACGACGAGACCCCCGTAGACGGCAGTCGTGACCACCTTCGCCCGCTCCAGATCGTGAGGGATGAAGACGACCGACTGCATCCCCGCCCTCGCCGCGTGGGCTGCGACCGCGTTCGCAAGGTTCCCTGTCGACGCGCAGGCGGCCACCTTGAACCCGAGCTCACGCGCCTTGGTCAGAGCGACCGATACGACCCGGTCCTTGAACGAGCCCGTCGGGTTGACCGTGTCGTTCTTGACCCAGAGCTCCCCCAACCCGAGCTCCGCCGCCAGGCGGTCGGCACGTACGAGGGGGGTCATACCGGCCCCCAGGCTGACGGGCGCCTGATCGTCTACGGGCAGGAGATCTGCGTACCTCCAGATCGTCTGCGGTCCTGCCGCTATGCGCTGACGACTTACGACTTCGGCGATCTGCTCGTAGTCGTAGGTGACCTCGAGCGGCCCGAAGCAGTAGTCGCAGACGTGCAACGCCTCGGCTGGGAACGTGCGCGCGCACTCACGGCAACGCAATCCGGTGACGAAATCGACCATGGGTCCTCCTCATCGATCGGGCATTGGCACCAGGTGCTCCCTGTCACGAAAGCACTGGTTGCCGCGACGTCAACGGGCCCGTCCCTCAGTCGCTCTAGATGATGTCCACCATGGTAGCCCAGCTCGGGAGGCCGACTCAACGCACCGCGGCTGCTTGAATCGTGGGCGTGCCCCACACCTTCCAGCACGGGGATTTTCCCACCGGTGCCGTGCTCGAGGCGAAGGCCCGCACGGGCCGCTCCGTCTCGGTGTGTATCCCCGCCCGCGACGAGGGCTCCACGGTGGGCTCGGTCGTCCGCGCCGTCGTGCAACCCTTCTTGAGCGGGCACGGGGGCAACGGGTTGGTCGACGAGGTCATCGTCCTCGACGACGGATCCGTCGACGACACCGCCGTCCGGGCCAGCGAGGGCGGGGCGCGCGTGGTGGCGGGCCCCGGCGGTCCCGGCGGCAAGGGGCAGGCCATGGCGGCCGCGCTGGCGGCCTCGGTCGGCGACGTCGTCGTGTTCCTCGACGCCGACGTGGCGAACACGACGCCCGCCTTCGTCACCGGCCTGCTCGGCCCGCTCCTCGCCACCGAGGACGTCGCCCTCGTGAAGGGCTTCTACACGAGGCCGCTGCACGGCGAGCCCACCGGCGGCGGCCGCGTGACCGAGCTCGTGGCGCGCCCGGTCCTCGAGCTGTTGTTCCCCGAGCTCTCCTGGGTCCGCCAGCCCCTCGCCGGCGAGACGGCGGCGCACCGCTGGGTCTTCGAGAAGCTGGGCTTCGCCGGCGGCTACGGGGTCGAGCTCGGCCTGTTGATCGACGTCGCGCAGACGCTCGGGGTCGACCGCCTGGCCCAGGTCGACCTGGGCGAGCGCATCCACCGCAACCGGCCCCTCCACGAGCTGCGGCCCCAGGCCGTCGACGTGCTGCGGGCCGCGCTCGAGCGCGCGCCCGGCACGGCGCTGCCGCCGCACGCGTGAGCGGCACCCTCGTCGTCTCCAACCGCGGGCCGCTCAGCTTCCGGGCGGGCGACGACGGCACCCTCGAGCCCGTCCCCGCCGCGGGCGGGCTGGCCTCGTCGTTGCACCGCCTGCTGGCCGGCACCGGTACGACCTGGGTGTCGGTCACCATGGGCGCGGCCGACCGCGACGCGGTCGCCCGCG
Source organism: Acidimicrobiales bacterium (assembly GCA_035503015.1). Classification (GTDB taxonomy): domain Bacteria; phylum Actinomycetota; class Acidimicrobiia; order Acidimicrobiales; family RAAP-2; genus Bog-473. Next base: position 2,897 of record DATJTU010000247.1, on the reverse strand, counting down.
GCCTCATGCACGAGGACGGCCTCGACCTGGTGCCGGTGGTGGTCGACGACGACACGTACCGCCAGGCCTACGACGTCGTCGCGAACACGACGCTGTGGTACGTGCACCACCACCTCTTCGACCTGCCGTACCGGCCCCGCTTCGACCGTCACTGGCGGGTGGCGTGGGAGGGCTACCGGGCCTACAACCGCGCCGTGGCCGACGTCGTGGTCGCGCACGCCGGCGAGGGCGACGCCGTGCTGGTGCAGGACTACCACTTCTCGTTGCTCGGCCGGATGCTGGCCGAGCGCCGGCCGGACCTGCGCAGCGTCCACTTCTTGCACACGCCCTTCGCCGCGCCCGCCATGTTCGCGGTGCTGCCCGACGACGTCGGCGCCGAGTTGCGCGACGGCATGGCCGGGTACGGCGCCTGCGGGTTCCACGCCCACGCGTGGGAGGCCGACTTCCTCGCCTGCTACCGCGCCGCCGGCGAGACGGCGCCGCCGACCTTCGTCGCGCCGCTCGGCACCGACGCGCCCGCGCTCGAAGAAGAGGCCGGGTCGGTCGCGGCGCGTGCCGCCGGCGAGGCGCTGCGGGCCGAGGTGGGCGGGCGCCGCATCGTGGCGCGCGCCGACCGCATGGAGCCGTCGAAGAACATCGTGCGCGGGATGCTCGCCTTCGAGGAGCTGCTGGTGCGGCACCCCGAGTGGCGCGGCGAGGTCGTGCACGTCGCGCCGTCGTACCCGTCGCGCCAAGGGCTGGCCGAGTATCTCGCGTACGCGGCCGACGTCGAGCACACGGCCGAGCGGATCAACCACACGCTCACGGCCGGTTCGGCGACGGCGGGATCGGAGGCAGCGGGATCGGAGGCAGCGGGATGGACGCCGATCCTGCTCTCGGTCGAGGACGACTGGGCGCGCTCGCTGGCGGCGCTGACGCATGCCGACGTCCTCTTGGTCAACCCGGTGCGCGACGGCCTCAACCTCGTCGCCAAGGAGAGCGCGCTCGTCAACACCGCCGATGGGGTGCTCGTGCTCTCGCGCGAGGCGGGCGCCTGGGAGGAGCTCGCGCTCGGCGGGCGTGGCGCGCTCGGGGTGAACCCCTTCGACGTCTCGGCCACCGCCGACGCGCTGCACGCCGCCCTGTCCATGCCCAGCACCGAACGCGCCCAGCGGGCCGCCGCGGTGCGCGCCGCCGTCCTGGCGCGCACCTCGGCCGACTGGTGGGCCGATCAGCTGGCGGCAGCGGCGCGCTGAATGCGCCCCGCTGCCGGCACCCGCACCGCTCCGGGCGCTACCGACCGGCTGCGGCGGCCGCGCAGGCGTCGGCCAGCGTGCGCAGCAGCGCGACGGCGCCGGCCGCCCCCCGCACGGTGAGATCGGCCTGCGCCGCCACCTCCGCCGGGCTCTCGGTGTCGACCGCGGCGACGCGCACGACGTCGACCCGGCCCCCGGCCTCCGACGCCAGCTGGTCCAGTGCGGCGAACGCCGGCAGGTCACCCACGTCGTCGCCGAAGGCGGCCAAGTGGCGCAACGGCGCGGGCGTGGCGGGAGCGCCTGCGCCCTCGTCGTGCTCGCGCACGAGCGAGCGGACCACGGTCCCCTTGTCGACGGCCAGCGACGGCCGCAGCTCGCGCTCGTGGCGACCGCGGTGCACCACGAGGCCGCGTGCTGCCTCCTGGCGCTCGGCGAACGCCAGCACCCAGGGCTCCTGGTCGAGCGCCTGGCGCCAGTGCAAGGTGACCGTGAGGCCCTTCGGCTCGACGTAGACCCCGGGCGGCGCCGTCGCCGACGCCTCGGCGACGACCTCGTCGATGACGGTGGCCCAGGCGTCGTGCTCGGGTCCGTGCAGCGCGCGCTCGAGACCGTAGAGGCCCGCCAGGGTGACTTCCGGCGGCGTGCGGAGCGCGTCGGCCAGGAACGCGGTGGGGCGGCCCGAGATGACGGCCACCAGCGCGAGGGATCGGGCCAGGTCGGCCAGCAGCGCGGGGACGCCGGGCAACGGTCGCGCGGCGCGCGGGTCCACCACGATGCCAGAGAGCGTGCCGTCGAAGTCGAGGAACAGCGCGCTGCGTGCCGGGTCGGCCGCGAACGGCACCAGCGCGCCAGGGAGGCGCGCCGCCGCGGCCTCGTGAGACCCGGCGTCAGGGCCGGACAAGATCAGGAACTGGCCGTCGTCGACGTCGAGCTCGACGCGAGGTCCTGGCCGATCACCACGACCACGTCGGTGCCGCTGACGCCGGTGACCGGCGTCGACGACGAGACGGGCAGGACCTGTGTCGGCTTCACCCCGATCGCGGTCGCGATCGCCGCTGCCGGCTGCTGCTGGCCCGGGAGGTAGTAGACGGCCGACGTCGCCTGCGGCGCCGAGGTGTCGATCGGCGTCTGCATCGCCCAGCCGCCCGCGCCGATCACGGTGCTGAAGTGGGCAGCCAGGCCGTTGGTGCTCGTGCCGTTGGCGACCACCACGCTGACCGTGCTCGGCGCCACCGTCGTGGTCGTCGTGCTGGTCCCGCCGCTCTTGTGACCGGCCTTGGTCGTCGTGGTCGTCGCGCCGCCCGCTCCGGCGGCGTGCGTCGTCGAGGTCGTCGACCCGCCGGCGGCGGCGGTGGTCGACGTCGTGCTCGCCGTGCTGCTGACGCTCGGCCGTGTCCCGACCGCAACCAGGACGGCGACCGCGACGACGAAGACGACGATGACGGCCCCCGCCCGGACGATGGAGAGCGAGCCCGGGTTCCGGGATGTCGGTGGCTCTCCGTCCATTGGGGTTCCAGCCTGCCGTGCGACCCCGCCTGACGCAAGCATTTCCCCCGCGAGAAGCCGTGCCTTTGCGCTGGTAGGAAGCGTCTTCGTCAGAAGCGCCTGTAATCTGAGTCCCAGCGCCCGAGTAGCTCAGTTGGTAGAGCACTTCACTTGTAA
>DATJTU010000246.1:0-7577 GCA_035503015.1 Acidimicrobiales bacterium | reverse complement strand
CTCGGCATGCAAGTGCTGATCGAGGGGCTGGCGCTGGCCGCCTTCGGCATCATCCGCAACAACGCCACCGATCCGCTGGCGAAGGCGTTGAACGCCTACGTGATGCAGGACGAGGCGCGCCACGTCATGTTCGGCCGGCTGGCGCTGCGCGACTTCTATCCGCAGCTGAGCCAGGCCGAGCGCGACGACCGGGAGGAGTTCTGCATCGAGGCCTGCTACCTGATGCGTGACCGCTTCCTCGGCGAGGAGGTCTTCGAGCGGCTCGAGCTGCCGCAGGAATTGACCACCTATGTCGACCAGAGCGAGACGCTGCGCGAGTTCCGCAACTTCTTGTTCATGCGGATCGTGCCCATCCTGCGCGACATCGGCCTGTGGGGCCCCAAGCTCCGCTCTGCGTTCGCCGACATGGGCGTCATCGCGTGGGCCGACTCGGACATCGACGCCGAGATGGCGAGTGACGAGAAGGCCGCCGAGGATCTCGACGAGCAGCGCGACGCGCGGCTCGCACACGTGCAGGCGGTGGCCGAGGAGGCCTGATCGTCCGCTGCCTCGGCGGACCGGGGCGTGCGCGGTAGGTCTCAGCCGCCTTCGAGGGCGCGCTCGAGCCCGGTCTGGATCTGCTGGGTGGGCTCGTTGGTATCGAGGTAGTCGCGCCACGCGAGGACCTTGCCGTCCGCGTCGACGTCGATCACGGTCGCCCCCTGCATGGTGATCGGGATGCGCTCCTTGCCCTCACCGCCACTGAAGGTGCCGGTGCCGGTCCACTCGAAGACCGCCCAATCCGTGCCACCGCGGATCCGGTCGACGCGCTGGGCCCAGTCCGGGAAGATCGCGTCCGTGTCGGTCGCCACCTTGCGCAGATCGGTCGTCCACGACGTGACCGGGTCGCAGAACTTCCCACCCGGCGCGAAGAGCGCAGCGAAGGCGTCGGGTCCTTTCACCGCCTCGAAGGCCCGCGCCCATCCGTCCCAATCCCGTTCCGACTCGCTCATGTCACCCGTCTCCCTCTGCGCGCTCACCGGCGCCTCCTCCTCGAACCGCCGATGCCCGTGCCACCGGCCCCGCCACCGCCGGCCCCCCGGAGTGATTGTGCCTCGAAGGCGACCACCGCGTCGTCGAGGGGCAGGACGAGCTCGGGCTCGACGGAGCGATGCTCCTCGGCGACGAGCGTGACGGCCGTGCCCCACGCGGCGAACCCGACGGCGTGGCGGGCGAAGCCGACCGGGCCTTCGGTGACCTTGACCTCGACCACACCCTGCCCGCCCACCTCGAGGGCCGAGCGCTGCATGCGCTCCATCGCCGACTCGCGGGCCGCGTACATGGCCTGGGTGTAGTTGGTGAGCTCGACGTTCTGGGTGGACTGGCGCATCGCCATCCCCGCCGTGCGGCGTGGGGCGTAGGCGAAGCTGGCACCGAACGCGAGGCCGAGGGGCATCCAGCCGGCGCGCAGCAGCAACGTGAAGTCACGCGCCGAGAGATCCGAGAGGAAGGGCATGGCCTCGGCGGCGTGGTCGCCGCGGGGGTCCTGCCCCGACGAGGGGCGGACCGCCGTGCCGACGAACCCCACCTCGATGTGGTGCGTCCACACCTCCGCGTCCACACGGACCCCGACGACGCCATGCCCGTGCACCTTGGCGCACTCGCCGCGCATCTGGCGGGCCGCGTAGTCGACGGCCTCGTTGTAGGACTCGGACGCCAAGTTGATCGCGCCCCCGCCCCACTGCCACACCCCCACCGGGACCGAGACCACGCCGACGCCGACCACCAGGTCGAGGGGCTCCCACCCGGCGGCGTGGAGCAGCAGCGCCTCGTCGACCGAGAGGTCGGACGTGATCCCGCGGGTCGTGGGCGGCGGCTGCGCCGTCGCCATGGACCGGGCGCCGCGGAGCATCTCGGCGCGCAAGTCGGGCGCCGGTGGCGGCTGTGCCGGGGTGGGCGTCGTCGTGCTCACCCGAGCCGCACCGTCGGCCTCGGCAACGCGATGGGGTCGAAGTCCTTGAAGCGCCGCACCCGGTTGCCGCGCAAGGTGCAGTCGATCACTTCGTCACCCTGGGAGAGCTCGCGCCGGGTGACCTCGATCGTGGCGCCGTGCAGCTCGTCGCCCACGAGCTGCTGGCGCACGTGCTTGCGGGCCAGCTGGCGCACCGCCATGTGCGCCTTGGTGATCTGGCCCACCAGCTGCGGCCCGGTGGGACCGCCCCACGCCATGGTGCCTTCCATGAGGTACTCGGTCATGCAGTAGGCCCACACCCGGACCGACGCCAGCGAGGCCACCACGGCGACCGGCATGAACCCGGCTTCGATCGACTTCGCCAGCCGCTGGCCCGCCAGGTAGGTCGTCCAGGGCACCCCGCCCGCCGGCGGCGGTCCACCGTCCACGGTGACCGCGGTGCCGAGGAAGTGGAACTCGGTCGTCCCGGTGTCGGCCACGTTGGACACGCGGTCAACGACCCCGATGATGCCGTGGGCGCCGTGCTGCTGGGCTTCTTCGACCATGCGCGCGTACGACGTCCCGTACCCCTGCGCCCAGGCCTGCTCGACCCAGGGCTGCTCGAAGTTCTGGCCCCAGGCCCGGTGCTCCATCGACACGTACCCGTGCGGGCAGCGGTAGGTCTCGCTGTAGTCGCCCGGGTTGTCGGGTTGGCCACCGTAGGGCTGCATCCCGCGCATGTAACCCGAGCCCGCCCCGTACCAGCCCCCCTGCATGACGCAGAAGCCCTGCACGAGCGCGACCGGCTCGAGCCCGAGCTCGAGGCAGGCGGCGAAGTCGGGCACGGACAGGCCCGAGGAGAACGCGCTCGACTCGAGGCGGCGGACCGCTGCTTCGGGGAGGTCGCCCCGCGGGCCGCCGGGTGCCGGGAGGTCGCCGACGGGGAGGTCGGGCGACTCGCCGCCGGGAGGGCCGGGGGCAGAACCGGGCGGCGGGCCGCCCACAGTCGACATCAGTTGTCGAGCGAGATGATCGTCGTCGGCTTGGGGAGTGTGACGTCGCCGCTCCGCTTCGTCACCGCGGTGCCGAGTGCCAGGAACTCGATCGTGTGCGAGCCCCACTGGTGGGACTTCTCCTCGAGGCGGACGCCGACGATGCCCGACGCGTTGAGGCGTCCGGCCTCGTCCTGCATGCGCGTCATCGCGAGCTCGCGGGCCTCGTAGAGCGCCTGGGTGAAGTTCGGCAGCTCGACGTTCTGGCCCATCGAGCCCAATGCCTGGGTGAGCTTGCGGTGCGCGATGTGGAAGACGCACGTGCCCATGACGAGACCCTGGGGGACGTGGCCGGTCTGCAGGAGGGTCCAGAAGTCCTGACCCGACAGGTCGCTCGTGAACGGCTTGCCCAGGGCGTTGCGGTAGGACTGCCCGTCCTCGGCTTTGACGGCCGTCCCGAACGCGATGAACTCGGCCGAGTCGTTCCCCCACTCGTAGTAGTTGACGTCGAGCCGGACGCCGACGACGCCGTCCGCGTTCAGCTCCTCGGCCTCCTCTTCCATCCGGTTCATCGCGAGCTCGCGCGCGGTGTACATCGCCTCGGTCAGCTTGCCCAGCTCTTGGCTCTGCCCCCACTTCCGCGTCTGGATGCCGATGTGGTAGATCGACGACCCCATCACGAAGCCGAGCGGGTGGAAGCCGGCTTCTTTGACGAGGAGGAACTCGTTCACCGAGAGGTCGGATGTGAACAGTCCGTGCTCGAGCTCCTCGAGGCGGTGGGCGGCATCCTTCGGGAGGTCCTTGGCCACCGCTGCCGGCGGTGCCGGTGGTGCCGGTGATGCGGCGGGTGCGGGCGGCTGGCCGGCGTCGGCGGACCCTGCGGTCGAATCGGTCACGTCTGCTCCATCGGTCACGTCTGCTCTCCGATCACGATCCGCTCCAGCGCCTGGCGGGTCTGCTCGCTGGTGGCTGCTTCGGCCTGGAGGGTGCTGAGCAAGCGGGTCAGCCACTGCGCCATGTCGCACTGCTCGCTCCGGATGCGGATGCCGCCCGACGAGTGGCCGATGCTGCAGCGGACGGTTGCACCGTCGACGACTGCATCGAGGGTGTCGTTGCCGAGGACGATGTGCACCGACTTGACGTCGTCCGACTTGCGGAACCGTCCGGCTCGCTCGACGGTGATCCGGTCGCCGAGGACACTGGCCAGCTGGGACACCAGCAGCTTGAGCATGATCCGCAGGTCGGTGCTGTTCGAGGCCAGTTGCGCCACGGCCATGCTCAGGTCGAACGCGGGGCTTGCGGAACCGGCGTCTCTGTCTGCGGCGAGGTCAGCCGGAGGGGTGTCCGTCTGATCGAGCGGTGCGGGTGAGCCGGCGGCTGGCTCCATCGACATTGGCCGCATCGTACCGCCGGGTCATGCGGGATATCCGAGCGGACGCCGTGGCGACGAAGCGGCGTCCGAGCGGCGTGTCAGCCCGCCCGCCGCTCGAGGATCACGACGGGGATGTCCCGCTGGGCCTTCTGCTGGTAGCTGTCGTAGCCCTTGTAGGCCGCCACGATGTCGGGCCACAGGGCAGCCTTCTCCTCGGGAGACGCCGTGCGGCCCCGCATGGGCCGGGTCACCCCGTCGATGGTGATCTCGACATCGGGGTTGGCGCACAGGTTGCGATACCACTGCGGATGGCGGTCGTCGCCGCCCTTCGACGCCACCAGCACGACCCGGTTGTCGTCGTGGATGGGCCTCGTCAGCATCGTCGAGCGGCGCTCGCCCGTCTTGCGCCCGATCGTGTGCAGTTCGACGCCCGGCATCCCGAAGAGGAGCTTCGGCCACCGGCCACCTGTCAACGCGAGCGCAGCCTTGTGCGTGAGGTTCATAACTTTGAAACCCGCGTCGACCACAGGCTTCTGCCGCTCCGCCATCTCCGTGCCCTCGTCCCTTCGCGTCGTGGTGGATGGGTCCGGATCGCATTCGTCGCGCTTCCTTCCCCCGATGGCGAAGGAAATATGCGTTGCTCCGAGTTATCCGCATGGAATCTACCGGTCGTGGCCCGTCCGGCAGCAATGGAACGACAACGGGGCCTCCCCCAGCACGGCGAACACGACCAACCCGACGATTTTGAAAGATCACCGTTCGTTAACCTCTCGCGCATTCCTCGACGTTGGTCGTCTCTGTACGATGGCCGTTGCGGGATCGACGGTATTGGCGATCCGAACCCGACCAGGAGGACCGTGCTCCCCCCAGCACACGTGAGGCGAAGGCGGCGCCGATCCTCATGGCGTTCGAACACAGCCGGGCACGCAGTGCGCGCCGTCCACGCGCTGCTCGCCACGCTCATTGCGCTGACCGGCATCATCGCGCTCGAGAGCGTGGGCATCGCGAGCGCACCACCGGCGGGTGCGTCGAACTGGGCACCGGTCCACAGCGGCGACTTCCCGGATCCGAGCATCCTCGATTACGCCGGCGTCTACTACGGCTTCGCGACGCAGAACTTCGCGCCGACGAGCCAGACCGTCAACATCCAGATCTCGACCTCGCTCGACGGTGTCAACTGGACGGAGCTCGGGGGCGATGCGCTCCCGAACCTGCCGGGCTGGGCCCAGGCAGGTGACACGTGGGCGCCGAGCGTCGTCTACAACGCCTCCAGCAACGACTTCGTGATGTACTACACCGCGACCGACCGGGCGAGCGGCGAGCAGTGCATCGGCCTCGCGACCTCCGCACTGCCCACGGGCCCCTACGTCGACAACCAGGGCGCGCCCGTCGTGTGCCAGAACGGGGCGGACGACTACCCCATCGTCGACAACGGCAACTTCGGCGGGAGCATCGACCCGGACGTCTTCACCGACAACTCGGGCAACCACTGGCTGCTGTTCAAGAGTGACGGCAATCACATCGGCGGTCTCAGCTATCTCTGGTCGATACCGCTGAACGCGAACTACGCCCCGGCGAGCGCGTCCCCCACCGAGCTGATGGCGGCCAACCAGTCGTCGTGGCAGAGCGGCATCATCGAGGGGCCCGACATGTACGAGAGCGCCGCCAACGGGTACTACCTCTTCTATTCGGCGAGCCAGGTCGACACGGCGGCGTACGGCATCGGGTGGGCGGCCTGCGCCGGCCCCCAGGGACCGTGCATCGACGAGTCGAGCGGCGGCCCGATCCTCGGCACCCAACCGGGCGTGTCCGGCCCCGGCGGTCCCGACTTCTACACCCTGCCGGGCGGGCAGCCCGTCCTGGCCTTCTCCGGCTGGCAGGGCACCACGATCGGCTATCTGTCGTGCGGCGCGCGGCCGATGTACCTGGCCGACGTCTCGTTCGCCGGCACCAACGGACCACCGAGCCTGACGCCGAACAACCCGAACGAGGCCGCCGCGTCGAGCCCGTCGTGTCCGCAGACGCCCGCACCACCACCGGGCTATTGGCAGGTGGCGTCAGACGGTGGGGTCTTCACGTTCGGCTCAGCCGGCTTCTTCGGCTCCACCGGCTCGATGCGGCTCAACAAGCCCGTCGTCGGCATGGCCGTCACACCCGACCGCCAGGGTTACTGGCTCGTCGCGAGCGACGGTGGCGTGTTCGCGTTCGGCGACGCCGGGTTCTACGGATCCACCGGTTCCCTCGTCCTCAACAAACCGGTGATCGGCATCATCCCGACGCTCGACGGTCGCGGCTACTGGCTGGTCGCCAGCGACGGCGGCATCTTCGCCTTCGGTGACGCGACCTTCTACGGGTCGGCGGGCAGCGACAACCTGGCCTACCCCGTCACCGCGGCCGCGCCGGCCTACCTCGGCGGCGGCTACTGGATGGTGGACTCGAACGGGCAGGTCTACAGCTTCGGCGACGCGCACTGGGAGGGTCAGCCCGCGTTCGCACCCGGCGGCTACCGCATCACAGGCATGGCGGGGACGCGCAGTTCGAACGGGTACTGGCTGGCGAGCGCGAACGGCAACGTCGCCACCTTCGGCAACGCGGCCAACTACGGGTCCGAGATCGGGACGGCACTCAACGCGCCCGTCGTCGGCATGTCGGCCACGTTCGACGGCGACGGCTACTGGCTGCAGGGTGCCGACGGCGGCATCTTCACCTTCGGCGACGCGCCGTTCCTCGGCTCGATGGGCGGCCGGCCTCTCAACGCGCCGATGGTCGGCATCGCGGGCGTCTGACCCGCCGCCGTCCTCCGCGCGCTCAGACCCCGCCCGCCATGCCCCGCGCCATGCCGCTGCGGCTCGCCGCCGCCCGCGCCCGCTCCTGCGCGCGCAGCGTGCGCCACGAGCGCACCACGAGCACGGCGAGCACGAGCGCGCTGAGCACCTCGGCGACGATCGCCTCGTAGGCCCAGCCCGTCACGACGGGCAGCTTGAACCCGAAGATGCCGACGGTGTCGGCGAGGACGAACCCGCCCACCGTGCCGAGCATCAGCACGATGCACGCAAGCGCCACCACGACGAGGCGCGTCGCCACCAGCACGACCGCGAGCACGAGCGCGGCGACCGCCTGCACGAAGAACAGCGGCCCGAGCGTCGCCACGTGCCGGTAGGCGATGTCCCACAGGTGGATGTGGATCAGCCCGGAGCAGACCATGAGGAGTGCTGCCGCCACCACCGCGCCGTACGCCACCCAGTCGCCCCGGCGGCCGGCCACCGCGGCGCCCAGCCACCTA
>DATJTU010000245.1:0-9441 GCA_035503015.1 Acidimicrobiales bacterium | reverse complement strand
GAGAAGTCGGCGTCAGAGGACCGCCTGCGCCAGTTCGTCGCCGACGCGTCGCACGAGCTGCGCACGCCCCTCACGTCGATCCGCGGCTACGCGGAGCTGCTGGGGCGAGGTGGCTTCTCCGACGACGCCAGCCGGCAGAAGGCCTTGAAGCGCATCGAGCAGGAAGCGACGCGCATGGGCGGCCTGGTCGAGGACCTCTTGCTCCTCGCCGAGCTGGACCGGGGCCGCCCCCTCCGCTCCGAACCCGTCGATCTCCAACGGATCTGTGCGGACGCCGTCGGCGATTCGAATGCGGTCGAGCACGACCACCACTTGTCGCTCGAATCCGGGCCGCCCGTCGTCGTGCTCGGCGACAGCGAGCGCTTGGCGCAGGTGGCGCACAACCTGGTTCGCAACGCGCTCGCCCACACGCCGCCCGGGACCGCGGTCAACGTCTCGACGGGCGTCGCCCAGCGCATGGGCTACATCAAGGTGTCCGACAACGGGCCCGGGATCTCGCCTGAGGTCGCCACGCGCGTCTTCGACCGCTTCTATCAAGGCGACCCGTCGCGCTCCGCGTCGGGCACCGGCCTCGGGCTCGCCATCGTCCGCGCGATCGCCGAGGCACTCGGTGGGACGGCGGAAGTCATCTCGGTCCGGGGCTCGGGCGCGACGCTGCTGGTCAAGATCCCCTTGGCCTCGAGCCACTCCGAAGCCGCGGCTCCGAGTGAGCCGCCGGCGCCCGTGCGCTCACCGCAGCTGCACTGAGCCGCCGGGCACCACGGCCTCGATCACCGTGGCTAGCTTCACATCGGTCTCGGCCGCCTCGGCACCGGGCTCGGACCCGGCCACGATGCCGGATCCGGCGCGCAAGCTCACCAGTCGTGTCTCGCCGGCCAGTGACGCGCTGCGGATCCCGATCATCCACTCGCCGTCGCCCGCAGCGCCGACCCACCCAACCGGGCCTGCCCAGTACCCGCGGTCGCCCGCTTCGTGGGCGTCGACGTAGGCGAGCGCCTCGGCTCGCGGCGTGCCACCCACGGCAGGGGTGGGGTGCAGGTCTGCGAGCAGGTCGAGGATCCCGGTCGCCGCGTCGCGCAGCTGCCCCTCGATGCGCGTGCCGAGGTGTGCCACGGAGCGGAAGGCGACGAGCGAGGGCTCGTCGGGGACGGCGAGCTCGGCGCACCACGGGGCGAGCGTGGCGGCGATCTCCTCCACCACGTACCGGTGCTCCTCGCGGTTCTTCGCCGAGCGGGCGAGGTCACGTTGCGCGTCGGCGTCGCGCCGGGCCGTGTTGCCGCGCGCCACCGTGCCCGCCAGCGGGTGGGCGGCGACCCGCGGGCCGTGACGCGCCACCAGCAGCTCGGGGCTCGCCCCGAAGAACGTCCCGTCTTCGACAGGCATGGAGAAAATGGCGCAGTTCGGTTCGCCGGCGCGGAGGCGACGCAGGACCTCCGCGAGGTGCAGCGGCCCGTCGAGCTCGAGCGTGATCGGCCGTGACAGGACGACCTTGCGCAGCGTGGCCGACGGAGCCTCCATGGCCGCCACGGCCTCGGCCACCATCGTGGCGTACTGGGCGGACGTCATGGCGGTGGCCAGTCCCGCGACCGCGGGATCCTTGTCTCCCTCCGGCGTCGTCCCGTACTGCCAGATCACCGCGTCGAAGAGTTCGTCCGTGGTCGGGAGCGGCGCGTCCGCCGGGCCGACCGCGGTCGCCCAGCGCCGCGTCATGCCGTCGGCGTCGCGCGCGATGCCCATCGTGAAGCGAGGGATGACGAGGAGCCCGGTCATGGCGTCGGTGAAGGGCAGGGCTCCCAGCGCGACGACACCCGAACCGAGGCAGCCCACGGCGTCCTCGCACGGGATGGACGCGAGCGCGGCGGCGGCATCGTGCGCCGTCACGAGGTGGGCCGTGCCCCAGCCGACCAGGGTCAGACCCGGACGGTCGAAGAGCACCGTCGGGCTGGCGTCGAATTGCAGCGCGTCGGGGCCGAATTCGAGCGGCGCGCAGCGGGCGTGCAGGCCGGCCGGCGGCCCGGGTCCGGCGCCCCCGCGATCGGCGGCCCCCACCGCTGTCACGGCACGGGCTCCCCGGCGCGGGTGGCGACGATGAGCTGGCTCAGGCCCCCGGCGAGCGGCCGGATGCCCACGGCCGAGAACCCCGCGTGCCGCAGCATGGCGCGCAGCGTCGGGGCCGCCGGCAGGTACGCGACCGAGCGGGGGAGGTAACGGTAGGCCTCGGTGTCGGAGATGACGCTGCCGAGCATCGGGACCGCCTTGGTGAACCACAGGTCGAAGCCGGCGCGCCAGAGCCGCGACGTGGGCGCGTCGACCTCGAGGACGGCGAGTCGTCCGCCGGGGCGAAGGACCCGCGCGCACTCGGCCATCGTGGCGGCGAGGTCCGTGAAGTTGCGCAGCGCGTAGCCGCAGACCATCCCGTCGAACGTGCCGTCCGCGAAGGGGAGCTGGCTCCCGTCCGCCTCGACGAGGGGGGCGGGCGTGCCGTTGGCGGCCAGCATCCCGGCGCTGAGGTCGGTGCCGACCACCCGGTGCCCCTCGCGCTGCGCGAGGCGCGTGAGGTCGCCGGTCCCGCACGCGAGATCGAGCACGAGCGAGCCGGCGGGGAGCGCGAGGGCGGTGACGGTGCCCTTGCGCCACGACTGGTCCAGCCCGAAGGTCATCAGGCGGTTCATGAGGTCGTAGCGGGGCGCGATGGTGTCGAACATCGCCCGCACGCGTGCCGTCTTCTCCTCGCCCGTCGGCAACGGGCTCTCTCGTGTCGTCGACGAACCCGCCGCGGTACGCGTCAGTGGCCCGTCCTCCCCGCGCCGCGTCATCGTGTCCGTTGGCGTCAGCGGTAGTAGCGGTAGACGACCTGCGCCACGCACGCCGGCTTCGGGGCGTCCTTGACTTCCATGACGAGGTCGTAGGTGACCTGGACCCCGCCTTCGGTGTCCTCGACCTGCGCCACCGTCACACCCATGCGCAGGTCCGAGCCCACCGGCACCGGGGACGGGAACCGCACCTTGTTGCAGCCGTAATTCACGCCGAACTTCATGTTGTCGACCCGGATGACCTTGTTGAGCAAGACCGGCGCCAGCGAGAGCGTGAGATACCCGTGCGCGATCGCGACGCCGAAGGGGCCGCTCTTGGCGCGCTCGGGGTCCACGTGGATCCATTGGTGGTCGTCGGTGGCGTCGGCGAACAGGTTGACGCGCTCCTGGGTGATCGTCTGCCACTCGGAGTGGCCGAGATCCTTGCCGACAAGCTCGTGGAAGGCGTCGACGCCGTCGACAATGGTGGGCATGGGGTGCTCCTCGCTGGTCAGGGTTTGATTCCGCTGAAGGACGCTACCCGCGTGGGGGTACGTCACTACGCTGACCGCGGTGAGCTCCGCGCACGACCACGACATCCCCCAGGTGCACCACCACCGTGACGTGCGCGGCGGCGGAGCCCGGGCGGCGGTGTTCGGCGTCAGCGACGGCCTCGTGACGAACGTGTCCCTGGTCCTGGGCATGGCAGGGGCGAACCCGGGAGGCGCCATCGTGCGCCTGGCGGGCATCGCGGGACTCGTGGCCGGCTCCTTCTCCATGGCCGCGGGCGAGTATCTCTCGATGACGGCCCAGCGTGAGCTGATGGAGCGCGAGCTCGAGGTCGAGCGGCGTTCGCTGCGACGGAGCCCCGAGGGCGAAGCGGCTGAGCTGCGCGGGATGTACGTGCGCCGCGGCATCGATCCCACCGTCGCCACCGACATGGTCAACGAGGTCATGCAGGACCCCGATCTCGCGCTCGAGACGCATGCCCGCGAGGAGCTCGGCATCTCGGTCCAGAACCTCGGCTCGCCCTGGCAGGCGGCGGCCGCCTCGTTCGTCACCTTCGCCATCGGCGCGTTCATCCCGCTCGCGCCGTGGTTGTTCACGTCGGGCACGGCCGCGATCATCCTCTCGGTGGTGCTCGGCGGACTGGCTGCGCTCGTGGTGGGCGTGGTGCTGTCGCGCTACACCGAGCGCCCAGCGCTCGCCTCGGCACTGCGCCAGCTGGCGGTCACCGCGGTCGCGGCGGCGGTGACGTTCGGTGTCGGCAAAGCGATTGGCGCCGGGGCGGGCGTCAGTTAGGGGCCGCTGCGTCCGACCGGTGCCCCGGGTCGTGCCGGTACGAGCGGTCAATGTGGTCGACGCTGAAGCCGAGGGAGCGGTAGAGCGAGACGGCGGCTTCGTTCGATGCGTCGGTGTAGAGCATGCCGGTCGTGATGCCACGCCCGGCCAGCCACACGAGCCCCGCGACGGTGAGGGAGCGCCCCCAGCCCTGACCGTGGAAGCGCGGGTCCACGGCGATCACGTAGATCTCGCCGAGGAGCGGCGCGCGTCCCCAGTGGATCTTCGTCCAGCACGAACCGATGAGACCGGCACCGTCCGGCGCGTCGGCCAACAAGAAGCCGTCGAGATCCACCCAGTCCGCCTTCATCCGGTCGCGCAACTGCTCGACGCTCCACGAGCCCTGCTCGGGGTGCCCCCCGAAGGCGCGATTATTGGTCTCGACCCATGCCTCTTCGTCCTGGCCGACGACGAACGACCTCGTCGCCAGGGGCCGGGTGGCCTGCACGACGTCGTCGGGGAGCGGCAGCGCCACGCGCATCTGCAACAGGTCGCGCTCGGGCACGAACCCCAGCGCACGCGCGCGGGCGTCGTCGGCAGGGCCCGCCTGCATGGCCCAGAGGTGGATGGGGGAGCCCGCCGGTGCCGCCGCGACGGCGCGCTCGATGAGCTCTGCGGCCACGCCGTCGTCCTTGGCTGCGGGGTCCACGACGACATGGAGCACGGTGGTGCCGTCGGTGGCATGGGTGAGGAACGCGCTCCCCGCGAGACTCCCGTGCCGCCGGCCCAACAGCGCTCGCCCGGACGCCGCCGGCGCAGTCCCGGGACCCTCCTTCGCGACCGCCCGGAGCTGGGGCTCGGGCAGGGGTGGATGGCCTCGCGCGGCCCCCGACCGCGACACGAGGGCGCTGAGCGCAGCCCGATCCGGCGCGCCGAGCGCGCCGAGGTCCAGCTCGGTGACGTCGAGGGCTTCCACTCGGGCCAAGGTAACCCGGTACCTTGAACAAATGGCGAAGCCCCGGTCACCCAAGGGTCGGGCACGCCTCACCGTCGAACGGCTGGCCGAGTGCTACCCGGGGACGGCCAAGGAGCTGTGCGCCCTCGACTTCACGACGCCCTTCGAGCTCCTGACTGCCACGATCCTGTCGGCCCAGACGACCGACGTGCGGGTGAACATGGTGACGCCGGTCCTGTTCGCCAAGTATCCCGACGCGGCGGCCTTGGCAGCCGCCAATCCCGAGGACGTCGAGGAGATCATCCGCTCGACGGGGTTCTTCCGGTCCAAGGCCAAGAGCGTGATCGGCATGGCAGCGGCGGTCAGGGACCGCTTCGACGGGACCGTGCCGAGCGACCTCGGTGACCTCGTGACCCTCCCCGGCGTCGGCCGCAAGACCGGCAACGTGCTGCGCAGCGTGGCCTTCGAATTGCCGGGCCTTCCCGTCGACACGCACGTCTTGCGCGTGACCGATCGTCTCGGGCTCCTCGAGGGCCTGTCGCCGACGGAACGGCGCGACGCGGTCAAGGTCGAGCTGGCGTTGAACGCCCTCGTCCCGGCGCCGGAACGGGGTTCGTTCAGCCTCAGAGTGATCCTGCACGGACGCGCGACATGTGTTGCTCGAAAACCGCGTTGTTTTGCATGCCCCTTGGCCGATTTCTGTCCCTCGGTACGGTTAACGGCGCGCTAGCAGGCTTTCGGCTCCTTTTTAGGCAATTCCAGTTTCTCGTGGTGAAATCCGGATAACCAGGGGCTACAGTTAGCGCCGGAACCGGTTCCCGCCACCTGGTTCCAAAAGAGTCGAAGCTGGGATCCGCCTCCTGGCCGACTCGCCCAATGCCGGCCTTCGGGCCGGCATTGGTGTTTCCATCCCTGGTGGGAAGGGGTGCGTCCCGGTGGTACTACTTGGGGTGCTACCCTCTCGTCATGGTCACCAAACGCTCCGTCTCACTCGACGACGAGGTGGCAGCGGCGGTCGAAGAGGCCGCGAAGCAAGACGGGGTCTCCTTCAGCGCCTGGCTGTCGTCCGCGGCTGAGAAGCAGCTGCAAGTGCGCCAGGGACTGCGAGGCGTGGCCGCCTGGGAGGGCGAGACCGGCTCGCTGAGCGCGGAGGAATTGGCGGCCGGAGAGGCGCTGCTCGCCCGGCTGCGCTCCGGCGTCTCGGGTGTGGCCTCGCGCGTCCGCCGCCGATGAGCGCCAGCCGGCGCGAGGGGCTCGTCTACGGGCTCGGCGCGCTCCATGCCGCGGCCCGCGGCGACCGGATGATGTGGGCGCTGCACCGCGCCGCCCTCTCGAACGGGATCGTCCCCGTCATCCCCGCCGTCACGGTGGCGGAGGGCTACCGCACCGAGGCACGCAGCGACCGGATCAGCGAGTTGCTCGCCGGCACCGAGGTCGAACCGTTCAGCGGCGACGCGGCACGGCGGTCGGGCGAGCTGGCCGCGCGCTGCGACACGTCGGACATGAGCGTTGTCGCGGTCATCGAGCTCGCGGACCGGCGCAACTGCGCCGTCGTGGCGCAGCGCCAGACGGTGCTCCGCACGGCCGCCTCGTTGCTCGGGCACGACCTCGTCCTCTACGCGGTCTGAGTCCTCCGTCGGATCGGCCGCAGGCGCGCTATCGCCCGGGGGTCCCTTGCGAGAACCGGCGCAGCCGTCGCAGCGCGCCGCCGAGTGACCGTTCGACGGCGATCAGCTCGTGAGCGGCCTCCTCGTCCCCGCCCGCGAGCGCGCCCTCGGCCATGGCGGTCACCCGCTCCTGCAGCTCGGCCAGGCTCGAGGTGAGGGACGAGATCTCCGCGGCAGTCGACATCCCACGATGATGGCCGATGGCGCCCGCGGCGGCCGAGCCGACGTGGCGGACGGCGGACGGACGCCCCGACGGAACGACCGCGCCGGGCCCCGGTGCACACCCGGATCCCCTCGGGTTCCGGCCCGCGGCACGCCGGAGAGCGCCGAGAGGCCCCGGTAGCCTTGTGACCTCATGTCCCTGCGTGTCCTGGACCTGCGCGGCGCACGTCCGCCCTTCGGTGCGGTCCTGCCGCGCCCCGACGCCCCCGGTGCGGACGTCCACGACGCCGTTGCCCGCATCCTCCTCGAGGTCAGGGAGGAGCGCGACGGGGCGCTCCGGCGCTTCAGCGCCGAGTTCGACGGGGTGGACGTGTCGGCCGGGCTCCGCGTCAGCGACACCGAGGTCGGCGAGGCCCGGTCCCGGGTCGACCCGGACCTCGTCACGGCGCTGGAGGTGGCGTTCGGGCGGATCCTGACGTACCACGAGCACGAGGGCGCGCCGCCCGCTGACTGGGTCGACGGCGGGGTCACCGTCAGCCACCTCGTGCGCCCGGTGGAGCGCGCCGGCATTTACGCCCCCGGCGGCCGAGCTCGATATCCCTCCACCGTCCTCATGTGCGCCGCCCCGGCCCGGGTGGCGGGCGTCGGCACCGTCGTGCTGTGCGTCCCGCCCGCAGCGGACGGCCGCGTCGACGACGCGACGTTGGCGGCGGCGTCGGTCGCCGGCGTCGACGAGGTGTACCGCATCGGGGGCGCGCAGGCGATCGCCGCCATGGCGTACGGCACCGAGAGCATTCCCGCCGTCGACGTGATCGCCGGCCCCGGCAACGCGTACGTCGCCGAAGCCAAGCGACAGGTCTCCGGTGTCGTGGGCGTCGCCTCGGCGTTCGCGGGACCGTCCGAGATCGTCGTGGTGGCGGGGCCGGGCGCGCCACCGACCTTCGTGGCCATCGACCTCGTCGTGCAGGCCGAGCACGGCCCCGACGGGCTGGCGTGGCTCGTGACATGGGATCCAGCGGTCCTGTCCGCCGCCTCGGCTGAGGTCGACCGGATCGTGGCGGCCTCCAGTCGGCGCGCCGACCTGGAGTCGACGCTGGCGACGGCGGGGATCGCGTGCCTGGTCGACGGGCCCGAGGAGGCGCTGGCGGTCGCCAATGCGGTCGCGCCCGAGCACCTCGAGCTCGTGGTGCCGGGGGCCGAGGCGCGCGCGTTGCTCGACCGGGTGCAGAACGCGGGCGCGGTCTTCGTGGGGGAGTGGTCGCCGGCCAGCATGGGGGACTACGTCGCGGGGCCGAACCACGTGTTGCCGACCAACCGGACGGCGCGCTTCGCATCCGCGTTGCGCGCCGACGACTTCCGCAAGCACGTGCATGCTGTGCGTGTCACGCCGGACGCGTTGCGCGGCCTCGGCCCGCACGTGATCACCCTGGCCGACGCGGAAGGTCTCCCTGCCCACGCCGACTCGGTGCGGTGGCGCCTCGAGGCGTTGGACGAGCGCGCCGGAGGTGGGTCCGGGTGAGCGCGGTCCCGCCCGTACGCCCCGACCTCGCCCTGTCGGAGGGCTACCACTCGCCCCAGGTGGAGGCGGAGGTGCGGCTGAACACGAACGAGTCGCCGCTGCCGCCGCCGGCGGCATGGCGCGAGGAACTCCTCACCGCGCTCGAAGACGTGTCGTTCCACCGCTACCCGGACCGTCCCGCCGCCGAGCTCCGCGAGGCGATCGCGGCGCTGCACGGGGTCGCCGCCGAGGAGGTCTTCTGCGCCAACGGGTCGAACGAGGTGCTGCAGTGCCTCCTGCTCGCCTTCGGTGGTCCGGGACGCAGCGCCTTGTTGTTCGAGCCGACGTACGCACTGCACTCGCACATCGCGCGGATCACCGGGACCGCGATCGTCGAAGGCGGTCGTGACGACGACTTCCAGATCGATCGTGACGACGCCGTCTCGTTGCTCGGCATCCACCAGCCCGACATCACGTTCTTGTGCTCGCCCAACAACCCCACCGGCCGCGCGGAGCCGCCGGCGACGGTTGCGACCGTCTGCGGCGCGGCGCCCGGACTGGTGATCGTCGACGAGGCGTACGGCCAGTTCGCGCCCTGGTCGGCGCTCGAGCTCCACGGGCCCGCCCACCCCGGCCTGGTGGTGACCCGCACGTACTCCAAGACGTGGGCCATGGCCGGCGCGCGGCTGGGGTACCTCGTCGCCGACCCCGCCGTCGTCGCGGCGTGCGAGGCCGTCGTCTTGCCCTATCACCTCTCGGTGCAGACGCAGCTCGCGGGCCTTCTCGCGCTGCGCCACGTGCCCGAGATGGAGGCACGCGTGGCGAGCATCACCGAGGAGCGCGGCCGTGTTGCCGCCGCGCTGGCCGACCTGCCGGTGGACTCGTGGCCGTCCGATGCGAACTTCATCTTGTTCCGGCCTCGCGAGCGCGACGCCGACGAGGTGTGGGAGTCCTTGCTCGCCCATTCCGTCTTGATCCGCAACTGCGCGAGCTGGGAGGGCCTGCGGGGGTGCCTCCGTGTCACGATCGGGACGGCCGAGGAGAACGACCGCTTTCTGAACGCCTTGAAGGAGAGCCTGTGAACAG
>DATJTU010000244.1:0-25275 GCA_035503015.1 Acidimicrobiales bacterium | reverse complement strand
CAACAACTCGTCGGCGATCGCCTGGTATGCGTCGACCTCGCGCATCTGGGCCTTGGGAAACCGCTTCGACGGAAGCGTGGCGGTGAGGTCCCGATCGGCGAACACCGAATCGAGCGTTGCCTCGTCGGCGCCCTCCCTCTTTTGCAAAGGCATGGCCCGCCCCTTCCGTGGTCAGGTGCACCTTTCGCCGGCGTACCGTACCGGGCCGGATGCGATGCAGGCGAGGCGCCTCACCGGCGCGTGCCGCGCCGCGCCGACCGGTGGTACCGGCAGGCAGTCCAAGCCGCCCGCGGCGGACGTCGGGGTGAGGCTGGCTAACTGGCCAGCAGCTGGAGGCGCGGCCCGACGGCCGACTCGCCCCTGTCCTCGCGCCGTGTCGCGTCGGCCGCCGCCGGGCGGCGCGCCGGCTCGGGCCGGTCCGCGAGCTTCGAACGCAGCTGGCGCAGCGCCTTGGTGTGGATCTGGCACACCCTGCTCTCGGTGACACCGAGGACGTTGCCGATCTCGGTCAGCGTCAACCCGTCGTAGTAGTACATCATCAAGACGGTCCGCTCACGCTCTGGCATTCCGTCGACGGCAGCCACGAGGGCCTCCTTCGACTCTTTGGCCTCGAACGTGTCGACCGGCCCGCTCGACGCGTCGGGCAGGGTCTCGCCCAGCGTGGAGCGCTCGGAGTGGTCGCCGCCACGGAGGACCTCGTCCAGCGCCATGACACCGACCGTCGAGATCTTTCTGAGCGCCTTGTGGAAGTCACCGACGCTCATCTCGAGCTCGGCAGCGACCTCAGCCTCGTTGGGCGTGCGCCGGAGCGTCGCCTCCAGGTGGGTGAACGCTTGTTCGACGGCGCGGGCCTTGGTCCGCACCGAACGGGGCACCCAGTCGATGGAGCGGAGCTCGTCGATGATGGCGCCCTTGATCCGAGGAATGGCATAGGTCTCGAAACGCAAGTTGCGGTCGAGCTCGAACCGCTCGATGGCGTCGATCAGCCCGATGATGCCGTAGCTGATGAGGTCTTCCTCGTCGAAGTGCCGCGGCAGCCCGGACAGGACCCGTCCGGCGACGTACTTGACGAACGGCGAGTAGTAGATGATCAGCTGGTTCCGGAGCTCCTGCTCGCCGGTCTTCTTGAATTCCGACCAGAGGTTCTCGATACTCCGCTGAGCGCACTCCTCTGCCGTGGAAAACTGACGGTCCGTCGATCCCACGTCTCCCCCTCCCTCATTCGGCACCGTCCGACTGGTGCCACTCCTCTCGTGAGGTCATCCACACTGACCCTGCGCATTTCGCATCTACAGGAGTAGCGAACACTTTAATTGATCGTGTACTAGCAGGTCAGTTGCATGATCGTTGTGAAAAGGTTGCAGAGATCACGCAACCGTTGCGCAACAAACGCGCAATGCAGGGACGCGTCGAGGGCGCGCACGTCGCAACACGCGACCAGCCGGCTGCCGTGAATTGTTTCGCGTCGCCGGTCGTTGCCCGACTTCGCGGGGCGCGACGCGCATCGACAGCCATAGGGCTTTCGACCCAGACAGCGGTTCGCGGCAGAGGCCAGGAAGGGCCGTGTCACCTCGTCCCTGGTCGCAGACCCTCAGCGCGCGGGCCTTTCTCTCAAGGTTCCCTGGTGGACAGCCGACATAGTGACCATGTCGACACTGGCTGGAGAGCGGGCGAGGAGTTGGTGCTCCGCACCGACCGCTGAGATCCGCGGCGGATGAACCCGCCGACTGACATGGCGACCCGCGCCCAGACCAGGCACCGCGTGCCGCACGCTCCCACGCCGAACGGCTCGAGTGTGCCCGAGTACCAGCCCGACGGCGGCGCGGCCGGGGATCGGACGATCCTCATCGCCGAAGACGACAACAGCTGCCGGAGCGCGCTGCATCAGTACTTCGAGCGGAGCGGGTACCGGGTCACCGAGGCGACCGATGGCCCGTCCACGCTGCGCTCGGTGTTCCAGCACTCGGCGAGCCTGGTCATTCTCGACCTCGGCCTGCCGGGTTTCGACGGCACCGACGTCCTGGCGAAGATCCGCCGGCACAGCGCCGTTCCCGTCATCGTCTGCTCGGGCCGCGACTCCGAAGAGGACCGGATCCGCACGCTGAACCTGGGCGCCGACGACTTCGTCGTCAAACCCTTCTCCTTCGCCGAGCTCGAGGCCCGCGTGCGGGCTGTGTTGCGCCGTGGCGGCAGCGAACCCGCCGCCACCTGCCTCCATCACGGCGACCTCATCGTCGACCGGGACACCCGCACGGTGACCGTCCGCGAAAAGGTCGTCCCGATGACCCGCAAGGAATTCGACCTCCTCGCCTTCCTTGCCGCGTCGCCCGGGCAGGTGTTCACCCGTGAAGACCTCCTCGAGCGCGTCTGGGGTTCCACCGAGGAGTGGCAGGGCCGCTCCACGGTGACCGAGCACGTCCGTCGCGTGCGACTGAAGATCGAGCCTGATCCCGACTCCCCGCAGTGGATCACCACGGTGCGCGGTGTCGGCTATCGCTTCTCGCTGCCCGAGTCCTGAGCCGGCCGGCGCTCGCCCGCTGAGCCGGACTGACCGGCCGGCACCTCGCGCCGCGCCGCACCCCCGCGTCACCACTGTCGCAAAACTTTTGGTCCGAAAGGCCTATGGAGGTGCGACCAGCGGAGGCCGACACTTGGGTACGACCACGCGTCGCGCTGATCACCGCTGAACGACACACGTCCACGAGGGGATCGACCGGCAGGGGTCACGACGCCGCGCGAGACGGACGCGCGGGGCTGACGAGGGGGATGTGTCAGAGGATGTTCAGGTCACCTACGGGCACGGGGGCGCAGCGCACGGGCGGGCGCGGACACGACCGCAGTGACGCAGGCGTCATCACGCCAGCCGACGCCGCGTGCACACCGGTGGCGGCATCTCCATCCCCGCTGACAATCGAAACGAGCACACAGACCGAAGTAGGTGGCGCATGACGGTATCCCTTGACACGACGACTCGTCCTCGGCACTTCGCCGAAGGCATCCACGAGGTGGAGCTCAATCCCCTCCAGCTGGGGATGCCCGCCACCGACGGGATCGTCGGCACGACGATCCTCGTCGCCGAGGACGACCCCACGTGCCGTCGCGCGCTCCAGCACTACCTGGGCCGGTACGGCTACAACGTCGGCGAGGCCACCACCCTCGCCGCCACGCTGGAGTCCGCTGCGCAGGCGGATCTCGTGATCGTCGATCTCGACCAGGACGGCAGCACGGCGGAAGCCCTGTCCATGATCCGGAACCACAGCACGGTCCCCGTCATCGTGTGCTCGGGCCGCGCGACCGAGCGCGACCGGGTCAATCTCTTCAACCTCGGCGCAGACGACTTCCTGGCCAAGCCGTACTCCTTCGGGGAGCTCGAAGCGAGGGTCCGTGCGGTCCTGCGACGTGGCTGCGGGGCGCCCGTGACGACGCTCGAGCACGGCGACCTGCTGATCGACCAGGGAACCCGGACGGTGACCGTCGCCGACTCGGAGATCCCCATGACGCGCAAGGAGTTCGACCTCTTGGCCTTCCTCGCCGCCGAACCGGGAAAGGTCTTCTCGCGCGACGACCTGCTCGAGCGGGTCTGGGGCTCGAACGGACGCTGGCAGGGTCGCTCGACCGTCACCGAGCACATCCGCAGGGTGCGTCTCAAGATCGAGGCGGATCCGGAGAACCCGCGCTGGATCACCACGATCCGCGGCATCGGCTACCGCTTCGGAGGCCCGTCCACGGTCGTCTAGGCGCAGGAGCACGTTCCCTGGCGCCGGGCGGCTGGTTCCCGGCAACCGCGGTGAGCCGTCGAGACCCCTGACTACACCGCCCATTTGTGACCTTGGGCCCTAGGGAAAGGGTGCCGAGGGGCCCGATACTGGGAGGGAGATGAGGGCCCCACTGTGACGACGAGTCCGGTTGGCGCGGGCGGGCGCCCCGACTCTGATGGGTGGCAGCAGCGCTTCATGGACGAGATGGAGGCCCTGTCGGTCACACCCCCGACGGCTCCGGCACTGATGCGAGTCCTCGCGTATATGGCGGTGTGCCAACCCCGCGAGCAGACCGCGAGCCAGATCCAGGACGAACTCGGCCTCTCCGCCGGGAGCGTCAGCAGCGCGTTCCGCCGGCTCCAAAGGATTGGCGTCATCGAGCGGACGGCGCAACAGGGATCGCGGCGGGTGTTCTACCGCTTCGCCGAACAGGGATGGGAGCGCCTGCTGCAGGCACGTTTTCGTACGCTGTCGGAGTTGCGGCGCGTGGCGGACCGCGCCGTCGACGCCGCCGGACCACATCCCGACCCGAGGCTCATCCGGATGCGCGAGACGTCCCGGGCGGTCGAGGACGGGATGGCAGCGCTCTTGAACAGCGAGCCCGGCTGAGCCGGCGATCCCGCGCCGGTCCTCAATGCGCCGCCTCCCAGATCGCCCAACCCGTCAACCCGGTGAGGACGACCGCCGTGACGATGCGAACGGTGGCGATGTTCACCAGGCGGAGCAAGCTCTGTCCGCTCACCACGGCCAAGCCTGCAACGGTCCACAGGGCGAGCAGCGCACCGAGGCCCACCGAGAGGGCGTCGTGGTAGTGGGCGGCCAGGTTCGCGGTGAGGATCTGGGTCAGGTCCCCCCACTCGGCCAAGAAGATGACGAGAAAGGCCGTGACCGCGATGCGGCGGTGTGAGGCGACCTCGCGCTCGACCAATTGCTCCTCTTCGCGTTGCTTGGTGGCCTCGCGCAATGCGAGGACGGCTCCGGCGAGGAACATGGCAGCGACGAAGGCCTCGAGGACGCGCCGCGGCAGGAGATGGAAGAGGGCGACACCGACTGTCACGGCGATCACCACGTGCACTGCGAAGGCCGCTGCCGCACCCAACCAGACCACGAACGGGCGGCCACGCGTCGAGAGGACCAGCGATGCGAACATCGTCTTGTCGGGGAGCTCGCCTAGGAAGATGATCGGATAGACGGCAACGATGATGTCGAGCTGCACGTCCGCCTTTCTGTCGCGCGTGTCGCTCACGAACGTAGCGTGCGGCCCTGCTCCGGCAGTCGCCAGGGGAGCGACCCATCGCATAGCGTGACCACGGGGAAGTCGTCGAGATCCAACGCGACCGGAGGATTCGGGTGGGCCAGACAAAGCCACGGTGGGTGGGTGAGCTTGTCGGCGTGCTCAGGGTCGAGCCTCAGAAGAGAGTCCGGCTGAGCGACTTCGACCCGGCGTTCACAGCGGGCTTCGAGAAGAAGGACGCGCGCAAACTCCTCAAGGAGAGCGTCCAGCTTCTCTCCTCCTATCAAGTCCGCCTCGCCGCGGAAGACACGCGCGGCGTGTTGCTCTGCCTGCAGGGCATGGATGCGGCGGGCAAGGACAGCACGATCCGGCACGTCATGAGCGGCGTGAACCCGCAGGGGGTGCAGGTCACCAGCTTCAAGCAGCCGTCTGCCGAGGAGCTCAGGCACGACTACCTCTGGCGCTACGCCCAGCGCCTCCCGGCTCACGGCGAAATCGGTGTGTTCAATCGATCGCAATACGAAGAGGTCTTGGTCGTCCGGGTACATCCCGAGCTCTTGACGCGCCAGAGGCTGACTCGCCAGGACGAGGGCGAGAACCTGTGGTCGCGCCGTTTCACCGAGATCAACAACTGGGAGCGGTACGCGAGCGACAGCGCCATCCGGGTCTTGAAGGTCTGCCTCAACCTCTCGAACGAGGAGCAGCGCGTGCGGTTCCTCCGCCGGCTCGATCTCCCCGACCACAACTGGAAGTTCTCGGCGAGCGATGTCCGGGAGCGCCGTTACTGGGACGACTACCAACACGCCTACTCAGAGGCCTTGTCGCACACCAGCACCGAGTGGGCTCCCTGGTACGTGGTCCCGGCGGACCACAAGTGGTTCGGCCGGCTCTGCGTGAGCGCCATCCTGCTCGACGCGTTGATGGACCTCGACCCTCAGTTCCCCTCGATCACCGAGGCGCAACGACGCGAAGAGCGCGAGGCGAAGGCGTCGTTGCTCGCTGAGGCGCCCGAGCCGGCCCAGGCTTAGCCTCGGCCCGCGCCTCCCGCGTCAGCGGCAACGGCCTGATCGAGCAGTGATCGACCGGTCATCGTGAAGACGGTCTCGTCGTCGCACTGCCGCCAGAGGTCCAGCAGCTCGAGCGAGATCGGGTCGCATCCGTAGCGCATGGGACCCGTGGAGTCGAGGATGGCGTCCACGACGGCGCGGGCCGCGTCCGCCGCGTCCACGACACGCGGATCGGCGTGCTCGCGACGCAGCGTCTCGGCGATACCGGCCAGCGTCCGGTAGTTCTCGAAGCGCCCGGCATCTTGCTCGCCGGTGCTCAGGCGGAACATGTCCGTGTCGATAGGACCCGGCAGAATTTCGACCACGCGGATGCCGAACGGGGCCACCTCGACGCGGAGGCTGTCGTCGAACGCTGAGACCGCCGCCTTGGAGGCACGGTACGCCGAATAGAAGGGCACGGAGGCGATGATCGACGAGGACGTGATCGTGCAGATCACGGCAGGCTCGTTCGCTCGCAGCGTCGGAATCGCGGCAGAGGTCAAAGCGACCACACCGAACACGTTGGTCTCGAAGAGCCGTCGCCAGTCGTCGAGCACGGCGTGTTCCACGGGCAGATAGTCGGTGTCGATGCCCGCGTTGTTCACCAGGACTCGCAGGTCTGGCGGTATCTCGAACGTCGACGGGTCCGTCACGTCCAGTCGCCGGACGCGGAGTTGCCCGTCAGTCTCCGCGGTCATGTCCTCCCCCGCCGCCGGGTCCCGCATGGTCGCGATGGTGTCGAACCCGCGGGCCGCAAGCTCGAGTGCGACCGCTCTGCCGATGCCGCGGCTGGCGCCCGTGACGAGCGCGCTCCCAGAAGTGTCCATAGGGGGATTCTTCCCCACGGCAGTGTGGCGCCGCCTGCCGGCCGCTAGCGTCCCGTCCGATGGGCCTCTACGGCGAGCATGTCGTGCCGCGGCTGGTCGATCTGACCTGTGGCTCCGCCGGCTTCGACCACTGGCGCACGCGCGCCACCGAAGGGCTGTCGGGCAGGGTGGTCGAAGTGGGCTTCGGGTCCGGCCTCAATCTCTCCCACTGCCCCGCCGAGGTCGACGTCGTCTTGGCCGTGGAGCCCTCCGGCGTCGCCCGCCGCCTCGCCCGGCGCAGGATCGAGCAGTCACCGGTGACCGTCGAACACGTGGGCCTCGACGGGCAGGCGATCCCGCTCGCCGACGAAAGCTGCGACGCGGCGCTCTGCACGTTCGTCTTGTGCACGGTGCCCGATCCCTCCCAGGTGCTGGCCGAGCTCCGGCGCGTGCTCCGTGCCGGCGGCGCCATCCACTTCTTGGAGCACGGGCTTTCGCCAGATCCCGGCGTGGCGCGCTGGCAACGCCGCCTCGACCCCGTGCAGCGTCGCCTCGCCGCGGGCTGCCATCTCACTCGGGATGCCGCGGCATTGGTGTCGGACGCGGGGTTCGACCTCGCGGAATGCGAACAGCGTTACGTGCGCGGGCCCAAGCCTTGGTGCTGGCTGACCTTCGGGGTCGCCCTACGCTCCCCCGCCCGCGCTCCCACCGCGGCGCAGTGAATCGCTGACGTAGTCCCGGAGCCGCGGTTGCTCTTCCCCACCGATGCGCTCCAGCGCACCCCGCAGCGCAGCGATCGTCTCGGTGCCGAGCTCGGCCGCCAGTTCGTCCTCGATCCGCATGGCCGCGTCGTGTTGGATCCGCAAGAACTCGCGTGCCCGCGGCGTCAGCGACACCAGCTTCTCCCGTCCGTCGCTCCCTGAAGGTTGCAGTGTGACGTACCCGCGTTCGCGCAGGCTCGCCACGAGCTTGCTCGCACCCTGGCGGGTCATCCCGAGCTCGCGCCCGACGGAGGAGATCGTGACCTCCGGTTCCCTCGAGCAGATCGCGAGCACGCGGCCGTCCGGGAATCCCCGGTCGCCGAAGCCCGCCTTCGCGAGTTCGTCGTCGAGCCGACGCCGGTAGCCGACCCAGGCCCGTCGCAGCACGGCGCCGAGGTTCGCCGGGCGCACCTCGGTCACGGAGCGTGCCCGGCCGCGTGAATGACAACCATGGTTGACATTCTAGGCGGCCGGACGGGATACTCGACACATGCGCCTCGCCGCCCGCCGGACGCCGTCGCGCCGTCTCGCTTTCCTGGTGACGGGCGTAACCATGGCGACGGTCGCGACCTTCATGACGACAGGAGTGCTCACGGAAGCCTCGTCCGCCGGCGCGACGGGCTATGCCGTCGTGGCGCCGCAGCACGCTGTCCCCGCCGTGCGCGACTCCCTTTCGCCCGGTCGCAGCAGCCCCGTCTCGCACGACAACGAAGTGATGGCACTGGCCACGCAGGGCGGGCGCTTGTTCGCGGCGACGGACCAGTGGATGTACCCGGGACCTCGCGCCTACGGGCAGATCCTGGTGAAGAACTCCGCCGGCGGCCCCTGGCGTGTGTTCGAGCGCACCCAGGTCCTGCGGGTCCAGGCACTCGATTCCTTCCCGATTCCCGCCGACCAGGGTCTCGGAGCCGGGCACTCGCTGCTCGTCACCCAGGTCATCGTGCACGGGCGGTCCGTGATCCAGTGGCTGCTCGACGGGGCCCGGTCGTTCGCGCCGTCCAACTCGTTCACGCTGGCGTCGACGGCCGCGAACGTCCGCGCCTTCGGCGCGCACGAGAGCGGCGGGGTGTGGTCGGTCTATGCCGGCGTCGCGCCGACCGGGATCTTGCGCGGCACCTGGTCGAAGACGCGGCAGACGCTGCAGTGGTCCACCGTTCCTGAGCTCGCGGCGTCGGCCCCCGGGTCGCCGGGCGTCCAGACCCAGAAGGTGACGGGCTTCGCCTCCTGCGCGGGCGCGCTCTACGTCAGCATCGACACGGTGCTGTACCGCCGCAACGACAGCGGAGCAGCGGCGGCAGCGCTCTCCCGTTGGGTGCCCGTCTACGAGGAGCCGCCGGTTGCGGCGCACAACAGCGGGTTGCGGGGGGTGACGTGCGTCACGCACGACGGGGCGCCTTCGCTGCTCTTGTCGACCGAAGGGAACGGCGACGTCTACCGGCTCGACGATCTCCCTCGTGGCCGCCTTGCCGGCGGCGCCGCGGTGTCGCCCGGGCACCCGTGGCCCGGCATCACCCCGGTACTGGAGTTCGACCCCGTGCCGGCGCTGCGGTCGTTGCTGGCCGCGTCGGGCACACCCGTCCCGGCCAGAGGGAAGGGCTCGATCGACTACGTGATCGCGGCCTACAACAACTTCGAGTCGATCGACGTGGGCGGGGTGACCCGCCAGTTCTTCGGCATCGAGCACGCGTACCTCGGCGGATGCCCGGCGACGCGGCGGTGCGGGCCGACCGCGTTCGGGTCAGCCACGTTCGACGCCGCGGCCTGTTTCGCGGTGCGGACCGACAGCGGGGGTCCCGCTGCCCCCTCCTATGCGGTGCGCTGCCTCTCGGGGCCCGACTTCACGCCCGTTGCCCAGCCAGGCGATCCGATCACGACCGGACAGGCCTTCGTCTCGATCCGTTCCATCGCCGCCTCGCCCTTCCACGACGGACGTCTCTACTACGCCGGGTACGACTGCAACTTCTACCCGGCCGACGGGACGGCTTGGGTGGGGAGCTCCACCGCCGCGGCCGTCGGGCTGGGCCGGCTCTCGGTCTGAACCGGGCGCCCTCACGGCACAGGCCTCCGTGCTGGTCGGGCCGACCAGGGTGCCGCCACGGCCCTCGCTACCGTGGGTGCGTGATGGGGGGTTCTGGCGACCTGATGGCGGGCACGAAGCGGCGGCGGGCGCGCGCGACGCGGACGCCGGCGCTCCGGAGGCTCCGAGCGGCCGGCACACTCGCACTCGGTGTCGCGGTGTCGCTGGGCACGGTCCTCGCCCTGGACACGGGCGCCCCGGGGCGTGCCGCCGGCGCGTCAGTGGCGGCGGACCCGAGCCGCTCGGTGGCGCCCTCGCCCGACTACGTCGATCTCTGCGCGCCCGTGGGCGCGGATTCCTCGAGCACGTGCCTCCGCCTGACCCTCGGCGCCATCGACACCGCTCGCGCCGACGAGGGCGTGCGGCCGATGGTGCTGCCCTCGGACTTCGCGCAGCTCTCCGTGCCCGAGCAGCTGTTCGTGGCCATCGACCGCGAGCGCGTCGACCGTGGCCTGGCTCCCTTCGCCGGCCTCGACGCGGCGCTCGACGTGCAGGCCCAGAACGGTGCCGACCACTCGGCGCTGCCGCGACCCCCGGGACGCGCCTTCCGCGCCGTGAGCACCGAATGGATCGGTGATGTCGACAACGGGCTCGACGCGGACTTCCAATGGATGTACGACGACGGGCCCGGCAACGGCGTCCCGGGCTGCACGAGTGCCAAGACGTCCGGGTGCTGGGCCGATCGGGGCATCGTGCTCGCACGCTTCGCCAACGCGAGCCGCCCGTCGCTCGTGATGGGGGCCGCCTACGACCCTGACGGCGACGCCTCTCCCGGAGACCGCGGCGGCTCGTCGCTGGCAGCAACGCTCGCGGTCGCCAACGCCCGCGCCATGACCTACTCGTACACGTGGAAACAGGCGCTCGAGTCAATGGCCGCCGGTGTCCTGCGACCCCTGCACGGCATCGCCACGTCGGAGTCGGACACGGGCATCCCCGACCCGACGGCCAACATCGCACCCGTGCCCGACTACACGGGCGTCTGCACCGGCGGCATCGACGACTCCGCCGCCTGCATCGAAGCCGTCCTGGCCGCCATCAATCACGCCCACGCGCTCGAGGGGGTGCGTCCGATGGTGTTGCCGGGCGGCTTTGCGCAGATGTCGGTGCCCGAGCAGCTCTTCGTGGCGGTCAACCTCGAGCGGGTCGACCGTGGGCTACCGCCGCTCGGCGGACTGACGGCATCGCTCGATCGCAACGCCCAGCAGGGGGCGAACCGTGCCGACGACCCGCCTGATCCCGGGCGCGGGTACGCGCTCGACGACGCGGAATGGGCCGGGGGTTCGTCCAACGGGCTCGACGCCGTGTACGGCTGGATGTACGACGACGGCTACGACAGCGGCAATCTCGACTGCGGGCACAGGGGCGCCGCCGGCTGCTGGGGTCACCGCAAAGGGCTGCTCGACGACTTCGGCACAGGAGCCAACGCGGTCATGGGCGCCGCCCTCGATCCCACCGGCGACACGCATCGGGGCGACCGCGGCGGGACGTCGATGGCGGTCACGTTGGCGGTGTCCGCGACTCCGGCCACGACGTTCCTCTTCACCTGGACCCAGGTCGCGTCGGCGCAGCCGCTCGCCATCTGAACGCCGACGTCCTTTCGTCTCGCCCGTGCCTGAGCTCTACTTCAACCCAGCCTGCTCGAAGTGCCGCTCCGCTCTGGCCTTGCTCGACGAGCGCGGCGTCCAGGCCGACGTCGTGCACTACCTCGACGTCGCGCCCACGCGTGATGATCTCGAGCGCTTGCTGCGGCTGCTCGGCGCCGAGGATCCGAGGGTCATGATGCGTACCGGCGAGACGCTCTACGCCGAATTGGAGCTCGACAGCGCCGACCGGGACGGGCTGCTCGACGCGCTGAGCTCGCACCCCGTCCTCCTCGAACGGCCGATCTTCGTCCGCGGGGACAAGGCCGTGATCGGGCGGCCGCCCGAACGCGTGCTCGAGCTCGTCTGAACAGCGGTCCGTGTGCGGCGCTCCGCAGGACCTTATGGTTCTGGGCGCAGGCCCGCGGGTCGCACGGGAACGAGGAGGCACAGATGACGTCGCAACTCTTGATCTTCGGTGTCCTCGGCATCGCCAGCACGGTCGTCGCGTTCGCCGTGAACCGTCATCTCTTCACCGGCGCGGCGGGACCGATGAGCTTGCTCGAAGGCATCTATTACGTCGTCGGTGTCTGTTCCATCGTGTTGGGCTGGTACTTCAACGTGCGCTACACGCACCTCTACGGACACCGGGCCAACTACTTCAACTACACCAAGCTCTTGTTCACCAACTGGGCGGCTGACTCGGCGGCCCAGGACTACATCATCGTCAACGTGGTCCTCATGCCGCTGTGGACCATCGTCGAAGGCACGCGCCGTGGATTGCGCTGGGCGTGGATCTTCTTCGTCATGAGCCTCTTCACCAGCCTGGCCTTCTCCATTGCCTTCTTCCTGGCGTTCATGGAGCGGCAGCTGCGTTACAACCGGGCGCTGGTCCCCTCCAACACGGCATAGCCGCAGTTGTAGCCGGGGATGAAGGTGACACCGGGGCCGCCGTGGCATCCGGCGCCACAGAGGTAGAGCCCCTCGACCGGCACGGGATTGTCCGGCCACCCCAGCGCACCGGGGCGGAACGGTCCCATGAACTCGGGCTGGAGCAGGCCGTGGGTGAAATCGCCGCCGGTGCACCCGAACATCAGCTCGTAGGTGTACGCGGGATAGTTCAACTGGCGCTCCACGAGGTCCGGGAAGTTCGGGGCCGCGGCCGCGATCTTGTCGACGATGCGCGCCGCCATCTCGTCGCGCAACCGGCCCTGTGACTCCCGGTCGGTGCCGATCGGCAGGTAGAAGGCGAAGCTGCTGGCGGCGTGCATCCCCTCGGGCGCGAGCGTGGGGTCGTCGATCGAGGGGATCTGCAAGTTGAAGCTCGGCGAGCGCGGGACTTCACCGCGTACGCATCCCTCGAAGTCGAGCTGCATCTGCTCGGCCGTACCGAAGAACGTGACATTGCGCCCGAACGTCGTGCCGTTCATCGCGGCGTAGGGCTCCCGGTACTCCGGCAACCCGTTCAGGGCGAAGTGCGCCTGGAAGTAGAGGGCGCGGTGGTCGATGGCCTCGACCCGCCGGACGAAAGCATCGGGGAGCGACTCGGCGTCGAGGAGGTGCAGGAAGGTCGCCGTCGGGTCCAAGTTGGACACGACGACCGGGGCTGTCACGACCTCGCCCGCGCCGAGCTCGACCCCCTGGACGGCGCCGTCCTCGGTCACGATGCGCGACACCTTGGCGTGACGGCGCAGCTCCCCGCCGTGCCTTTCGAAGAGGTGCAACAGGTGATCGGCGATCGTGCCGAGGCCGCCGCGCACCTTGGACATCGTCGCGGTGCCGGGTGAGGCGAGCGCGAAGGCCAGGCACAGCGCGCTGCCCGGTGTGGCCGGACCGCGGAACGTGGAGTTCACGGCGAGGAAGCTGAGCATGCTCCGCACCGGCGCGTGTTTCGAACGGTCCGGCAGGTAGCGGTCGACCACGTCGAGCACGCTCCCGAACATCGCCATGCGGATCGCGTCTCGCTCGGCCTCGTTGGTCGCACACGCGTACATCTCGTCGAACGACCGAGGGGGGCGCCGCACGTCGAAGCGGCCGATCGCCCGTGCCGGCGCCTCGGCCCACGCGGTCACTTCGGCCATCCCGAGCACGGCCTCGATGCCGAGCGTCGCGCCCAGGTGCTCGAGCAACCGGTCGGGATCCGAATAGAGGAAGATCGGCGGCTGGCCTCCCTCGCTGATGCTGGCCGACTGGACCTCCGGCTCGTAGATGGGGCAGGACGCCAGGTCCAAGTCCTCGTAGATCTCGTTCGGGACGGGGAACTGGATCGACCCGGCGAGCTCGAAGCGAAACCCCCGGATGAGTTCCGTCGTCGAGGCCATCCCTCCGATGAAGTGGTTCTTCTCCAGGCAGAGCACCCGCAGGCCGCCGCGGGCCATGACGGCGGCGGCGGTCAACCCGTTGTGGCCGGCACCGATGACGATGGCGTCGTACTCGGACATCGCACCGGACTGTAGCGACCGTCCGTCGTGTGCGTGGGGTCCCTCCCCCGGCGCCCAGGCCGGCGCCCACGCCGGCGTCCCGCGCAGGCGTCCGGCGCAGGCTGCGATGATTAGCCGTCTCGCTGCCGGGCAATGGACCCCCGAAGCGAGTCCGACACGCACAGCACGACAAGGAGGGACCATGAGCGCTGCAGACGACGCCGGCGAGGACCGGGTCGAGGACGCGACCCGTGCCGAGGAAGAGCAGGAGGCCGGCGCGGCCCACACGGCGGACCGGCCGCCGACTGCCGAAGAAGAGGCCGCCGCGGACTCCAACACGCTCGAACCCGGCGTCGCGGAGCACGAACGCGAGATGGACCGACGCGGCGCCGACGTCAAAGGTGAGGGCGAGATCGGCTGAGCCGACCCGCCCCGGCCTTCGTCGGTTCCCCCTCGCGGCGGCGGCCCGAGCACGCCGGCGGGTTGCTCAAGCGAGGTTCCGGCGGGTAGAGCCGCTATCGATAGACGTCCTCCCGGTGCACGTAGTTCCCGCGACCGTCGTCGACCATGGTCTCGTGACGCCGTGCGCCGTACCACCCCCGACCCCCGACCCAGAAGACCAGCGAGAGCGCGAGCCCCACGGCGCCGACGATCATGAGGATGACCCCGACTCTGTTGATGTCGAACCCGTGCTGGTACGGGCTCGCCGTGACGGCGAAGTCCAAGACAGCTCCGACTGCGAACACCACGATGCTGATGCCAACACCAGGCATCTCGATCACCTCGTTTGATTGACCCAACGGCAGCTGTCCGGTCGGGCAACTGCTGCACCATGAATTCCCGCCGTCGTGGTGGCTCAAACGGCGAAGCACGTCCGTTGCGCGACGGTTGACCCGGCGCGTCGAGTTCAGGCACCGTCCTGACGCGCCGGTTCGGTCCTGCTCGCGCCCTGCATCTCCATCCCGCACGCGGGGTCGTGCGCGCCCGCGCCGCCCCCACCGAGCCGCTCGCGGTTGCGGTAGAGCCAGTACAAGACGGCGAAGACGGCCAAGAACACGATGTTGAGGTACGTCGTGTAGTTCCACGAGAAGTGCGCCGGCGCGATCGTGGCAGGGCGATAGGTGGGCACCAGCCCGGCCGCTCGGAAGAGCAGCTCCGTCAGCAATCCGGCCGTGGACATCAGCGCCCAGAACACCACAAGCATGCGCACCATCAGCGCGGTCCCGTAATACCGGCGATAGATCAACAGGAGAGGGAACGCGATGAGGTCGGCGAAGATGAACGCGATCACCCCGCCGAAGGAGATCCCTCCGGTCCACAGCGCAGCCGCCAGGGGCACGTTGCCGATCGAGCAGACGAAGCTGATCACGGCGATGAACGGACCGACCAGCGCGTTCTCGACCGTTGTCCAGAACCCGTGCCCGGACACGAAGACAGCCTGCCAGACCGACGTCGGCACGAGCACCGCGAGGAAACCCGCCACCGTGTAGCCGATGAGCAGCTCACGGCGCACCATGGTGAGGTCGGACATCGTGTACGTGGCGCTGTCGGCCCAGCCGGCCTTCGTACGGGCCCGGGCCTGCCAGGGCACCGCGACCGCGGCGCCGCCCGAGGGACCGTGCACGTGCTCGGGCTCGCGGCGCTGCTCGTCACCTTCGACCCGCTCCCGTGCCTCGACCACGACGCGCCCACGTAGCCACAGTGCGCCGAGCGTGGCGAGCAGGACGATCATGATGACGCCGCCCACGAATTCACTGACGGCGAACTGCCAACCCATCAGCACGACGAGCACGATGCCGAGCTCGATCACGAGGTTGGTGGACGCGAACATGAAAACCATGGCGGCGATGTAGTCGGCGCCCTTGGCGAACAGCGACTTGGCCATGGCGGCCGCGGCGTAGGAGCACGACGAGGAGACCACGCCGTATCCCGAGGCGCGGGCGACCGCGGCAGTCCGGTGGTTCCCCAGCCGGCGCTGCATCGCATCGCGGCTGGCGAAGGCCTGGACCGCGCCGGCGAGGCCGAACCCGAGCACCAGCGGCCACAGGGTCTCCCAGAACATGAAGAAGCCCTCGCGCAGCGATCGCCCGATGTCCACCAAGAACGTGGCGGTGGCGAACATGGCTGTTCAGGAGCGGACCAGGCGACCGATGGCGGCGGACGCCTCGTCGAGCTTCTCTGCAGCCTCGTCCCCGCCGGCCCGCACCGCGTCGGAGACACAGTGCGCCAGGTGGTCGTCGAGCAGCTTTAGCGCGACGGCTTGGAGCGCCTTCGTGGCGGCAGACACCTGTTCGAGGATGTCGATGCAGTAGCGGTCCTGGTCGACCATGCGCTGCAGTCCCCTGACCTGGCCTTCTACCCGCCGCAAGCGCTTTTGGATCGCGTCCTTGTTGTCGATGTATCCCGGCTGCACGGCCTCTCCGATCTGCTGGACCTAAATACCCCCACAGGGTATAGGCCGGGAGCGGGTCGCCGCGCGGGTCGGCGCCAGCGGCGATCCGGCTCAGCCGATCGTTTCCGCCACCCTGCGCATCCCCTCGCGCCAGGGCACCTGGGTGTGGCCCAGCACCTCGTGCATGTGGGTGACGTCGGGCCAGATCGGCCAGGGGGCACCGTCGTCGTAGCGGATCCGGGCCGGGCGGCCGACCAGGTCGCCGAGGAAGGCGCAGTACTCCTCTGCGCTGACGGTCTCGCTGCCCGCGAAGTTGACGACCACGGGTGTTGGGGATGCCACTTCGAGGGCGCGGACCGCGAGGTCGACGTAGTCGTCCTCGTAGATCGGGTTGTAGTTGTTCGGCGCGTCGGGGTGCAGGACGACCTCGTCCCCTCGGAGGATGCGACGCAAACGGTTGACGGGCGTGCCGCCCTCGGGACCGTACGTCGAGAAGATGCGGATGATCGTGAGCGGGCTCGCCGACGCCGCGGCGGCGTAGCGCACCACGGCCTCACCCGCGATCTTCGAAAGGCTGTACGCGCCGAGGTGGACGCCCGGCGGGTCCTCCTCGCGCAGCGGCCGGTGCCCTTGATACGCGTACGCCGAGCCCGTGGAGCAGTACACGAACGAGGCGCCGGCGCAGGCGGCGACGAGACGGCCCGACGCCTGGGCGTTCGTCTCGAAGACGAGTTGCCAGTCCTGGTCCATCGCCTCGCGGCCGAGACGAGCCGCCGCGTGGAACACGTGGGTGACCCCCGCAGGCAGCTGGCGCAGGTCGAGCTGCGCGACGTCGCCGACGATGGGCGTCACGCCGACGCCCTCGAGCCGGGCGCGGTCGCCGTCGCGCTGGCAGCGTGCAAGCCCGAACACCTCGTTGTGCTCCGCCAGGGCACGTGCGACCGGGAACCCGACGCGCCCCGTGGCGCCGGTCACGAGGACGCGCCACCCGCGAGGGCCCGGCAGCTCGGCCGGGTTCTGAACGGTCACGATCTCCTCCTCGCACCCCGCCGCCGCGGTTACGGCCTGGCTGGCGCAGCGAACGGTGCCTGAGATTACCGACGGCGCGGTGCCGGGCGCCGTACCCGGCGGGTGCGTGGGCGCTCAGTGGCCCAGGATGCCGAGACTCTCGTCCCGAATTCCTTTCGCCCGGGCCTCGGCGAAGTGGTCGAGCCACGCACGCATCTCCTCGCTTCCCGCCTGGTCCGCCCAGCGACGCGGGATGGCGGGGAACGAGTAGTCGGGTGGGAGCGCGGGTGGGGCAGGCTCGCGGGCGCGGCGCTCCATGGCTGCATCGAGCGCGGGTGCCAGGCGCGCCGCCTTCGCTTTGTGCGCCTGCTCGTCACGGTCCTTGAAAGCGGGCAGGACCTCCCGCCCGAACAGCTCGAGCGACTCGCAGATGTGCTCGTGGCGGTTGCGTCCGGCTTGGAGGACGAAGATGACCTGGTCGACCCCCGCCTCTTCGAAACGCTCGAGGAACTCGCGCACTTGCGCCGGAGTCCCCATGGCGCCGCGCAGACCGGTGCGGTCGCCGGCCGCGAGCTTCGCCCCCAGCCGCTCTTGGCGCAGAGCGGTCTCGACCTCGGGCGAATAGCCGGCCTCGCCTCTGCGTTCCTGGTACTCACGCCAGACGTCGGTCGAACCCGGGCGGTGTTCCCCGAACACGTAGTAGTGCCCGAGCGAATAGCCGAAGAAGTTGCCACCCTCGAGGCCGCGACCCAGCGCGATCTCCTCGTCGGGGTGGCACATCATCTGGGTGACGCACGCGATGCTGGGGTTCACCGCCAGGCCGACCGGGACGCAACGCTCCGCCAGCGTGTCCTCGTAGTCCGAGACCCATTTGCGAGCCTCCTCGGGGTCGATGAAGGCGAAGGTCAGCGCCCCGATCCCCTTCTCTGCCGCGAGCAGGATCGTGTCACGGCGCGAGCAGGCGACCCACAGCGGTGGATGCGGCTTCTGCATGGGTTTGGGCACGACGTTGCGCGGCGGCATCTGGACGAAGCGCCCGTCGACGCCGCTGAACGGCGTCTCCGTCATGCAGCGCAAGGCGACCTGCAGCCCTTCGAGCCACGCGTCTCGTTTCGTCGCCGGGTCGACCAGGAAGCCGCCCAGCTCGGCCTCGGAGCCGGACTCGCCCGAGCCGAATTCGACCCGGCCGCCAGAGATCAGGTCCAAGGTGGCGACCCGTTCGGCGGTGCGGGCAGGGTGGTTGTAGCCCGGCGCGGTCTGGATGATGCCGTGGCCCAACCGGATGTCCTTCGTGCGCTGGCTGCAGGCGCCGAGGAAGACCTCGGGTGCCGAGGAGTGGCTGTACTCCTCCAAGAAGTGGTGCTCGACCTCCCACACCACGTCGAAGCCCAGGCGGTCGGCCAGTTCGACCTGCTCGAGCGCGTCCTGCATGAGGCGGTACTCGCCCCCCTCCTCCCACGGTCGCGGCAACTGGTGCTCGTAGAAGATGCCGAACTTCATGCTGCGCCCAGCGCGTTGAACTCGGCCAGGATGTCGTCCCCGTTCGCCCGCGTGGCGCAGAAGTGCTCGACCTCGCCGCGCGTGGCGCGGCGGGCGTCCTCGCGGGCCGGCCCGAGGCTCTGCGCCAACAGCGGGTCCCAGAGACGCCCGATCATCTCGGTGCCGGGGTGCTGTACACCCCGCTCACCCACCCAGGTGCGGTCGCGCATCTCGGAGAGGGCGGTGCGCAGATAGCTCACGTGCGGCGTCTCGTCCGCCCGGATGTAGGAGACCAACGTCGCCGCGGCACCGTCGCCGGCGACGAGGTCGGTGTCGGACATCCAAGCCTCGGCCCAGGCGAAGGTGTGGAACGCCGAGATCTCGATGAACAGGACGCGGATCATCAACGTCACCATCATCTCGAGGTCTGGTGCGATGTCGTCAGGCAGCAGACGCGCCGAGTCCGCGCCTGGCCGCCCGGGTCCGAAGCCCATGCGGGCCAGCATCGCCTCGATGTCCAACTCGTCGGGCGGTCGCTCGAACGCGATGTCGCGCGCCGCGAACCACATGTCGCGGTGGCCGGCCTCCGCCTCCCACCCCGCCTCGTCGCGCCCGTGCGCCTCGAAGAGGCCTCGCCCGAGATGGTCGATCGCCGTCCCGCGCACGTCCTCGACGAAGTGGCGCTGCATGTCTTTCGGCTTCAGCAACCGGATGTTGGCGCCGTAGCCCTCGACCGTGCCGATACGCGTGAGCGTCGCCATCAGCGGCTCGGGCACACCGGCGCCGATCAGGAAGCGGGCTTGGTCGACGCTCGGGTACGACCGTTCCCACCACTCGAGCGGCGGGTCGATCAGCTCGGTGGAGAAGCGCGCGCAGTTCTGCGCGCCCCACGCCTCGATGGCGGGACGGCGGAACCGTGTGCGGGGCGAGACGTAGCGCCCGTCGGCGTCGAAGCCCCCGTGGCAACGCACGCCGCCGGCCACGAGCGGTTCGGCGACCGCCACGTCCGCCAAGAGCTCGCGCTCGCTGTATTCCACTTGCGCCGTCGTCATGGGCACTCCTCCCCTCACGTCGGTCACCCGGTGGTGTCCCCGGCGCCACCCCCAGAGTGTTTACTGCACGGTGTATACTTCCACGTATACAGGTCGAGAGCAAACTCCTCCCGCGTGCCGAGCGGCGTGCCGCCATCCTCCGCGCTGCAGCCAGGGCCTTTGCCGCGTCCGGCTTCGCCGACACGTCAATGGACGATGTCGCGGCGGCGTGCGGGGTGACCAAGTTGATCGTCTACCGCCACTTCGAGTCGAAGGAAGAGCTCTACCGCGAGATCCTCCAGCAGGTCTTCGATCACCTCGGCGACGAGTTGCGCAGCGAGCTCGCGCTGCCGAGCCACAGCGGACTCGGACCGCGGACGCTGCTCGTGGTGGCCCGTGACGACCCCGCCGCCTTCACCCTGTTGTGGCGGCACGCGGCGCGCGAGCCCCAGTTCGCCGCCTACGCAGCCGAATTGCGAGCGGTGTCGGTGGCGGTGGTGCGACAACTGGCCGTTCTCGACACCGGTGACGAGCCCTTCGACAGCTGGCGGGCCGACGTGCTCTTCGGCTGGCTCGTCGAGGCGACGCTCACCTGGCTCCAGTGCGGCGATGCTGCGCGCGACGAGGAGTTCGTCGGCCAGACCTCCAATGGTTTCCGGGCGCTGCGCGCCGCGCTCACCGCGGCCTGACGAAGGATCCGGTGAGACGGTCCAGCAGTGACTAGCCGCTGACGACCGTGGTGCCGACGCCCAAGGGGTTGCACCCGTCGACCGACGGCGCGGCATAGACCCGGTTGCGCCCGTCCGACTTCGCCTGGAAGAGCGCCTCGTCGGCCTCTTCGAGCACCTCGAGGAACGACAACGGCGAGCCCGGCGTCCAGCTGGCGACGCCGCCGCTCAGCGTGACGGTCGGCGGGCGGGCTGGGCGTGATGCGTGCGGGATGCCGACCTCGAACACCGCTTGGCGAATGCGCTCGCCCGTGATGAAGATCGAGTCCGTCGGCCGGCAGTCCGGCATCAAGAGGAGGAACTCCTCACCGCCGTAGCGGTACGCGCATTCGCCCGCACGCACCACCATGTCGATCGACGATGCCACGCGCCGCAACGCTTCGTCCCCGCCGACGTGGCCGTAGTGATCGTTGTAGGACTTGAAGTAATCGATGTCGAAGAGCGCGATGCCGTAGGTCCGGCCCACCCGCATCGCCCGAGCGTGTGTCCGTTCGAGGTCTTCCTCCATCCGGCGCCGGTTGCCCAGGTTCGTCAGCTCGTCGGTTCGTGACTGTTCGCGCAGCTCGAGGTTGGCCCGCTCGAGCTCCGCCCGGGTCAACGCGAGGCTGCGGTGGAGGCCGGTGACCCGTTCGGCCGCGACGAGCCGGGACTGCACGGCGAGGGAGTCAACCGGCGTGTTGAGGTAGTCGTCCGCCCCCGCTCGCATGCCTTCCGAGATGTGCTCGGGATGATCCGGCCCCGTCGTGAGGACAACGTAGATGGAGCGCTCCCCTGCCTCGTCGCGGACCCGGCGGCAGAGCTCGGGACCGTCCATGCCGGGCATCGTCCAGTTGGCGAACAGCACGTCGACCGCACCGTTGGTCAACAGCTCCCACCCGGTCGTGCCGTCCTCGGCGACCAGGCACGTGTGACCCAGTTTGGTAACGACGGCCTTCAGCCCCAGCCGCGTGGTGGCGTCGTCGTCGACGATCAAGACGCGCACGGCGACCCACCTTCCCCGCCATGTGGAGGGTCGAGCCTCTCATCGGCAACGATCACGACGCGGCTCCCATCGTTCAATTGACGGCAGGTGCGCCGCTCGGATTAAGCCGTTGTTCGAGCGGTGTGCATGCGTTGCGCGCTCGATTCCGGGACCCGCCGTCCTTCTCCGCCGGAGCGGCCGGAGCGGGGTGGCGCGGGGCGCGCCACCCGGCTGGGTCACGTAGCGTTCCGAACAGGCGCTGTGCGACTGCACCGCCTGAAGGCACATTGGTTGGCCTACGTGAGGAGGCGCGCGTGTCGACGTTCGTGCTGGTGCACGGCGCCATGCACGGAGGGTGGTGCTGGCGCCACGTGCAGGCGCGCCTCGTCGCGCGGGGGCACGACGCCCATCGGCCAACGCTTACCGGGCAAGGCGACCGCCGCGCCGCACTGAGCGCCGGCATCGGGATCGCCGACCACGTGCGCGACATCGAGGAGCTGCTCTGGTTCGAGGACCTCTCGGAAGTCCATCTTGTGCTCCATAGCTACGCAGGCGTACTCGCAGGCCCGCTGGCGGAACGAACGAAGGGCCGTCTGGCCAGCGTCGTGTTCGCCGGCGCGTTCGTCACCGCGCCGGGACAGTCGCTGCTCGACGTCGAGCCCGCAAGCGTCGTCGAGCACTATCGGCGCTTGGCCGCCGAAGACGGTGACGGATGGTACATCCCCGCGTCCGACGCCTTCTTGGAGCAGTGGGGCATCCGCGACCCCGCGCTCCGCGCCTACGTTGCGCCTCGCCTCACCGACTTCCCCTTCCGGTGCCAGGCCGAGCCTGCCGAGTTCGATCCTGAGCCACTGGCCCGGCTGCGTAAGGTCTACGTGCGCCACACCGACCCTCCCATGGCCAGCCTGGAGCCGTTCTACGAGATGGCGGTCGCGCTCGGCTGGGAGACGCATGAGCTTCAGGCCGGGCACGACATGATGCTGGCGGCGCCAGAGGCGACCGCTGAACTCCTGGCCCGCATCGCCGGGGACTGACCGCGGTGCGGAGCGCTGCGTCTACTCGGCGGGGCCTTCCGAGGGGCCTCCGGCCCAGTCCGAGTGCGGATCGGACGCGGGGAAGGACTCGTCCTCTTGCTCATCCAGCCGGTCGCGATCGTCGTCGCCGTCGCTCTCGGCACTGGACGCAGCGGTCCATGGCAGGGCTGTCTGTGGGTCGACCATCACTCCTCCTGATGATGGCCTACCGCGTGCCGGGTTGGGACACAAGCTGTGGCGACTCGCTTCCGATCCCGGTGATCGCGCCCGGAACCCGAGGTGCGGCGACGCCTAGTGCAGCCCGTCGATCCAGCCGGCCACGACCTCGGCGACCTCGGACTCGCTCTTGCGCAGGGAGTGGTCGCCTTCCACGAAGACGAGCGACACCGGCCCCGGGATGACGGCGGTCTCGTGCTCGAGCTCGGTGGGCGTCGCGAACGCGTCGCGCCGGCCCGAGACGAAGAGGCACGGAACGTCGAGCTTGGGAAAGTGTTCGGTGCGCAACCGGTCGGGCTTCCCCGGCGGATGGAGCGGGTAGCTCACGAGGACGAGGGCGGCCACCGCGAGGCCCTCCGCCACCGCGAGCGAACACATGCGTCCGCCGAAGGACCGTCCCCCGACGGCGATGCGCGTCGTGCGCACGTGGAGCTCGTCGGCCAGGGCCCGGGTGACGGCGCGGACGGTCTCGATGCAGACGGGCGGTGAGTCGGTCCGGCGCTTCCCTGCCGCCTGGCCCGGGAACTCCGTCCGCACGACCGTGCGGCCCGTCTGCGCCACGGCGTGGTCGATCGCCAAGAGCCCCGAGTGGTCCCGGCCGGCGCTGGCTCCGGGGGTGAGGACGAGGCCGGCGACACGGGAGCTGGGCACCGCCCCATCATGGTCCCGTGGGAGACGACCCGGCGGCACCGCCCAGGCTGGAACGTCTCGCCGCGACGACCGGGCCGGCACGGGTCCTCCGGCCGCTCATCGGAGGCGCCTCCCTGGTCGAAGCCGACGGCCGCGCGTTCGTGGCCAAGGTCGGGCCCGGCGCCCGCGACGAGGCCGACGGGCTCGAGCGGCTCGCCGGCGTCCCGGGCGGCCCCCCGGTGCCGGGGGTGGTGCTGACCGACGGCGAGCTCATCGTCACCACCTGGGTCGAGCAAGGACCGCGCACGGACCGTCACGAGGAGGCGCTCGGCCGGGACCTCGCGACGCTGCATCGTGCGCCCTTCGAGCACTGGGGCGGTGGATCGTCGTGGGTCGGGGCGTGCCGCGTGGACCCGGGGCCGCACCCCGACGGCGCCTCTTTCTACGGCAGCCGCCTCATGTCGCTCGCCGCACGGTGTGGCCTGGAGACCTCCGTGGCGCGCGTGGCGGCACGGCTCCCGGCGCTCCTGCCCCCGGGCGGCCCGGCCGTCGTGCACGGCGACCTGTGGTGGGGCAACGTCTTGTCGGGCGTCGACGAGAGGTCCTGGCTGATCGACCCGTCCGTGCACGGCGGCCACCCGGAGGAGGACCTCGCCATGCTGGCGCTGTTCGGCGCTGTCCCCCGCCGGCTGCGTGCGGCGTACGACGAGGTGCACCGGCTCGACGACGGCTGGCAGGAGCGCGTCGAGCTGTTCCAGCTCTACCCGTTGCTCGTGCACGCGGTGCTCTTCGGCGGCGCCTACGGGGCGCGCGCCGAGGTCGTGGCCCGCCGCTTCGGTTGACGCTGCACCTCGGCCGGACGGCCGCCCGGAAGGTCGCGGAGCCGGTCCCCGCCGTCGTCCCGGGACGCGGGTTCGGATGACAGGTTTCCTGCTCGGCGGTAAGGTCCCCACGCGCCGAGTGGGACCGCACTCCAGGGAACGCCAGGGAAAGGAAGCACATGGGACTCACGATCAACGACACGGCTCCTGACTTCGAAGCCGACACGACCCAGGGCAGGATCAAGTTCCACGACTGGATCGACGACTCGTGGGCGATCCTCTTCTCGCACCCGAAGGACTTCACGCCGGTCTGCACGACGGAGCTGGGCTACATGGCGAAGCTCGAGCCCGAGTTCGAGAAGCGCAACGTCAAGATCATCGGGCTCTCCGTCGACGCGACGGGAGACCATGAGAAGTGGGCCGACGACATCGAACAGACGCAGGGGGCCCGTCCGAACTACCCGATCATCGCGGACTCCGACTTCAACGTGTCGAAGCTCTACGGCATGTTGCCGGCGAGCACCTCGGGCGACGCCAAGTCCCGCACGCCGGCCGACAACCAGACCGTCCGGAACGTTTTCGTCATCGGCCCCGACAAGAAGATCAAGCTGATCCTCGTCTACCCCATGACGACAGGACGCAACTTCGACGAGGTGCTCCGTGTCGTCGACTCGCTGCAGCTGACGGCGAACCACCGGGTCGCCACGC
Organism: Acidimicrobiales bacterium; assembly: GCA_035503015.1. Classification (GTDB taxonomy): domain Bacteria; phylum Actinomycetota; class Acidimicrobiia; order Acidimicrobiales; family RAAP-2; genus Bog-473. Next base: position 585 of record DATJTU010000244.1, on the reverse strand, counting down.
CGGTCAACTGGAAGAAGGGCGACAAGGTCATCATCGCGGGCTCGGTCAGCAACGACGAGGCCAAGGACATCTTCGGCAGCTGGGAGGAGCCCAAGCCCTACATCCGGCTCGTCCCGGATCCCAGCTGACGCTTCCGGACGCAGCGGTTCCGGACGCAGCGGCATCGATGGGCAGCGAGGGCGCCGTGCGCGCCTTCGCGGCGACGGTGCCTAAGGCGGAGTTGCACGTCCACATCGAGGGCACGCTCGAGCCGGAGCTGATGTTCGAGCTGGCGCGGCGCAACGACGTCGCCCTGCCGTTCCAGAGCGTGGCCGATGTGCACGCCGCGTACCGCTTCACGAACCTGCAGTCGTTCCTCGACATCTACTACCGCGGCTGCGACGTCCTGCGGACAGAGCAGGACTTCTACGACCTCGGCTTCGCCTACCTCCAGACGGCGGTTCGGCAAGGCGTACGCCACGCAGAGATCTTCTTCGACCCCCAGAGCCACACCGAGCGGGGCGTCACGCTGGGCACTGTGTTCGGCGGGCTCGGGCGCGCACTCGATGACGGCCGCGCGCTCGGGGTGGACTCGCAGCTGATCCT
>DATJTU010000243.1:0-11457 GCA_035503015.1 Acidimicrobiales bacterium | reverse complement strand
GCGGGCGCCCCGTCGTCATCGCCTGCGGGCGCGCACCACGACATCGGCGATGTGCGGGGTGCCGGGCGGCGGGTCCGTGCGGGGCTCGGCCGCATGGCGCTCGAGCACGAACCCGTCGCCGAGGAGGCGAACAACGTCGTCTGCTCCGACGTAGTCGGCCGGGTCGGTGCCGCGCGCCTTCATGTGCGCGCGGTGCTCGTCGTCCAGGTCGTGGTAGACGGCGAGCACCAGCCCACCGGGGCGTACCCCGTCGAGCAATTTGTGCATGGCCGCCTCGCCGGCGGCCTTGGGGAGCGCCGGGTACTGCATCGACACGAGGTCGAACGAGCGAGCTGGCCACTGCAGCACCAGGACGTCGCCGACGACCCAGTCCACGGTGACGCCGGCCACCTCGGCGGCGTCACGGGCTCGAGTCACGGCGACCTCGGAGATGTCGGCCGCAGTCACCGCCCAGCCCTCTCGAGCAAGCCAGATTGCGTCGGCTCCCTCGCCGCAGCCGACGTCGAGCGCACGGCCCGGAGGGAGACCGGTGACCTCGAGGACCAGGCGGCCGTTGGGCCTTCCGCTCCACATCGCGCCTTCACCCTCGCCGTAGCGCGCGTCCCACTCGGCCGCCCGCGTCGGCGCCTCCGACCGTTGCCTTCCCTGGCGCTCTTCTCCCACGGTTGCGCAACTCCCCGAGATGGTGTTCTGGCCAGGCGCTGCCCCCGCCTGGCTTCCCTCATCGTTTTGTCCGGACACGGAGCCGAATTACGATCGGGTGCCGGAGCGCCGGGAAGCCTGGTCGGCAGATTGCAAAAGGAAAGGCTTCCTCGTGTCGCACCCTACCTGGCTTGCTAACCGGGAACGCTCCTAGTGGGGATCACGGCGCTCGCGTTTGCATTGAGCGCCGCAGTGAGCTTGGGCGCGAGCTGGCTCCTGGTCTCCCGGATCGAGCACATGGGCGACCGGCTGGGTGTGACCGACGCGGTGCTCGGGCTCCTGGCCGCGCTCGCCGCTGACGCGCCCGAGATCACGGCCGCCGTGAGCGCGTTGGTCGACCACCAGCACGAAATCGGCGCCGGCGTCGTCGTGGGGTCCAATGTCTTCAACCTTGCGGCGCTGCTCGGCCTGGGTGCGGTCGCTGCCGGGTGGGTCGCACTTCATCGCCGCGTCGTCGCGCTGACGGGCGCGGTGTCGCTCTGGATCGCCGCCATCTGTGTGTGCACCGTGCTGGGCTGGCTTCCCGCCGTTGTCGCGTTCCTGCTGGTGTTGGCCGCCCTGGGTCCGTACGTCTGGCTCGCCGCGAGCCGCAACCGCTCTCGCCTCGGCCGCTGGCTCAGCGTGGCCATGACCGAGGAGGAGCTCGAGCTCACGCCGGCGCTCGAGCCGCATTCGAGGCGCTGGGACGTGCCGCTCGCCGTGTGTGCGTTGCTCGTCGTCGTGGGCGCCTCGATCGTCATGGAGCACGCCGCGACGACGCTCGGGGTGCACTTCTCTATCTCGGGCATCGTCGTTGGCGCCGTCGTACTGGCTGCGGTGACCAGCCTGCCCAACGCCGTCGCCGCGGTCTACCTCGCCCGGCGCGGACGCGGGACCGCCGTCCTCAGTGCCGCCCTCAACTCCAACGCGCTGAACATTGCGATCGGGCTCCTCTTGCCCGCCACCGTCGTCGGACTGGGCGCCACGACCACACCCGAGTTGTTCGTCGCGCTGTGGTACGTCGGTCTGACCGCGGTCGTCCTGGTCCTGGCGTACATCGACCACGGTCTTGGGCGGCGGTCGGGCATCGTCATTCTGGTCGCGTACGTGCTCTTCGTGGCGACGCTGATCCCGGTTGCCTCGGGAGGCCGGTCCCTTTTCATTCTCGCCGGGCCCGCGCTCATCCTGGTCGCCTGGTCAGCCGTTGTCGCTCTTGCGCCACGTCGCGACAGGGGTCCGAAAGACGCCGGCCCGGACGCGGCCACGAACGACGAACGTGGTCGAGGGGGCGGGCGGGCAGTCGACCTGCCGCACTGAGCGTCCGGGTTCCATCGGCGGTCATGCCGATTTGTCGGTGTCGGCCCGCCGGGCAGCGGTCAGGAGCTGGCCGAGCGTAGATCCGAACTCCTCGAGAGCCCGTGCGGACACGGCGCCGCCCAGGCGGTTCTCCAATTCGTCGTCCACGACCGCGCGCGCCTTCACCAGGAGCTTGCGGCCGGCCGGCGTCAACTGGACCAACGACGAGCGTCGATCGTTCGGATTCGGGCGCCGGCGGCAGAACCCGTTCTCCTCGATCCGATCGACCAATTTGCTGGCACCGCCGGTCGTGATCACAAGCTCGTTTGCGATGTCATACACACGGCACCCTTCGATGCGGTCCATGACCGACATCGGCTCATAGTGGGTGAGCGGCAGGTCGAGCTCCGACTTCAGCCTGTCCTCGACGGCGTTCCACAGCTCGATCTCGAGCCTCACGACCTCATAGAACAGCTCTTTGAGATCCACCAACCCTGCGCTCCCTCCGATGGCAGACGTTCCCGTCTCTCAAGAACGTAGCGTCGAGCGACTCTGGCGCAGACCACCGCGGTTCCGAGATGGGTCGACGGTTTCCCCGATCTTGCTTCCATGGAAGTATGTTCGGTATCATCCAGATCGCAGACGTGGGGCTGTGTCTGGGTCCCGAAGGAGCCGCGGAATGAGGTATCCATGAGTCCGGACGTGCGGACGGACTCGGACTCCCCCGCGTTCATGAGTGCGCTGGTGACCGAGCACTTCGCGTTGCAGTCGGTCTCCAGCGCCACCATCAGCGAGAGCGGGAGCCGTGCCGCGCTGTACCTCTCGGCCTTGAGCAGCGGACTGGTGGCAATCGGGTTCGCCAGTTCCTCTCGCCGGAGCCTGGCGGCCCTGTCCTTCTCGGTGCTCCCGACGATCTTCATCCTCGGGTGGTTCACCGTGGTGCGCCTCATAGAGACGAGCGTCGAGAACATCGTGTGCCGGCGACGCATCGAATCGATCCGGCGCTATTACGCCGACCTCGACCCGGAGGACCGCGGGTACTTCGCTCCGGACTACAGCGGGTCGGGGCTCCACGGAGTGCACTATCGCGGCCGCTCGATCCTCTTCACGATGGCCAGCATGATCCTGCTCGTGAATTCCGTGCTCGGCGGAGCCACCGTCGCCCTCGCCTGCATCCTCGGTGCGCACTGGACCGCGGAGATCGGCGTTCCGGTGGGCGTCGCCTTCGGCATCGGGATTCTCGTGGTCGGGCTGCTCTACGAGTATCGGCGACTGCAACCATTTATCAGCGGCCACGCAGTCGATGCGACCGACCGAGACTTGACCTGATGTGAATGACGGCGCGCACAGAGCAGGAGGGAACCAATGGCGATGCAGTGGGTAGCGAACAAGTTCGGAGGCCCCGAGGTCCTCGAGGCACGTACGAGAGAGCTCGGGCCGCCGGCGCAGGGTGAAGTGACGATCGACGTCCGTGCGGCCGGGATGAACCCCGCGGACTTCAAGCACATCGCCTCGGGCCAGGATCCGAGCGTTCTGCCACTCACGCTCGGCTACGAAGTGGCGGGGACCATCGCCGCCATCGGGCCCGACACCGCGCTTGCTTCAGGCGGCGGGGCCGTCGGGGACGAGGTCGTGGCGTTTCAGGTCCTCGGTGGCTACGCCACCGCTCTCACCGTCAAGGCGGAGGACGTCTTCGCCAAACCCCAGGCCGTCGACTTCGCTGCAGCGGCGAACCTGCTCCTGGTCGGCAGCACCGCGTCGGAGATGCTGCACGTCGCCGGGGTCGGGGCGAACGATGTCGTCTTGCTCCACGGCGCGGCAGGTGCCGTCGGCACCAGCGTGCTCCAACAGGCCCGGCTCCTGGGCGCGGACGTCGTGGGGACGGCCAGCACGGACGACTTCGATCACGTGCGTCACTACGGCGGGATGCCGGTCGAGTACGGACCGGGCCTCGAGGGCCGCGTGCGTGAGGCCGCTCCGGGGGGCGTGACGGCAGCGCTCGACACCGTCGGCAGCGACGAGGCCGTCGACGTCTCGCTCGACCTCGTCGCCGACCGAGGTCGCGTCGTCACCATCGCGGCGTTCGGGAGAGCCAAGAAAGACGGGATCATGCTGCTCGGCGCCTCCAATCCCTCGAGCGGTCCCTACCGGGCCTCACAACGCGCGCGGCTCCTGCAGCTCGCCGGTGAAGGGAAGCTCGAGGTGCCCATCGCCGCGACCTATCCGATCGACCAAGCGCCCGTCGCGTTGGCCGCCCTCATGGGCCACCACCCCTACGGGAAGCTCGCCCTGGTCGGCTGAGCGTCCGCCCCTCTGCACGCCCACCGCCAACAGAAAGGAAATCGGACCAATGACAACGATCGGCATCATCGGCGCCGGACACGTCGGCGAGAGCATCGCCAAGGCAGCAATCGCCAACGGGTACGACGTGATTCTGAGCAACACCGCCGATCCGGAGTCCCTGGCGGGCCTCGTCGAGAAGCTCGGACCGCACGCCAGCGCCGCCACCCCGGCCGATACTGCCGCGCGCTGTGACTTCGCCGTAGTGGCCATCCCCATCACCACCATCGACCAAGTACCGGTCGAGCCGCTCGCGGGCAAGGTGGTGCTCACCACCATCAACTACTTTCCCGACCGCCTCGGTCATATCGCCGCGATCGACGACCACACGACGACCGCCCCCGGCTTGCTGCAGGCGCACCTGCCCACCAGCAAAGTCGTGCGCGCGTTCAGCATGATCGACGCTGCCGACATGTCCGGCGACGGACACCCCAAAGGCGATCCGAAACGGCGCGCGTTGGCGTTGGCCGGCGACGACCCCGAGGCCAAGAAGCTTGTCGCCGGCCTCTACGACCAGTTCGGGTTCGACACCGTGGATCTCGGTGCGCTCGACCAGAGCTGGCGGGTGGACGCGGGACAGAAGGCCTTCGTGACCCATCAGAACGTCGCCCAACTCGAGGAGAACGTCGCGAACGCGGAGCGTCCGTAGGCGAGCGCCTTTACGCAGACGACTCCGTTGTCGAATCCGGCGACGCCTCCGATAGCCTTGCCCGACGCGAGCGGCCCCCGCTCTGTTGTCCGGCCCCGGCCATGCGGACACCTCGGCGTCGCCGGATTCGACGGAAGGAAGCAATGAGAATCGCAATCGTCGGGACGGGCGCCATGGGGTCGGTCTACGCGGGCCTCTTGGGCAAAGCGGGCCACGAGGTGTGGGCGATCGACATCTGGCAAGAACATCTCGACGTCATTGCGAACGCCGGGCTCACGGTCTCGGGCGCGAGCGGCAACTTCGTCGTCGATGGCATTCGAGTTGCCGGTGCGCCGCAGGACGCCGCTCCGTGTGATGTCTGGGTCATCGCCACGAAGGCGGATGCCGTCGATCAGGTTGCCGCGCAGATCGCGCCGTTGCTGAGGGCCGGGGACGTCGTGATGGCGTTCCAGAACGGGCTCGGCGCAGGTGAACGCGTGGCGCGTCACGTCCCCGAGGATCACATCCTGATCGGTATCGCTGAGGGCTTCGGCTCGTCTGTACCGGCGGAGGGCCATGTCCACCACGAGGGTATGCGGCTCATCCGCATCGGTGAGATGAACGGCGGCATGACCGAACGCGTGCAGCAATTGGAGCGGGTCTGGCTCGAGGCCGGATTCAACGTGCGAGCCTTCGACGACGTGAACGTGATGATCTGGGAGAAATTCCTCTGCAACGTCACACTCAGCGCTCCCTGTGCGGTGTTCGACGTGACCGTGGGCGAGCTCATGGCGGATTCGGCCGCGTGGAAGGTCGCCCTGGGGTGCACGGCCGAGGCATACGTCCTCGGCGTCAGCAAGGGGATCGCATTCCCATTCGAGGACCCGCTTCGGTATGTGTCCGAGTTCGCCGCAACGATCCCCGACGCCAGCCCCTCGATGCGGCTCGACCATCTGGCGCGGCGGCGATCGGAGATCGACGTCATCAACGGACAGGTCGTGACACTGAGTCAGGAATTGGGTCTGCCGGCTCCGTACAACGAGACGCTCTGTGCCATCGTGCGCCGGCGCGAGTCGGCGTTCGCGGAGAACTGAGCTCCCCGGCGCGTCCCTAGCCGGCGGCTCGCTTCGCCAAAGCCCTCTTGATGTAGGGGAGATCGGGGTACTCCGGACGCCCACTCTTGAGCTCGTAGAAGTTCGCGTTCTGCATCAGCCATCGAACGTGCTTGAAGAGCTCGATTGCTTCTTCGTCCGACGGGACCTCTTTGATGACGGGTCCGAACATGCAGGGACCGTCGTCACCACCAACGCGCAGACTGGGAACCCCGAATGCTCCTGTTTCATCATCCAGGCGCTCGTGTTCCTGAACCACGGAGTCCCATGTGGACCGATCGTCAAGTGCACGGTCACAGAGCGCCGGATCAAGGCCGGCGTCTATGAGCGCAGCGCGGATCACGGCCCTTTGAGACAGGTCTTCGAGCTCGAAGAAGTAGCGCCGCCCTATCGCCGCGTAGAACCGGCCGCAGGCCTCCTGTCCCTCATCTTCTCGCACGACGAAGCTCGTACGGAGTGACGGCGCAGACCTGGAGGCGTCAGGGTCGAAGGCCTCGTGCTCACCTTGGAAATTGTTGAGCTCCAGGCAGAACAGCGACCATGTCAAGCGGACCGTGCCGAGCGCTTCCAGTCGCAACGCCCAGCGTGACGTCTGGTAACACCACGGGCATCGCGGGTCGAACGAGAACTCGAGCAGCTCGGTCACGTCAGTGCGGCGGGCCGGGCCGGCGTTCCGAGGCATCACCACTCAGGGCGTTGGCAAGAAGCTCGCGCGGTGCCGAAGAGCCGTCGATGACGCGATTGACCCTCCTCGTGAGCCTCCAGCCCGCCGGAGTCCTGCGGCACTCCCACCGGTTCGCGGACACGCGCCACACCTCATGTGCCTCCTCGCCGTGAAGGAACACCTGGGAGTAGGTCGTGACCACCGCGTCGTCGCCGACGATGTCCACGATCGGCGCCGTCTGGACATGCGCGCAACCCTGCCGGATCAGCGCCTGCTGGCCAGCGCTCTGCACCATGGCGGCGACTGCAGCGGGGCCTTCCAGGCGCGAGAGGTCCGATTCGAGAACCCCTCTTTCGTCCCACAGGCCGCTTGCCGCCTCGCTGTCGCCGCTGTCCACCGCTGGGCCCCAGCTGCACACGAGCCGCAGCACGGCCGCCTGATCCTCGAGCGCGCGGACCCTGGCCTCGAGCGATGCCAGCCGTTTGGACAGCGCGGCGGGATCCTCCTCACTCATCGCGATCCCTCTGTGGCTCCGCGTGCGTCGTCCAGCGTGCCGTTGGCATCGAGCAGGTGATGGTGCGATTCGTGGACCGCATAGCTAGCGAGCCCGGCAACGGTGAAGCTGTACACCCCATCGGATCCCCCGTCTCTGATCATGGTCCGGGACCAGTCGTCAGGCTCGAGGCCGTCCAAGATGTCGGCCAGCCGTTGGGCCTCGTCTCGGATCTGGGCAGCGAGGATCTCCGCCTCGATCTCGTTGAACGCGTTCCACGACGCCTCGTCGGGATTGAACTGGGGGAACACCGGGTTGTCCTCTTCGAGCATCAGGAGGATCCGGTCGCCGTAGACATGTTGTATGTCTCGCACGTGGCTTCCGTACTGGATCGGAGAAAAGACGCCCGGTGCCGGAACCCTTCTGAGATACGCATCGTCCGCCGCTACGAGGAACGAGCGCCACTCGTCCGCAGACCGGAGGAGCGCAGGGCCGAGGAGCGCTCGGTCGAGCGCGGCGGCGTTCTGTCCACACTGCGGACATTGCTCGGATTGCGCCCGCGCCCACTGCCACCCCTCGCCCCGTTCGCGCCGGAAGTCGTCGAGCGTCTTGGGCGGCGGATCCGCCCGAGCGTCACCAGGGGGCACAGCCATCTCCAGAAGTATGCCCACATCATCGGCCGGTCCGGCGAATCGGCGGCTCCACGTCACACCCCCAACTCGACGAGGTTCTCCCCCGTCGCCGCACGACCGAAGAACGTCGTCGTAACAAAGATATGGAGGTCACGCACCCTTGAGAGCCAGCAGCATTCGTAAGTCCTCGTTCTTGAGGTTTCGCATAAGGTGACGAGCCACCATCGAGTCGGAGTTGAGGGAGGGCCTGCGTGAAGCTGGCATTGCAACTGACGCTCGGGCAAGGGTTCGCCAAGGCCGCCCAGCTGGTCGCCGATCTCGAGAGGGTCGGCCTCGACGTGGTCTGGGTGCCCGAGGCATATGGCTTCGATGCGCCGAGCTTCATGGGATATCTCGCCGCCCGTACCGAAAAGGTGGAGATCGGTGCGGGCATCGTGAACATCTACTCGCGTACTCCGGCATTACTGGCAATGACGGCAGGCGGAATCGACGCAGTGTCCGATGGTCGCTGCATCCTCGGGTTGGGCGCTTCTGGCCCGGCTGTGATCGAGGGCTTCCATGGCATGCCTTACGACAAGCCGGTCACCCGCACCCGCGAGACCGTCGAGATCTGCCGCTCCGTCTGGGCGCGCGAGAAACCGCTCGTCCACGACGGTGCCGTGTACCAGATCCCGCTGCCCGAGGCTCTAGGCGGAACGGGGCTGGGCAAGGCGCTCACGCTCATCGGCCGCCCGCGTCGACCCAACATCCCGATCTGGGTCGCGTCGATGGGCGACAAGAACGTGGCAATGACGGCGGAGCTGGCCGAGGGCTGGCTGCCGCCGTGGTACCTGCCCGACAAGGTCGGCGACGTGTTCGGCCCCGCGCTCAAAGAGGGAATGGCCAAGCGCGCCCCCGAGCTGGGCGAGCTTCAGATCGCGGCCGGCGGGATCCTCGCCCTGGGTGAGGAACACGAGGTGGCACCTCTGCGCGAGCAGGGCCGAGCTGCTGCCGCGCTCTACATCGGGGGAATGGGCGCACGCGGCAAGAACTTCTACAACGCGCTGGTCTGCCGCTACGGGTTCGAGCAGGACGCACAGGAGATCCAGGACCTCTACCTCGACGGCAAGAAGGCCGAGGCTGCCGCCAAGGTACCCGCTGATCTCATGGAGGCCATGTCCCTCTGTGGCCCAGAGGGTTATCTCAAGGATCGGATTGCCGCCTACCGGGAGGTAGGGGTGACGCAGCTGAACATCAGCCCGGTTGGCCCCGATCCTGTCGCGCTGATCGAGAAGGTGCGCGGCTGGCTGTGAAACGCTGGCCGCGTTCGACTCGAGGCCCGGATCGCGCAGTAGCTCCTTCGCGCGTCGTTATGAACCGATCCACGATCGGCCAGCCGATACCGAAGCCTCCCGAAAATTCAAGGCCCCTTCGCCGCGGCAGCGGCCCGGTCAATCAATCCGCCCGGATCGGAGGCCTGCCAGAGCATGAGGTAGGCCGTCAGTAGGTGAAGCTGCGTGCGAAGGAACTCGTCGTCGGCGATGCGCGGGTCGAAGCGGTCTGTGGCCGACGTGAGGACGGGGAGGTGGCGCAGGATGAGGGGCACGATGTCGAGCGGCCACTGGAGTCCACCAACAACCATCTGCAGAGAAAATTGCAGTTTGAGTAGCGCCGGATCGAGCGGGCCACCGCCGACCTCGGCGAACACTCCCGAGAACAGGTCGAAGAAATGATCGAGATTCTCGATGACGAAGTCGGGCTCAGCGAACACCAAGGCACTCGATAGTGCCGTCACCATGTTCATCACTCCGACATTCCCCCAGTCCAGAAGGCCGCAGGCGAGATCGCCGTTTCGGTTCTGCCAATACCAAGCGTTGTCAATGTTCGCGTTCCAGTGGCAGAACGCGAACAGGTCGCGTGCGCTCTCCCGGAGAGCAGTGCGGAGCGCGTCAGCATGCTCGAACGAGCGTGGTACTTCGGTCAGCAGAAGATCTATGAATGCTTCTGACCGAATCGATGCAGGCAGGAGCTGCGGACACTGCGCCGCGAAATCCGCGTAGCGGATGACCCGACTGCGAACCTGATCCGCCGCACACGACTTGCCTTCGCGAGCCTTCACCTTGGCGGGGCCGGACTCGAAATGTGCCATGACGTCGTCCGGAAAGCGTCCCGCCCGATGTGAGCCGGCCAAACGGGCCAGCGCCGCCACGAGCACGTCGTAATGGGCGCGGACATTCTCGATCTCGTAATCTTGAGCCTTCGGGTGGTGAGGTTCGATGCCGCCAGCGCCGAAAGCGATCCTCTCCGAGATGAGGATGCCAGAGCCGGACTCGACGTGATATTCGGCGAAGAGGCATCGCGGCACGGCGACGGGGAAATCGGGGATCTGCGAAAGCAGGCCGAAACGGACCTCCGACTCCATTTGCCGCTTGCCTCGGTCACGCAGCTCGTTGTCGAAGTCACGAGAGAACTTGACAAACAACCGCTCCGGGAGTTCGGGATCGGAGTGTTCATAGGTCACCGAGAGCAAAGCCTTGCGACCCGTGCTACCACCACTGAACGGCTCGAGCTCAGTGATCGCGGCGACGCTGTTGTTCGTGCCCATGGAGCCCGTCGCCCGGAACCCCTCAGTCAAGAACCTTGGCCCCGCGATCCGGAGCGCATCGAGGTGAACCGGGAAGTCTCGACCGCGTATGTCTCCGCGCTCCCAATCTCGTCTCGTCATGACGCTCGGATGTTCCCGAGGAGAGAGACGCGGTCCACCTCGCGTTGATCGATGAAGAGAGGACGATCCTGGTCGAGGGTGGCGATGCGAGCCATATCGTCTTCTGTGAGTGTGAAGTCGAAGACGTCGATGTTCTCTGCCATTCGCTCCGGCCGGACGGATTTGGGAATGACCAGGACGTGCCGCTGGATGAGCCAGCGCAACACGACTTGAGCGACGCTCTTGCCATACGTATCGGCGAGAGCAAACAGGAGCGGATTGCCGAAGAGCCCGTTACGACCTTCGGCGAATGGCGCCCAGGATTCGATCTGCACCCCTCGCTCGCGCATGAGCTGCTGATAAGCCTGGCGCTGAAAGAACGGATGGGTCTCGATCTGGTTCACGGCGGGGACCACGTCGTTGTGGTCGATGAGGTCAATCAAGCGGTCCGGATAAAAGTTCGAGACACCAATAGCTCGGACGAGCGCCTCCTCCTGGAGCTGCTGCATGGCTCTCCAGGAGCCGTAGTAATCCCCCAGCGGCTGATGGATCAGGTACAGGTCGATGTAGTCAAGACCGAGCCTCTCGAGCGAACGCTCGAAGGCGACGCGAGCCATTCTCTCGCTGGGGTTGTCTTGCACCCACAGCTTGGTCGTGATGAACAGCTCCGGGCGCGGAATCTGACTGCCCCTGATCGCGCGACCGACTGCCTCCTCGTTGAAGTAAAGGGCAGCCGTATCGATATGGCGATACCCGGTGGCGAGGGCCTCCGTGACGACTTCCTCTGTCTCCTCGGGTCGTATCTGGTAGACCCCGAAGCCCATGATCGGGATGTCAACACCGTTGTTCAGGGTCAGGGTCTGCATGGCATTCGAGTCGGAGCGTCGAGTCGGTGATTCTTACTCGCCTTTGGCAACCTGGCACCGCC
>DATJTU010000242.1:0-4367 GCA_035503015.1 Acidimicrobiales bacterium | reverse complement strand
GACACCGTCTCGAGCACCGTCGCCCAGCACTCGGGCCAGCTGAACGACGCCATCTCGCAACTGGCGGGGGCGAGCACCGGGTTGGTCAACCTGCTCGTGCCGAACCTGCAGCCGCTCGAGGCCGACGCCGGCACGGTCACGACGGTCGGCCGGACGCTCGACCGCAACCTGGCGTCCGTCGACGAGATACTCCAGAACGGCAACAACCTCTTCCAGGGCGCCGAGCGGGCGTACGACCCCAACTACGACTGGCTCGACCTCAACCTCCAGACGCCGGTCGGCGTCAGCGGCGCGTACATCGCGGGGTTGCTGCGCGACCGGCTGGCGGGCATCTGCCGGCGCATCGCGGCCAACCACTCGAGCGGGCTGTCGGCGTCGGTGCTGGCGACGCTGAGCCAGTGCGGCAACCCCTCCTCTGGCTTCTTCGACCCGCTCCTCGACCAGATCCCCACCATCCTCGACTCGCTCTCGGGCCAGGGCGGCTCGGCGTCCGCGCAGTCCTTGCTCCAGCAGGGCCTGAACCAGATCGCGTCCGCCACCCAGCAGGGGAGCAGTGCGGCCCCGCGGGCGTCGCAGCCGAGCACGCCCGCGCCGGGCACCTCGTCGGCCGCGCCGACCACGACCACCACGACGGCACCGCCCACGACCACGACGACCACGCCGTGCGGTCTCCTCGGTGTCCTCCTCGGCTGCGGCAGTGGCAGCGGCGCCGGGAGCAGCAGCGGCAGTGGAAGCAGCGGCGGAAGCGGCAGCGGCAGCAGCGGGAGCTCGGGTTCGGGTCTGGGCGGCCTGCTCTCCAACGACGTCCCGTCGCAGCAACAGGAGCAGGACGCGACGCTCGCCGACACAGCGTCCGCGTCCGCAGGCACGGGCGCGCCCACGCTGACCGCGCCGGCGGCCAAGCTCCTCGGCCCGTTGCCACAGGACCACACGCCGCGGCGCCACCGCCACCCTGCACCCGGCCTCGTCTCGGGCTGGGTCAACGACGTCGAGGGCTGGTTCTGATGCGCCGCCGGTCCCTCCTCGTCGCGCCGGTGCTCGCCGTCCTCGCACTCGGCCTCGCCGGCTGTTCGTTCTCGGGCGGGTCGCACCGCACCGCGACGGCGATCTTCAGCGACGTCGGCGACCTCTCGAGCGGCGCGCAGGTGCAGCTGGCCGACGTCCCCGTCGGCTCTGTCAGCTCCATCGCGCTGGACGGCGACAAGGCGAAGGTGACGCTCGCGTTCGACAACGGCGCGCGGATCCCCGCCGACGTGAGCGCAGCCATCAACCGCACCACCATCCTCGGCGACCAGTTCGTCGAGCTGAACGTGCCGAAGCGCGAGACCGGCGCGGGAGCGGCCACCGCGCCGCAACTGGCCAACGGCGCGGTGATCCACAAGACGTCCGTGGTGCCCGACGTCGAGCAGTTCATCCAGGCCGGGTCCGACGTCTTCGGCGCCGTCTCGACGAGCGAGCTCGAGCAGATCATCCAGGCCGGCGGGCAGGGCTTCACCGGGCAGGCGGCGTCGCTCAAGGCGTTCCTGGCCGACCTGACCGCGGTGACGAACGGCTACGCGCAGCACACCGACGAGATCACTCAGGCCGTCGACGGCCTGAACAACCTGACGTCGACACTGGCGCCGGGGACGAGCGCCGGGGAGGCCGCGCTCGACAACCTGTCCCAGACCGTCTCGATACTGGCCAAGAACGCATCCCAGTTCGAGACCCTGCTCCAATCGCTCGACAACCTGTCGACGCAGGGACGCAGCCTGCTCGAGACCTACTATCCCCAGATCGTCACGCAGCTGCAGACGCTCCAGGCCGTCAGCAGCCAGCTGGCGCAGCACCAGGCCGACCTGGCAGGCCTGCTCTCGGAGATCCCCGTCGCGGACAACGCGCTGCCCCAGGCGGTGCGCAACGGGTACGTGCAGCTCTACGAGAACATCATCGTCTGCGGCATCCCCGGCATGGGCGAGGACGACACGCAGCCTGCGTTCTCGTGCGCACAACACGGGTCGACCGCGGGGAGCACGCCGTGATCAACCCCCGCCTCATCGTCAACCTCGTCGTCTTCTTCGCGGTCAGCTTCGGGCTGGTCGTCTACGGGATCGTCAACCTGCTGGGCAACCCGCTGCAGAGCCCCACGACGCTCACCACCCATTTCGCCGACGCGTCGGGCCTCTACTCGGGCTTCGAGGTCGAGCTCAACGGCGTCCCGGTCGGCACCGTCACGTCGACGGCGCTGACCGCCAACGCGACGAAGGTCACCATGCGCATCGATCCGGGCACGAGCGTGCCGAGCGACGTCCAGTCGTCGGTGCAGATCGCCAACGACCTCGGCGAGCAGGTGGTGAACCTCGTGCCGTCGCACCCGGGCACGGTCCCCGCGCTCCAGAGCGGGGCCGTCGTACCGGCTGCGCCCAACCAGCTGCCGGCGAACGTCGGCGCCGTCGTCGCCTCGGCCACCCGCCTGCTCAAGGCCATCCCGGCCAACGACCTCAACAACCTCATCGGCGACATGGCCACGGCGCTCCAGGGCCAGGCGGGCAACCTCCGCACGCTCATCAGCGCCGGCACGACGTTCTCGAAGGAGTTCGTCGCCTACCAGCAGCAGTTCACCGAGCTGTTGGCCAACGCACCGCCCTCCCTCGATGCGATCACCGCTGTCGCCCCCGAGTTGCGCCAGGACCTGGCCAACACCGCCGCCCTCGTCCAGGTGCTCGCGCAGCAGAAGGCGGGTCTGCACACGCTGTTCACCAACGGCTCGTCCGCCTTCAACGAGGTGGACAACCTGGTGACGTCGCAGTCGGCCAACATCGGCTGCTTCCTGCACGACACCGCGAACATCCTCACGAACATCGCCGCGCCGGCGAACCTGAACAACCTGTCGCAGGGGCTCGCGTACAACCAGTACTTCTTCGGCGCGGTGGAGCAGATCGCGGTGCAGGGCCTCGCGAAGCCGACGACCACGAGCTCGACGCAGGACCCGAACCAGACCTTCTTGCGCACGCGCCTGCTGCTGCCCCCGATCCTCAGCGAGGAGGGCTCGTCGTACGCGACGGCCAACGAGATCCCCGACACCTACCCCGGCGCCGGGTGCGTGACGGTCTTCGGCAACGGCGCGGGGCCGGCGACGCAGCCCGGCTTCACGCCGGCGGCGGGCGGGCAGGTCGTGGCGCCGACCGCGCAGGACGCCGACGTCGAGCTCGGATCGGCGCAGCAGGTCCCCGAGTCGAGCGCGTCGTACCGCGTCCATCCCGACCAGCGCGGCATGGTGCTCGCGCTCGGCGGCCTCGTCGTGCCGGCGCTCTTCCTCGCATGGGGTGCCCGGCCGTCGCGGCGGCGTCGGAGGCGGCGCGCCTGAGATCTCCCGGGCGCCACGTCGGCGTCCGGTTCCAGCACACGGAGGGAGAACGGAGATGACAGTGACAGAGGACGAGGGGGTGCGGATCGTCGGCGCGACGACCGACACCGTCGACACCACCACGGACAAGACCGCACGGGACGCGGCTCACGACGATGCGGACAGCCGGCCGCGCCGGACCGCCCCACGCCGGCGCGGCGGCGACCGCCCCGCCCCCACCCGCCGCGCCTTCCGGCTCGTGAGCGTGGTGGCGGTGGCAGGCCTCGTGGGCACGCTGGTCTTTGGGGTCCTCTTCGCCAGCAAGAGCAGCGGTGGACCGACCCAGGACCCCGCGGTGATCAGCGCGTCGCGCGCGTTCCTGACCGACTTCTTCAACTTCAACGCGAAGACGGTCGACTCGGACTTCAACGCGGTCACCGCCATGGCCACGGGCGCGTTCTCGAACCAGGCGTCGCAGTTCTTCAACACCTCGATCCGCAAGGCGCTCGAGCAGGCCTTGGCCGAGTCACGCGGCCAGATCCGGGCGCTCTACGTGCAGTCGGAGAACGAGGGCGCGGGCACCGCCTCGATCTACGCCGTGGTCGACCAGACCTACGTCAACAACAAGATCAACACGCCCCAGGCCGACGTGGTCCGCCTCACCGCCACCCTGCAGCGGGTCGGCGGGGTCTGGAAGATCTCCGACGTCACCGTGCTCGAGGGCGCCAGCCCGAGCAGCGTGGGGAGCCCCTCGGGCTCGTCGGGGTCCTCGGTGCCCGGGCAGTAGCCGAGTCCCGACGAGGCCGTCCCTACCCATGAGGCAGCCCCTCCCTACTAAATCAGTGCCTACTAATAAGGACAAGAAGAAGACGGAGCGGCCCGGCCCCCGGGACCAGGTCCGGGAGGACGGCGGGGCGGCCACCCCCTAGAATTCGCCCGGGCTGCGTGCGGGTCTGTGGTTGAAAGTCGAGGCCAGTCGCAGGCAAAACGACCCACGTAAGGCGACTTGTGGTCGCTGAGCATGGTGCGGCTTAGAAGTAAG
>DATJTU010000241.1:0-15738 GCA_035503015.1 Acidimicrobiales bacterium | reverse complement strand
CGCGACGGCGGCGCCGTGCTGATCCGGTGCCGTCGTGAGCACGACGAGTGACGTCGACCCGCCCGCCCGACGCTTGGCCACCCGCACCGCCGCGTTGACCTTGATCGCCGTGATCCGGTCTGCTTCGTCGCTCTCGGTTTCGCCGTCGTCAGTGCCGTCTTCCTCGCCGGCGAGGCTGCAGCGGACGAGGTCGCGCCGGCCGAGCCGAAGGGCGTCGGCCAGGAGATCACCGGTCTGCTCGACCAGTCCCTCGGCGCCGACGACGAGGACGATCTCGCCTGGCCGCGCGTCGGGCGCGGGCGCAGCGGGGAGTGTGTCCAACGCGCAGGCCACGGCGTCGAGCGTCGGCTGCTGCCCGCGCGGCAGGAATGCCTCGGGCACGCCGAGCGCGCGCAGGCGGGCGCGCAGGTCGGGAACCCGCTCCGGCTCGCGGCCCGGGCTCGGCGTGCTCGCCGTGTTCGCCGCGTTCGCCGCGGGATCGGTGGGCGCGTCGAGCGCGTCGAGCGCGTCGAGCGCGGCGGGGAGCGTCTCGTCCGAGTCCGCCGGGAGGGCCGTGTCGTGACCCAGGGCGGCCTCGGCCTCGGCCAAGAGCGCGTCGAAGGCAGCAGGGGACACGGCCCCGGGGTGGATCGAGACCTGGTCGGTGGTGCCCTCGGCCAACGCGCTCAGGGCGTCGGGCGCGCTCGCGGTCCCGTGCTCGGGTGCGGGTGCAGGAGGAGCGCCGTCGGTGCCCTGCGTCGACTCGGCCTGCGTCGCCCGGGCTCTCGACGTCCCGTCCGTCGGCGTGCGCCGGGCGCGGTCAGGTCCGTCGGTTGCCCCGCGCGGCGGCGTCGAGCCCGCGACGTAGACCTCGGTGGCGAAGAACCCACCGACACCACCGCGGCGCGTCTTCCAGCAGCGCAGCTCGGCTGACGGGCCCAGCGCCGCGGCCGCCTTGGCCAGCGCCTCTTCGGGCGTGCGCCCGAGGTATTCGCGGGTGGCGGCCCGGTCCGGGCTCGAGCGGTCAGTTAAGGGCCACGGCTTCATCGTTCACACTCCCGATTGTCTCGACTGGCATTGACGCTCCGATCTCCCCGGCTCCGACGACGGCCAGGCGCGGCAGGCTCGGCCGGAGCAGCCGGCGCAGGGCGGGCCGCAGCCGGGTCGAGCACAGCACGACGGGGACGGTGCCCCGGATCTCGGCATCGTGGCTGAGGGTCGCGAGCTGGCGCACCACCGCCTCGGCACTCGACGCCGAGATGGCGAGGGTCCGCCCCCGGTCGCCGGTCTGCAGGGACGAGATGAGGCTGTGTTCGAGCGGCGGCGCGAGCGTGATCGCCGGCAGCGTGCCCTGCGGCGAGTACAACGACCCGATCGTCGACCCCAAGGTGATGCGCGCCGCCTCGAGCAGGCAGTCGGCGTCTTTCTGGGGCGTGCGGGCCTGTTCGGTGATCGCCTCGACGATGCGCACGAGGTCGCGCACGGGGACTCCTTCGTCGAGCAGCCCGCGCAGCACGCCTTGGACGTCGCCGAGCGTCAGCCCGGCGGCGGTCATCTCCTCGAGCAGGACGGGGTGGGAGTTCTTCACGACATCGAGGAGGACCTTGGTGTCCTGGCGCGAGAGCAGCGCGCCGGCGTGCTCGCGCACCACCTCGGCCAGGTGCGTGGTGACCACAGCCGAGCGGTCGACCACCGTGACGCCGCTCACGGCCGCCTGGTGGCTGAGGTCGGCGGCGATCCACTTGGCGCGGCCACCGAAGGCCGGGTCGCGGGTGTCGGTCCCCGGCAGCTGGTCGATGTTCGGGCCGACGGCGAGCAGCTTGCCGCGCGGCGCCTCCCCGCGGGCGGCTTCGACGCCGTGCACCCTGATGGCGTAGGCAGACGGCGCGAGATCGAGGTTGTCGCGCGTATGGACCTGGGGCATGACGATCCCGAGCTCCATCGCGATGTTGCGCCGGAGCGACTTGACGCGGTCGAGCAGGTCGCCGCCGCGCTCGGGTTGTACGAGGTCGATGAGCTCGAGGCCGAGCTCGAGCGCCAGGGGTTCGACACCGAGATTGGCCGCCAATGCCTCCGGCGAGTCGGGGGCGGGCGCCGCCTGCGCCGGCTCGGGCTCCGCCTCCGGGGCGGGGACCTCCTTGGGCAGACGCGAGCCGAGCACGCAGACCACGACGCCGACGATGATGAACGGCAGCTTGGGCAAGCCCGGGATGATGGCGAGGCACAGCATGACGACGCCGGCGGTCTGCACGATGCGCCGGTAGCGCGCCAGCTGGCTGAACACGTCGTGCCCGAGATCGTGCTCGGTGGCGGCGCGGGTCACGATGATGCCCGTCGAGAGCGAGAGCAACAGGGCGGGGATCTGCGAGACCAGCCCGTCACCCACCGAGAGCAGGCTGTAGGTGCTGATCGCCTGCGAGAGCGGGAGGTGATCCTGGAGGACGCCGATGGCGAGCCCACCGATGAGGTTCACCATCGTGATCACGATGGCGGCGATGGCGTCGCCACGGACGAACTTGGAGGCGCCGTCCATCGCGCCGTAGAAGTCGGCTTCGTCGGCCACTTCCTGGCGCCGGCGCCGGGCGCCTTCCTCGTCGATGACGCCGGCGTGCAGGTCGGCGTCGATGGCCATCTGCTTGCCCGGCATGCCGTCGAGGGTGAAGCGGGCGGCCACCTCGGCGACGCGTCCCGCGCCCGAGGTGATCACCACGAACTGGATCACGATCAGGATGAAGAAGACGATCAGGCCGACCATGATCGAGCCGCCCACGACGAAGTGGCCGAAGCTCTCGATGACAACGCCCGCGTACCCGTGCAGGAGCACGAGGCGGGTCGCGGCCACATTGAGGGCGAGGCGGAACATCGTGGCCACGAGGACCAGGGTGGGGAAGACCGAGAAGTCGAGCGGGCGCTTGACCTGCATGGCGGTCAGCAGCACCAAGATGGCGCAGGTGATGTTCGCGGTGATCAGGAGGTCCACCACGAAGGTGGGCAGCGGCACGACGAGCACGACGACGATCGCCACCACCGAGAGCGGGACGGCCATGGTGATGAGGCGGCGCCACTGGGGCGAGCCGCCGCCCCCGACTCCGAGCGCGGCTGTGTCAGCCACGGTCGCCCCCTACGGGCGAGCGTCGGACGCTGTGGTGCACGGAAGGCCCCCTGGTGCGGCTGCTCGAGTCGTCCCGTCCCTGGTCGTCACCCGGCCTTCCTGGCCTCTTCGTTCTACGTCCCATCGCGAGCCAGAGTTCAGACCGGTCGCGCGGCGGTCGAGGACAGCGACATCTGGTGCACGCTCCGCAGGGCCTTGGCTGTCGGCGAGAGCGAATAGACGAAGGCAAGGAGGCGCGCCACCGCCGTGTAGAGGGTGGCCGGGACGACGTCGTCGATCTCGCACACGGCGTGCAGCGTCCGGGCCAGCTCGGGGTTCTCGACGATGGGCACCCCGTGGGCGACCGCCCGCTCACGGATGCGCGCGGCCAGGGCGTCGACCCCCTTGGCCACCACCCGGGGCGCCCGGTCCTTGGCCCGGTCGTAGGCGATGGCCACGGCGTAGTGCGTCGGGTTGACCACGATGGCGTCCGCGGTGGCGACAGCGGCCATCATCCGCATCCTCGACAGGCGCCTGGCCTTGGACTTGCGCGCCCGCTGCATCTCGGGGGAGCCCTCGGTGCGGCGCATCTCGTCGCGGATCTCCTGCTTCGTCATGCGCAGGTTCTGCTGGTACTGGCGCCGCTGGAAGCCGTAGTCGACTGCCGCCACGACGAGTGCGAGCACGCCGATGTCGCGCAGGAGTGACTCGGTGCTCGAGCCGGCGATCGCGAGCGTCGAGGACAGCGGCAGCGTGTCCCCTCCGAGCACGGACGTGAACAGCCCCCGTATCAGCGCGAAGCCGACGAGGCCGAGTGCCGCGAACTTCAACAGCGTCTTCCCGAAGGCCCACGCGCCCTGGGAGGAGAAGATGCGTTTGAAGCCCGTCTTGGGGCTGACGCGCGAGACGTCGAAGCGCAGCGCCTTCGGCGTGAAGCGGAAGCCGACTTGGCCGTACGAGATGGCGACCGCGATGGCAGTGCACAGCAGGACGATGGGCAGCGCAGCGAACGCGACCGCGGCCAGGCCGGCCCCGAGCACGCCGAGCGCGGCATTGGTGCTCGGGTGAGCCATGTTCTGGACGACCTGTTGGAAGAAGCTGTCGACGCGGCTCGCCGCGGCGCCGCCGAGGCGCGGCAGCAAGGTGGCGACCACCAGCAGGCTGGCCCAGGAGCCCAGTTCGGGCGATCGCGCTACCGAGCCCTTCTCGCGCACCTCCTTCTTGTGCTTGGCGGTGGGGCGCTCGGTGCGCTGTGACTTGTCGGCCACGGCTCAGGCCCCGAAGAGCTGGGTCGTCGCCCGGCCGACCAGGTTGGTCACCCCGGCGGGCAACGCCACCAGCGCCATGCCCACCGCGGCGAGCGCCAGCAGGATCTGCAGCGGGAAGCCGAAGACGAACACGTTCATCTGCGGTGTCGCCTTGGCCACCAGGGCCAGGACGACCTGCGCGGCGAACAGCACCACGATGATCGGCGCGGCGATCTCGACCGCTGCGGCGAAGAAGGTCGTGACGTCGCCGATCAGCACGTTGGTCACCGAGCCGAGCGTGGTCGGGGGGAAGGTCGTCCCGATGGCCGAGAAGGAGTGGATGAAGCCCTGGACGATGACCAGCACGGCGCCCGTCGTGAACAGCAACGCGGTGGTGATCAGGTTGTAGAACTGGCCGAAGAGCGGCTCTTGTTGCTGGGACAGCGGGTCAATCGAGGGCGGGAGGTTCAGCCCCGAGAAGAGGTCCGCCAGGCTGCCCGCTGCCGCAATGGCGGAGACGAAGAGCGAGACGACGAATCCCAACAGGAACCCGACGCCCACCTGGACGACGAGCTGGGTGACGATCTGCGCGTCGCTCGTCGGCATGGGGTCGTGCTGCAGCTGTCCCGCGGCGTCGAAGGCGATGCCGAGCGCGATGCCGATCTTCGCCATGGCCGGAATGCCCTTGGAGGAGAACGGGGGACAGATCGTCACCCACGCCGACGCCCGCACGAGGGCCAGCACGAACGCGATGGCGAACGTCGAGGACAGGTGAAAGGTCATGCGTCACGTGCCGCTGAGGACGGTCGGGATCGAGTCGTAGAGGTGCTCGGTGTAGGTGACGGTGTTGTCGAGCATCCAGTGGCCGAAGAAGAGCAGCACGAGACCGATTGCGACCACCTTGGGCAAGAACGTGAGCGTGAACTCCTGAATGGATGTCACGGCCTGGAACATCGACACGACGAGCCCGACGACGAGGCTGGCCACGAGGACCGGGCCGGCGAGCTCGGCCATGAGGAGCATGGCCTGCGAGGCGAGGTGGATGACGGTGTTGTCGGTCATCGGCGCGTCACGGATGGAAGGACTGGAGCAACGAGTGCGCGACGAGCGTCCACCCGTCGACGAGGACGAACAGCAAGATCTTGAACGGCAGCGAGATCAGGGTGGGGGGGAGCATGTACATCCCCATCGACATCATGATCGCCGAGACCACCAGGTCGATGACCATGAACGGGATGAAGATCATGAAGCCGATCAGGAAGGCCGACTCCAGCTGCGAGAGGACGAAGGCGGGGACCACCGTCGTGAGGGGGAGGGACTGGGGGTGGTCGACGTGTTCGTGGGCGGCCGACGCAAAGAGCTCGAGGTCGCCGGTCTTGGTCTGTTCGAGCATCCAGTGCTTGAGCGGTGCCTCGCCTGCATCGATTGCCTGCGTGGCGGTCAGCTTCCCGTGTTCGTAGGGCTGCACGGCGACGTGGTCGATCGAGCTGAACACGGGCGACATGACGAACAGGGAGAGGATCAACGCGAGCCCCGCGATCACCTGGTTCGGGGGCACGGTCTGCGTGCCGAGCGCGCTGCGCGTGAGCGACAGCACGATGAAGATGCGCGTGAACCCCGTGCACAAGATGAGGATGGCGGGGGCGATGGCCAGCACCGTGATGACCACGATGATGAGGACCGCCGTCGAGGGGTCCTTCAGCCCGTTGATGTTGACGTTGACGTTCGACGCGGCGCCAAGCAGCGCGAGAGTCATGGGAACCTCGGTGGTCCGAGCGGGCGGACCGAGAAAGCGGCCCGCTCAGCGGCGTACTGTCATCTCCCGCACGCGGTCGACGAACGCATCCCATGCCTTCGGGGGCATGCCCCCGTACTCCGATGCCAGCCCTGGCATCACGTCTTCAGTGCCCGGTGTGTCGAGCGTGTCGGCGGTCGCGGCGGCGCCGGCGGCACCCGCCAGATCGTGCATCCCGCCCGGGTCCGCAAAGCCGTCGGCCGGATCCCCGGCGCCCGGCCCGCACTCGGCGAGCGTCGTGATCTGCTGCGCGGTCTGGCCGACCACCAAGGTCCGGTTCCCCGCCCGGATGACGAACACCGCACTGTGGCGCCCGAGCGATCGCCGCCCGAGCATCTCGATCGGCTGCGCGGTGGCCTTCGGGCTGCCGACGCGGAGTGCCCGCCCGCCGGACGCCTGGCGGCCACGCCCGACGCGGGCGATCACCCACAGCAGGCCGAGCACCACGCCGAGGGACAGCAACATCCGTCCCATCTCCATCACCATGCGGTCAGCCCGCCTCCGACTCGTCGCCGACGATCTCGGTGATGCGGACGCCGTACTCGTCTCCGACGTCGACGACTTCACCCCGGGCGATGACGACCTCGCGGTTCAGCACGATGTCGACGGGCGCGCCCACGGCGCGGTCGAGCTCGATCACGTCGCCCGGGCGCAGCCGTGCCAGGTCGCCGAAGCTGCGACGTGTCTTGCCGATCCAGACGGACACCTCGACGGTGACGGACCGGAACTGCGCCTCGCGGATCGCCAAGCGGTCGACGTCGGTGCTCATGTCAGAACCTCCTCTGTGATGCAGCATGCTTTGCGGACTCCCGCGCGCCCGATCGTGGCGAGGGCGATCAGTTGGCCCTCGGCCCGGACTTCGAGCGGGCGGTCGGTGGGCAGACCAAGGTGGAGCTCGTCCCCGATGGAGAGGTTGAGCAAGGCCTCGGGCGTCGAGCCGAAGCTCGGGAACTGCAAGACGAGATCCATGGGGACCTCTTGGAGCCGGCGGCGCGCCTCGCTGGCACCGGCGGCCGCGTTGTCGTCGATCTCGCCCCCCTGCACCTCGGAGCCCTCGACGAGCTGGCGCACGGTCGGCAGCGGCAGGCACATCGTCAGCTGGCTCGGCGGCCGGTTGCCGATCGAGAGATCGAAGCGCGCCAGCAACGTGGTGTCGCCGGGCGAGGCGATCGTGATGAATTGGACGTTCGACTCGTGGTGCTCGAGCTGGGGCTCGGTGGGCTGCAGACGGGCGACGGCGCGGCGCAGCTCGTCGAGGACGCTGACGATGACGGGGGAGAGCAGCTCCTGTTCGATCTCGGTGAGCATCCGCTCGGGGTAGTCCCCTTCGCCGCTGCCGGCCAGGCGGAGGTCCACGATCGCCAGCGCGTCCGCGATCGGGAGGGCGAGGAGGCTCGAACCCGGCACCGGCGGCAGGGTGAACGTCACGAAGTGCAGCGTGTTGTCGAGGGTCTGACTGACCTCGGCCCACGTGACCTGGTCGAGGGAGATCAGCGACAGCGAGCACGGCTGGCGCAACACGGTGGAGAGCGGAGTCGTGGCGAGGCGGGCGAAGCTCTCGAGCACCATACCGACGGTGTGGACGTGGAAGCGGTCCAGGGTCTTCGTGCGCCGGAAGTCGTGCCGGCTCACCTGGGCTGCGCTCACGAGGAGGTCACCTTCCCCGACTGCGAAGGCTGCCGCTTGACCACGATGTTGACCCGGCGGTTCTGCGCCAGTGCGGACGGCGACGTGTTCGGCACGACAGGGTGGTACTGGCCGTAGGCCAGGGCGACGACGCGCTGGGGTGCCACGGCATCGACCTGCGTGAGCCGCTCGACCACCGACGTGGCGCGCGCTGCCGAGAGCTCCCAGTTGTTGGCGTAGGGACCGCCGGTGATCACCTGATCGTCCGTGTAGCCCGCGATGTTGACGGCGTTGGAGTAGCGGGCCAGGACCTGACCCGACGCGTCCACGATCTGCTGGCCCAGCGGCGAGAGCTGCGCGGAGTCGACCTGGAAGAACGTGGAGTCCGCCACGAGCCCCTCGACGAGCCCCGAGGAGTTGATGTTCAGGGTGACGTCGCCGAGCATGCCGCGCTGGGCGAGCGCCTGCGAGAGGGCCTTCTCGATCCCCTTCAGCTGGTCCGACGACGTCGCGGCGGCAACGGGGTGCGCGCCGTGCGGGGGCTGGGGCGTCTTTCCCTGTACCGCCGAGTCGCCGACCACTTTGTCCTCGGACACCGACTCCTGGAACTCCTTGTACTTGGACTCGTTGATCTTCGAGAGCGCGAACAGCACGATGAAGAGGACGAGCAACAGCGTGATCATGTCGGCATAGGTCAAGAGCCAGCGCTCTTGGCCTTCGGCGTGGACTTCGACCCGGTGCCGGTGCTGCCGGCCTGTCCGGCGGGCGGGCGCTGCGGCGGACTTGCTCATGCCGCTTCCACCGCGACGAGCGGCTCGGGTGGCGCGCCGGACGCAGTCTCGCTGCGTTCCGACGGCGGGAGGTAGCTGTACAGCCGGTCGCGCAGGTCCATGCTCGAGACGTTGAGCTGCATCGTGAGCAGACCCTCGGTGACTATCTCGCGGTAGGCAACCTCCTCCTCTGAGCGCCGCCGGAGCTTGTTCGAGATCGGCAGCCACACTGCGTTGGCCAGCAGGACACCCCACAGCGTCGCCGTGAATGCGGACGCGATGGCCGGACCGAGCTTGCCGGGGCTCGAGAGTTGGCCGAGCACCCCGATCAGGCCGATCACCGTCCCGAGGATGCCGAAGGTCGGCGAATAGCCCCCCATGTCGGAGAAGAACTTGATCGCCGTGGCGTGACGGAGCCGCAGCCCGTCGATCTCCGCGTCGAGCACCTCGTGGACGCGCTCGGGGTCCGACGTCGACGTGATCAATTGGACGCCGGTCTTGAGAAAAGGGTCGTCGGTCTCGAGCTGCTCGAGCACCAGCGGGTTCTGGCGCACCTCTTTGGCCACGCCCAACAGCTGGTCGATGGTCGCCCGCAGATCGGGGGCGCGGTGCGAGAGCAGCACGCTCTTGGCCGCCTTGGGCACCGCCTTGAGCTGACGCTTGTCGAAGCCCGCCATGGTCGCCCCGAGGCTCCCGCCGAAGACGAGGAGCAGCGGCGGGACCTTGATCAGCGACGCGACGTGGCCGTGGTCCATGGTCATGGAGACGACCACCGCAATCAGCGCGATGAGGATGCCGACCGGTGTCATTGGCCGTCGTCCCCGTGCAGCGCGGGCACGACGCTGGCCAGCGCGGGCGGGGGAGCCTCACCGTACGCAAGCGCCATCGCCCGGGCGAGGACAGTCTCCTTCTCGGCACGGATCTTGTCGCTGATCGCGTCGACGTCGTCGCGCACCACGAAGTACGTGCCGTTGGCGAGATGGACAGCAGAGTTCCCCCCTCCCTCGACCCGCTCCACCATGTCCTCGTTGATGTACATGGTGGATCCGTCCAATTTGCGCAGGCCGATCACGGCTCTGTTCCCCCCGAAATTGCTCCGTCCACCGTTCCTTAACGGCCCAGGACGGGCGAGAGTTCAGAGCCTGGCCGGCGCGTGGCCGGAGCGGGATCAGGACATCTGGACCAGCGATTCGAGTGCGGTCGAGGTGGAGTCGACCACCTTCGTGTTGGCCTGGTACGCGGTCTGGGCCTCGATGAGGTCCGTGAGCTCGGTGGCGAGGTCGACGTTGGACCCCTCGACCGCGCCACCCTGGAGGGTGCCGAGGCCGCCCGTGCCGGGGATGCCCAGCTGCGGGTTCCCCGAGGCCGCCGTCGGGACGTAGTCGGTGTTCCCGATGTCCTCGAGCCCGTTGGGGTTGGCGAACTGGGCCAGCGCGATGATGCCGAGGCTCTGGCTGGTGCCGTTCGAGTAGCTCCCCGTGATCTCCCCGTCCGAGCCGATGGAGTACGAATCGAGCGTGCCGGCTGCGTAGCCGTCCTGGCTCGTGACGGCGAGCGTCTCGTCCGAGGCGAACTGGGTGATCGCGTTCTGCGAGCCCGGGGGCGGGAAGTCCACGTTGACCGCGCCACCGCTCCAGCTGTAGTTGCTGGGCAGGTTGCCGATGGCGAGCTGGGTCCCGTTGGAGCCGACCGCGGCACCGTTGATCGTCGACAGTTGGCCGTTGGCCCCGAAGACGAGCGTCTGTGGGGTGGTCCACAGCGGCTGTGCTGCCCCTGCCACCGTGCCCTGCAGGCTCCAGGTGTTGGCGGCGCCGGTCGGGGTGAGGGTCAAGTTGACCGGCACCGCGTCACCGAGCGAGTCGTAGATCGTGGTGGTGACCGTGACCGCGCCCGTCGACCCGTTCGCCAGGTTGCCGCCCAGATTGATGTTGGCGGTCTGGGCCGGCGGCTCGGTGGAGCCCGGGATGATGCTGAGCGGCACCGGGCTCGACGTCGTCGGCTGTCCCGCGGTCCAACCCAGGACCAGTCCGCCGCTCGCGGTGGCCAGATGGCCGTTCGCGTCGAGCTGCAGGTTGCCGTCACGCGTGTAGACCGTCTGGCCGTTCTGGCTGACGACGAGGAACCCGTTCCCTTCGATGGCGACGTCGGTGCTGACGCCGGTCTGCGTCACCGGCCCCTCCGAGAAGTTCGTGCTGATGGACGCGACCTCGTCGCCCGCGCCGATGGACGACGGGTTGGTGCTGGCCAAGGTCGTCCCGACCGGTGCGCCGGCCGGTTGCAGCTGCTCGGTCAGCAGGTCCTCGAACTCCGCCGTGCCCGACTTGAAGCCGTCGGTCTCGGAGTTGGCGATGTCGTTGCCGATCGTGTCCAGATCGGTCTGCATGGTCTCGATGCCCGAAGCGGCGGCACCGAGGGATCGGACGCTCATGTGATTGCTCCTTTGTCTGTGTTCATGTCGTTCTGGTTGGTTCTGGTGATGTCGAGTGGTGTGCGTGTCAGCTGTTGGTGATCTCCTGGACGGCGTCGAGGGTCACCGAGGTGCCTCCGATGTCGAGCAATGGCCCACTCGACCCGTTGGTGACGCCGGTCACCGTGCCGGTGAGGGTGCCGTCGCCGTTGTCGGCGGTGACCGTCTTGCCGATGAGGCCCGCCGCCTCGCCCATCTGCGACGCCGACGAGACGGACTGAAGCTGCTCGACCTGCGAGAGCGACGCGATCTGTCCCATGAAGTCCGACGCCGAGGTGGGGTCGAGCGGGTTCTGGTACTTGAGCTCGTCGACGAGCAGGGTCAAGAAGGTGTTCGGATCGAGGAGGCCGGCCGTGCCGTCGGCCGCCGAGCTCGATTGCGTGGAGTCGCCGGTGCCGCCAGTGGTGTCGGTGCCGGTCACGTTCGCGATGGGTGTGGTCATGGGACGTTCCTTTTGTGGGCGTTGGCGGTCGGGCGTGGTGGTCACAGCACGAGGTGGAGGCGGTCGGCCTGTCCCGGCAGTGGCGGCGCGGTCGCGGTCGTGGGTGCCCCAGCGGCATCGGGTGCATCGGACTGGCCGCCGCCGCCGGCACCCGAGCGGGAACCCTGGTCGCCGCCGCCGTCCGCCGGCGCGCCCTGCGGGGCGGCGCCACGCTCGCCGAGGCTCACGTCGACGTCGAGGCCGCCCTGCCCGAGGTGCTCGCGCAGGGCGGGCAACGCGCTCTCGAGCGCGTCGTGCGCAGCAGCGTGCTCGGGCGAGAGGTCGACCTGGAGTTGGTCGCCCCGCAAGGAGAGCCGCGCCTGCAGCTGCCCCAGTTCGGGCGGGTGCAGGTTCAAGACGACGTTGTAGTTGCCGTCGCCGCGGCTCAGCACGCCCGTGATCGAGGTGGCGAGCCCCGTCGTGTCGAGCGCCTGGTCTCCGAGGTCCTCATCACCGGCCGCACTCGGGCCGTCTGTTCCGACCGGATCGCTCACGGCGTGCGCCTCCTGGGCGACACCGCCGATGGCGAAGCCCGGCAACGACCGTCCGCCGGTCGTGCTGGCGGACGAGGCCACCGCGGCAGGGCCCGGTGCTGCCGAGTTCGCCGACGCGCTCTCGCGTGGGGCCGATGCAGAGCCGGACGAACCCGCTGCCGGCGCGGTGGCTGCCGGCACCGCACCCCGCCAGTCGAACGGGCGGGGCGCAGCGCCGAAGCCGGATGCCGACACCGGGGACGAGACGGGAACCCCGTTGTCGAGAGACGCGGTGGTGGCCGTCGAGCCGCTCGGCGTGAGAGTGCCGGATGCGGCTGCAGCCGCGCCCGTGGCGGTGGCGCCGGTCGTGTCGGCCCAGAGCGACGGGCCGGCGCCCGTGCTGAGGCTCTCTCCCGGAATCCCGCCCTGGTCGCGACCGTTGACGGCGCCGGCCTGTGTGCCCGCGAGGCCGTCCGGCCCCGCGACCGTCGCCGAGGGGTCGGCCGCTGTCCCGGTCGCACCGTCGCCGTCGCCGGCGTCGGCGCCCGAGCTCTGGCCGGGTCCCGAGGTGCCGGAGGTGCCGTCTGTGCGCTCGAGGTCGAGCGTGTCGAGCCAGGTGTGCGTCTCCCCGTCGACGCCGGTGGCCGCTGCTCTTTTCGAGCCGGCCGACGACGCGGACGATGCCGACGCGTCCTCGTCACCGTCGGGCGTATCGCCTGTGACGGCCGCGTCGTGTGCCGCAGCTGACGCGGCGGCCGACACCAGTCCCTCGCTTGGCGCGCCGGTGTCGTGCTTGTCGTGTCGTGCACCACGGTGCGACCGCGGGCCGCCATCGCCGTGTCCTTTGGAGAGGATCTGCTCGAACGAGGACCCGCCGCCCTGGTCCACCTGCCCGTCCGTGTCCGCAGCGGATGCCGGAGCGCCCGGCGCGCCGGGACCGGTCGCCGGTGGACCGCCGATCGTCATCGTGTTCGAGACCGGTGCGGGGGTCATGTGACCGTTCCGGCTCCGGAGAGCCCGGCGAGAGACAGCACGGCGGGTACGTACGCCTGGGTCTCCGCGTACGGCGGCACGCCCCCGTAGCGCTCGACCGCACCGGCGCCCGCGTCGTAGGCAGCCAGCGCGTCGGAGTAGGAGCCGAACTGGCGGGTGTAGCTCCCGAGGAGCTGCGCGGCGCCGTTGATGGCGGAGGTCGGGTCGAGCGGGTTCACGCCCATGCCGGCTGCGGTGGACGGCATGAACTGCGCGATCCCCTCTGCGCCGGCCGAGCTCACCACATTGGGCTCGAACCGGCTCTCGTGGTAGAGGAGCGCGCCGAGCAAAGAGGCGGGGATGCCGTTGGACGACGCAGCCTGCTCGATGGTCTGTGCGTACTGGTTCGGCACCGCGACGTTCCCCATCTGGGTCGTGCCACTGGTGCTCGGGTTGGCGCCCGCACCGACGGCGGACGCGAACGTCGCCGTCGTGCCCGACGCAGCCGAGCCCGAGCCGCCCGTCGGGAGTACCCGCCGGATCGCGACGACAGAGCTCGGGTTCACCGATTGCACCTGGACACTCGTCCCGGTGTGTGGGGCGTCGATCATCTGGCCGTTGCCGATGTAGATGCCGACGTGGCCGGGGGAGCTGGCCGTCCCGTCGGAGCCGGCGAAGAACAGCAGGTCGCCCGGCTGCGCCGCGCTCAGTGACGACACCGCCGTCCCCACGTCGGCCTGCTCCTCGCTCGTGCGCGGCAGCGAGATGCCGAGTTGCCCGTACACGTACTGCGCGAGGCCCGAGCAGTCGAAGCCCGACGGGCTCGTGCCACCCCAGACGTACGGCGTGCCCTCGAAGGACTCGGCCTCGTTGACGACGTCGGCGCCAGTGACGCCGCCGGCGCTGGTATCGCCCGACACGTCGTCCGCGGTCTGCACGGCCGCGGTGCAGGTCGTGGCTGCGGTTCCCGGCTCCACGTTGGCGGCACCCTCCGTCGCCAGCAGGACGGCCAGGAGGTCGGGATCGGACGTGCCGCCGGTCGCGTCGCTTCCGAGCGCCTGCGCGTCCAAGAGTTCGTCGACGAGCCCGAGTGCCGATTGCGACCCTGTCGCCGAGTCGAGGTTGGCGGCGAACCCGTCCGTGTCCGCTCCCGCGGCCGCACCCGGGCCCGAGGCCTGCTGCATCGCGGCCAGGGTTTGCTGGATGTCGGTCAACGTGACCGCTGCCACCGTCACCGCACGCCGTCCCGGATGCCGAAGCGGACCGTTGCCATGTCGTCGAGCTCCGCGCCGTCGGCCCGGTCGGCGTCGAGCTGCCACCGCTCCCGCTTTCGTTCCTCGAGCCGGCGCAGCGCGCGGCAGCGCCGCTCCGCTTCGAGCCACGCGCCGCGGGCCCGGTCGGCCCCGGCTTCGGCCTGCGCCGCCTGCGCCTCCCGCTGGCGGAGGAGGTCGGACAAGCGAGCTGACTGGTCGTGGACCCACAGGAGTGCGGCCATCTGGGAGGGCCCCTCCGGGAACGTCAGCTGCTTCGTCGCGGCGCGGATGTCGTCGCAGCGTGCCTGGGCTGCGCGCAGCTCGCGCGTCGCCAGCGCCAGCTGTTCGGCCGCGAGCCGTTCTTGGAGCTGGCGCACGCGAGCCACGGACTCGAGGCGGAAACGAAACGCCCTCACGCCGCCTCGCTCTCTTCGGCCGCCAGTGCGAGGAGCCCGGAGAAGGCCGCGTCGAGGTCGCTCGACTCGGTCACCGGCTGGCGCAGGAACGCGTCGATCGCCGGTTTGCTCGCGACGGCCCGGTCGACCACCGGATTCGTTCCCGTGACGTACGCGTCGATCTCGATCAGGTCACGCGCGTCGCGCCACGCGGCGAGCAGCTCGCGCACGCGCGAGCCGGCCCGCAGGACCTCGGGCGAGAGGATGTTCGGCGCGACCCGCGACACGGACTCGAGCACGTCGACGGCGGGATAGTGCCCGCTCTCGGCCAGGCTCCTGGTGAGGCGCACGTGGCCGTCGAGGATCGACCGGGTGGCGTCCGCGATCGGTTCGTTGATGTCGTCGCCCTCGACGAGGACGGTGTAGAGACAGGTGATCGAGCCCCGCTCGGCGCGCCCGCCCCGCTCGAGCAGCCGGGGGAGCAGCCCGAAGACGCTGGGGGGATACCCACGCGTGGCAGGAGGCTCGCCGGCCGCGAGGCCGACCTCGCGTTGCGCCATGGCGAAGCGGGTGACCGAGTCCATCATGAGCAACACGTCGCGTCCCGTATCCCGGAACCACTCGGCGATGCGGGTCGCCGTAAATGCGGCCCGGATGCGCACCATCGCCGGCGCGTCCGACGTGGCGACCACGACGACGGAGCGCGCCAGCCCGTCCGGGCCGAGATCGCGCTCGATGAATTCCGCGACCTCGCGGCCTCGTTCGCCGATGAGCGCGAGCACCGACACGTCGGCTTGCGTGCCTCGGGCGATCATGGAGAGCAGCGACGACTTGCCCACGCCGGACCCGGCGAAGATGCCGAGCCGTTGTCCCTTGCCGCACGGCACGAGGGCATCGAGGACGCGCACGCCGAGTGGCAACTGCTCCTCGACGAGGCCGCGTCGCAACGGATGCGGGGGCACCCCGTGCACGGTGAGGTCGTGGCCGCGCAACCGTGGACCGCTGTCGATGGGGCGGCCGAGGCCGTCGACGACGCGGCCGAGTAATTGCTCGTTCACCCGCAAGGTGATGGGGCGCCCGTAGAGGGTGGCCGGTGTGCCGGCCCGCAGCCCGGTCGTCTCGCCGAGCGCCACGCAGACGGCGCGCCCGTTGCGCAGCGCGACCACCTCGGCTTCGAGCGGGCCGTCGT
>DATJTU010000240.1:0-5270 GCA_035503015.1 Acidimicrobiales bacterium | reverse complement strand
CACGATCGCCGTGCAGCTGCCGGCGAACGCGCGGCGATCCGGCTTCATCTGATGCAGGCAGTACGCCAGCGTCTCCTTGTTCGATGCGTTGGGGAAGAGGGTGCGATCACCCATAGCGCTCTCTCCAGATGTCGTGGTTGTCGTGGTGTCGTCGAGTTGGTGGACATTCGCCCGGTCGAATCCGCCAAGAGGATTCGATGCCAGGAGGTGGTGTACGTGGCCGAGCTCCGTCGGAGCGGATATCTCGAGGAGGCGGGAATCGGCGTGTCCCAGCCGCACTGCGCCGCGTCGCCGCGGCGGAGATCGTCAGCTGATCTGGCGTCGCCTGCGGAAGGAATCCGGCACACGGACTGCCGTCGACATGCCGCCGGCAGTCCGGTGGCGGGGCCCGCGGCCCGGGGCGGTCAGCCCGCTGCGAGGAACCGGGCCGGCGTCAGTGGCCCGTCAGGCAGGAGGCGGGCCCGGTGATCCGGGGCCTCCCCCACACCACCCCGGCTGCGGAGGCGAACGGCAAGGCCACAGCGGCGCGCGCGCTCACCAGCTGACGCATCGTCTGTCCTGCCATCTCGTCACCTCGTTTCCCGTCTCGTGGCGTGCCAAGAACGGTACTGCATCAACCCGTCCGCGCGCGGGAAGACAACGGATCGGAGCGCGTCGGCCCGGTGACGAGCCTGCCGGTCAGAACAGCGGCGGCGAGTTCGTTGCGTCCGTGGGGTCCGACCCGCCCTGGGGCCGCGCCGGCGGGCCTTCGTACCCCAGGTGGGCCCAGGCCCGCGCCGTCGGCACCCGCCCCCGAGCCGTGCGCTGGATCAGCCCGCTCTGGAGCAGGAACGGCTCGTAGGCGTCCTCGATCGTGTCGGGCTCCTCGCCGACGCACTGCGCCAGCGTCGTCAGCCCCACCGGCTGACCCCCGAAGCGCCCGCACAGCGTCTGGAGGATGGAGCGGTCGACCTTGTCCAGCCCGAGCGGGTCGACCCCGAAGAGATCGAGCCCGTCGCTGGCGGTCGCACCGTCGATGAACCCCTCGCCCCGGACCTCGGCGAAGTCGCGGACCCGGCGCAACAGGCGGTTAGCCACCCGGGGCGTCCCCCGTGAGCGCTCCGAGATGCGGATCGCCCCCGCCTCGTCGATGCGCACCTTCAAGATCCGCGCCGAGCGCTCGACGATGGCCCGCAGGTCGGAGGGCTCGTAGAGGTCGAGGCGCCCCACGAAGCCGAAGCGGTCCCGCAAGGGTCCCGAGACCAGACCGGTGCGCGTCGTGGCGCCCACCAGCGTGAACTTCGGGAGCTCGAGGCGGATGGAGCGCGCCGTCGGGCCTTTGCCGATCAGGATGTCGAGGCGGCCGTCCTCCATGGCGGAGTAGAGCATCTCCTCGACCGAGCGGTGCAGCCGGTGGATCTCGTCGATGAACAGGACGTCGCCGTCCTGCAGGTCGGTGAGGAGCGCGGCGAGGTCACCCGCCCGGGTGAGCACCGGTCCGGCGGTGATGCGGAACCCCGCCGCCATCTCGGCGGCGACGATGCCGGCCAGCGAGGTCTTTCCCAACCCCGGGGGGCCGGCGAAGAGGATGTGGTCGACCGGCTGGTGCCGCTGGCGGGCCGCCTGCAAGACGATCCCGAGGTGCTCGACCAGCTCGGGCTGGCCGACGAACTCGTCGAGGGTCCGCGGGCGGAGCCCGACCTCTTCGAGCTCCTCGTCGTCCGACGACGCGGCGGGGTCCACAACGCGCCGGCCGATGGCGCGCTCGTCGAAATCGCCGGCCGTGCCCCGCCCGGAGAACTCGTCGACCTCGGCGGCGGCCTCGACGGCCAGGACCTCCCGGCGCGCCCGGGGGCTCACCGGCTCGCCAGCTCGCGCAACGCCAGGCGCAGCATCTCCTCCACGCCGACATCGTCGCGTAGGCCGTCGAGCGCACCGCGGATCTCGTCGGGGCCGTACCCGAGCTCGCTCAACGCAGCGCGCGCCTCCGCGCGCGAGGTCCGCGTGGCGCGCACGGACCGCACGGCCCCGTCGTCGCTCCCACCGGCCGCCACGCCGACCGGCTCCAAGGAGAGATCGGGCAGATCGAGCCGGCTCTTCAATTCGATGAGGAGACGGGCGGCGGTCTTGCGACCCACGCCCGGCACCATGCACAAGGTGTCGAGATCGTCCTCGAGCACTGCGGTCGAGAGTGCCGCGGGTGACAGCATCGCCATGATCGCCAGCGCCAAGGCGGGTCCCACGCCGTGCGACGCCAGCAGCACCTCGAAGCAGCGGCGCTCGTCGTCGTGCACGAAGCCGTAGAGGACGATCGCGTCCTCACGCACATGGGTGTGCACGAACAGCGTCGCCTCCGCGCCCGAGCCCGATGGCCCGGCAGCCACGGCGCTCTCGACCAGCGCGACGGCGGTCGCCGGTGTCACGGTGACGCGGTAGCCGACGCCGCCGACGTCGACGATCACTTCGGACTCCCCCGTCCGCAAGACGGCGCGACCCCGCAACAGTCCGATCACCGGACATTCCCTCCTTGCACTTCGTGCGTCTCGCGCGTTCGGTGCACCTCACGCTCGCCGCGTGCGCGCTGCTGTCCCTGTACAAGCGCTGCGTCCACGGCCCGGCGCAGCGGCACCGTGGTCAAGTGGCAGATGGCGAGCGCCAACGCGTCCGACACGTCGGGCGGCCCGTCGACGCCGGCCAGGCCGAGCACCTGTGCCACCATCCGCCGCACCTGTTCCTTGGTGGCGGCGCCGTAGCCGACGAGCCCCTGCTTGACCTCGTTCGCGGTGTACTGCGCCACCTCGCACCCGGCTTCCGCCGCCACCACCAGGGCCAGACCGCTGGCCTGCCCCACCGACATGGCGGTCTTCGCGTTCACCTGGAAGAACACCCGCTCGACGACGACGACGTCCGGCTGCATCTCGGCGACGAGCGCCCGCAGCTCGGTGTGGAGCTCGAGCAGGCGCCCCGCAAGCTCGCCCGCCGGATCGGTCTCGAGGACACCGGCCGCCCGGGCCCGCAAGCGGGCGTCCTCGGCGCGGCCGACCAGCCCGTAGCCGCAGCGCGACAGCCCGGGGTCGATGCCCAATACGAACATGCGTTCGTAGGTTAGTTGCGTGCGTGGCGGAGAACGCGGATGTGCCGCCGCGCCGGCACGGGCGGACCGGGGCGGTCAGCCGGCCGGATCAGCCGTCGAACGACGCGATGACCTCGTCTGCGATGTCGGCGTTGGAGTGCACCGCCTGGACGTCGTCGTGGTCGTCGACGGCCTCGAGCAGGCGCAGGACCTTCTTCGCCTCGGCCTCGTCGGGGACGGGCACCGGGGTCGTGGGCTCGAGGCTCAGGTCGACCGACTCGGGGGCGATGCCGGCGTCGTCGAGCGCGCTGCGCACCGACTCGAGGTCGGCCGGGGCGGAGGTGATCACCCAGGCGCTCCCGTTCGACGACATGTCCTCGGCGCCACCCTCCATGGCGATCTCCATGACCTTGTCCTCGTCCTGATCGAGCGGCACCGTGACGATGCCCTTGCGCTCGAACTGCCATGCGACGGCGCCGGGCTCGGCCATGTTGCCGCCGTTGCGGCTGAACGTGTTGCGCATCTCGGCACCGGTGCGGTTGCGGTTGTCGGTGAGCGCCTCGACCATGATCGCGACGCCGCCCGGGCCGTAACCCTCGTAGGTGATCGACTCGTAGCGGACGCCTTCGAGGTCGCCCGAGCCGCGCTTGATCGCCTTCTCGATGGTGTCCATCGGGACACTCGCGGCCCGAGCCTTCTGGAACGCCGTCCGCAGGGTGGCGTTGGCGTCGAGGTCCCCACCCCCGTCACGCGCCGCGACCTCGATGGCGCGGATGCACTTGGCGAAGATCTTGGCGCGGGCCTTGTCCTGGGCGCCCTTGCGGTACTTGGTGGTCGCCCACTTCGAGTGACCCGACATGTGCTGGTTCTCGCCCTCTCTTCGTTGCTTCGTGCCTCGGGCCCGACGTGCGTGGCGGCCCAGGGTCCTCGAATTGTATCGGGCCAGGTCCGCGGGGCCCTCGGCGGCCGGGTCGCGGTGTGTCAGCCGACGCGGGGCGCCGGGACCGTGGGCGTGGGGAGGGTGGGTGCCGGCAGGGTCGGCGTCGGGAACGGGTGGCTCGACGGCGGGGGCACGGTCGAGAACGGCAGCCCAGGGCTGGCGCGGATGGCCGGCGACGCCGAGGCGACGTAGAGCCGGAACGGCACCGACACGACCTTGTCGACCGTGACCTGATACGTGCCGGGCCCCGCCTGCGTCCACCGCGTGCCGGTGGCGGCGCTCGGGGCCTCGTAGCCCATCCAGGTCCCCTCCGCGCGCAGCGTCTGGTGCGCGGCGAGATGGACGCCGAACTCGGCCGGGCAGTGGAAGACCTGCGTCCCCGGATAGACGTTGGCCCCGGCGGCGTCCGAGACGACGGCCGAGAGCACGCCGCACGGCCCGAGGTCGAGGCCTCGCTTTCCCGGCGGGATGCTGCGCAACGGCGGGCCACACGCCGTGGCCGTCGTGTTGGTCAGCTTGACCGCGAACGTGACGGTCTGACCGACGGCGAACGCGTCTCTGGCGATGGAGACGCTGAGCGTGACCTGCTGCGCGTTGCAGCCTTCGATCGCGACGGGGGCGGTGCGGGTCAACAGGCCGCCTGCGCTCGACACGGGTGGTGTCGGCGGCAGGCTCGTCGGGGGCGCCGTCGCCGGCGCGCTGGTCGCGGCGGCGGCCGGCGACACGGCGAGGGCGAGGGTCATGGTCAGGATGACGGCGACGAGCGCGGAGGTGCCGGCGCAGGACTCGAGTCGCCGGAACGGGAGCGGTCGCACGCACCAGAGACTCCCGCACGGCCCAGACGGTTCGGGGTGCGCCCCGGGCGCCGGGCGGCGGCCGTGCTCAGGAAGGGGGCCGGGTCGCCGCCTGGAGTACCGACTCCACATCGGCCGCCACCTGGCCGTAGACCGCTGCGCTGGCGGCGGCGTCGGCGCCGGTCTGGAGCGTCGCCATGAGGAGCGAGATCACGATCACGACCATGCCGTTGGCGGTGGCCGGCGGATCGATGTCGTTGCGCACGTCGCCGGCGAGCTGGTGGGCACGCAGGAGCTCGGTCACCGTCTTGCGGAGTTCCTCGAGCGCGGGGATCTGGAGCAGGCGCATGGTGAACTCCGGCTCGAGGCCGCGGAGAATGCGGCCCGCCAACGGGTGCGCGGGCATGTGCGACACGAGCGCGCGCATCATGAGGCGCCCCCACTGGTCGGGTTCCTCGCCCAGCGCGACGAGCGAGACGGCCTC
>DATJTU010000239.1:0-7055 GCA_035503015.1 Acidimicrobiales bacterium | reverse complement strand
GGCGGCGCCACCAGGGGCGCCAAGGACCGAGAGCGTGCAGCGTGCTTCGCAGATGGTCCGCCCGTCGTCGTCGGAGAGGACGATCCGCCAGACCTGGATGGTACGGCCGACCCGCACCGGGGTGGCGTCGGCCGTCAGGTGGCCGTCGCGTACCGACCGCAGGTGGCTGGCGTTGAGCTCGATCCCGACGACCCCGCGATCGGGGCCCGCCGCCAGGGCCGCGCCGAAGCTGGCCGCCGACTCGGCCAAGAGCGCGGAGACGCCGCCGTGGAGGATCCCGTAGGGCTGGTGCACCCGCCAGTCCACCGGGAGTCGCATGCGCACGCGCTCGGGTCCGGCCTCGAGCACCTCGACGTCGAGCAGGTCGTGGATGCTGGCCTGCGGCACACCCGGCACACCCGGCACACCCGGCACACCCGGCACACCCGGCACACCCGGCACACCCGGCACACCCGGCACCGGCGCGCCGGAGCCGGGTGTCGGAGGGGGGTTGGTCACCGCCGGATGTTAACGGCGCGCCGTTAACCTGACCCGCGTGTCCGCTCCCGCAGTCGTCGATCTGCGCAGCGACACCGTCACCCATCCGACACCGGCGATGCGGCGCGCCATGGCCGACGCCGAAGTGGGTGACGACGATTACGGCGAGGACCCGACCGTGCGCAGGCTCGAAGAGGCGTTCGCGGCGCGGGTCGGCAAGCCCGCGGCGCTCTTCGTGCCCTCGGGCGTGATGGCGAACCAGATCGCGGTGCGCGTGCTGAGCGCGCCCGGGACCACGGTGGTCGCGGGCCGGCGCCAGCACGTGGTGGCCTACGAATTCGGCGCCGCGCCCATGAACGCCGGCATCCAGTTCATCGAGCTCGATGACGGCGACGGCATGCTCCGCGCCGACGACGTCCGCCTGGCGCGGCAGGCCGCCGAACACCACCAGCCCGCGGTCTCGCTCGTCTGCATCGAGAACACGCACATGGCGGCCTCGGGCGCCCCGTGGTCGCGTGACGGCCTGCGCGCCGTGGTCGACGCGGCGGGTGCGGTGCCGATCCACATGGACGGTGCGCGCCTGTTCAACGCCGAGGTGGCGACAGGGGTGCCGGCGGCGGAGTGGGCGTCGTCGATGACGACCGTCTCGTGCTGCCTGTCCAAGGGGCTCTGCGCGCCGGTGGGCTCGCTGCTGGCGGGGAGCGACGAGGTGGTCTCGGCCGGGCGCCTGGCGCGCAAGCGCCTCGGTGGTGGCATGCGTCAGGCAGGCGTGCTGGCGGCACCGGGTCTGGTGGCGTTGCAGGACATGGTGGAACGGCTCGCCGAGGACCACGCCCGAGCGGCGCGCCTCGCTGTCGCGGTGGCAGAACGCTGGCCCGACTGCGGCCTCGATCCGGCCCACGTCCGCACCAACATCGTGACCTTCTCCCACCCGGCGCCCGACAAGCTGCTTGCGTATCTCGAAGAGCGCGGAGTACTGGCCCACGCCATCGCGCCCGACACCATGCGCTTCGTCACCCATCGCGACGTCGGCGACGACGGCATCGCGCGTGCCGTCGACGTGCTCGCCTCCGCACCGGGGGACGGCGCGCCGTGAAGGTGCGCATCGGCATCAGCGCGGGCGGGGAGAGCCTCGGGCCCGAGGCGATGGCCGGGCTCGGCCGCGCCATCAGCGAGACGGGCTTCGATTCGCTGTGGCTCCCCGAGGTCTTGACCCGTCCCGGCCCCGACCCGCTCGTCGGGCTGGCGTGGGTCTCGGGCGCCTGCCCGAAGTTGAAGGTCGGCACGACCATGCTGTTGCCGGGGCGCAACCTCGTGTGGCTGGCCAAGGCGGTCGCCACCCTCGACGTCCTCTCGGGCGGGCGCTTCCTCTTGACCTTCGTTCCCGGACTCGGTCTCGGAGCGGAGCGCAGCGCGGTCGGGATCCCGACGGCCGCGCGCGGCGAGTTGATGGAGGACGCGCTGCCGGTGCTGCGCCGGCTGTGGTCCGGAGAAGAGGTGAGCCACGACGGGCTCGCCGGCACCTTCGCCGGCGTCACCGTCTCGCCGCGTCCGGTCCAGGATCCCTTCGACGTCTGGTTGGGGGGCAACCTTCCCGCCGCGCTCGACCGCTGCGGCCGCCTCGCCGACGGCTGGATCCCCGCCTTCTGCACGCCCGACGACGCCGCCCAGGGCAAGGCGGAGATCGAGCGCGTCGCCGCCGACCACGGGCGCGAGATCAGCCCCGAGCACTTCGGTGTGAGCCTGGCCTACGCGCCTGAGGGGACCGACCTCTCGGCGCTCGAGTCCTCACCGCTGGCGCGCCGCGCCCGCGGTCGCCCGCTCGACCAGATCATCCCGGTCGGCCTCGACGGCCTGCGCGCGATGCTCGAGCGCTTTCTCGCGGTCGGCTTCTCCAAGTTCATCGTGCGCCCGATGGCGCCGCCGGGTGACTGGCGGCCCGTGCTCGACGAGCTGGCCGGCGCGGTCGGGGACCTGCAGACCTGAGGGCGACCTCCCCCTACGCTGCCCTCCATGCCCTCGCGCCCCCTCACCCTCATGGCGGTCCACGCCCATCCCGACGACGAAGCCATCTCGACGGGCGGGATCCTCGCGCGATACGCCGAAGAAGGGGTGCGGACGGTGCTGGTGACGTGCACCAACGGCGAGCTCGGTGACGGCCCGGGGGGCGTGAAGCCCGGCGAGCCCGGCCACGAGGAAGGTGTCGTGGTGCCGCTGCGCCGCGCCGAGCTCGAGGCGAGCTGCGAGGTGCTCGGTGTCTCAGACCTCGAGCTGCTCGGGTACCACGACTCGGGGATGGAGGGATGGCCGCAGAACGACGCGCCGGACGCGTTCTGGCACACGCCGGTCGAGGAGGCAGGAGCGCGCCTCGCCGACGTCATGCGCCGCTACGAGCCACAGGTCGTCGTGACTTATGACGAGAACGGGTTCTACGGCCATCCCGATCACATCCAGGCGAACCGCGTGACCCATGCCGCCCTCGAGCAGTCCGGTGTGCCGGCGAAGCTCTATTACACGGCGGTCGCGCGTTCTCGGATGCGTGAGTTCCCGCGCATCTTGGCCGAGCACGGCGTCGATCTGCCCAACGAGGTGGAGGACATGCCCGAATGGGGCACGCCCGACGAGTTGATCACCACGACGATCGATTGCAGCACCGTGGCGAAGCGGAAGTACGCGTCGCTGGCGGCGCACGCCAGCCAGAGCGACAACATCTTCTTCCTCCAGATGGGCGAGGACCTCTTCTCCGACATCATGAGCTCGGAGAGCTTCGTGCGCGTCATCGACACGACGGGCGCGCCGGTGCCTGAAGACGACTTGTTTGCCGGGCTTCGCTGATCAGCCGCAGGTCGGGACCGAAGCCGGGCCCGCGCCCCGCCGGGAGAGAGGGGACGCAGGCCCGGTCCGGAGTGGTCCCTACGCCTCGTCGCCGGCAGGGGAAGGACCGGCGGGCGCGCGGGGAGCCGATTGAAAGAGGCAGAGCACCGCGGCGAGCAACAGCACCGCCACGGTGACCACCTCGATGACGAACGCCTCCTTGGCAAAGGGGGCGAGCAGGACTCCTTGAAGCCGAAGAGCCCGTTGGTGACCGAGAGCACGAAGCCACCGAGCGTGGCCAGTGCGAAGCCGACACCGAGCAGCGCGGCCCAGACGCGGCGCACGACGACCACCCCGACCCCGATCACCAAGCCGGCGATCGACTGGAACAAGAACAGCGGGCCGATGGTGGCGATGGAGCGGTAGCCGTCCGTCTCTCCCCAGAGGTGGAAATGGACGTAGGCCGACCAGACCAAGAGCAGTCCCCCGGCTGCGAAGCACGCCGTGGCGGCCACGCCGAGCGACCGGTTGGCGCCACCCGGCCCGCGCACCAAGAGTGCCCATCGCATGGCGTGACGATGCCGCACCGGGGGCGCCGGGTCGACCGAGGCCGCCGCCACCGTCGGCCCGGGGTGGGGCGCGGGGGAACGGACGTCGGCGGCCATCGGCACAACAGGAATACGGAGAATGAGGCCGGAGGGATTGGCCGAGCCCGGCGCCTCCGTGGGCGGTCCGGCGTCGCGGCTGCTCTTCGGTGCCGGGGGCGTCCTTCACGGTGCGGACAGGCTCGGGAAACCCTCGCCGAGCAGGAGAAATCCCTGCGGGCCGGTGGCCCGTAGACCAGGGGATGCGAGAATTGCGTGTGGCCGAGGGCGAGCTGTCCGACGAGGGATTGCTCGCCGGCATGGCGGTGGGCGACCAGTCCGCCGCCGTCACCTTCGTCCGGCGGTACCAGCGCCGGGTGTTCGGTCTCGCGTACTCCATGACCGGCGACGCCGGGGTGGCCGAGGACGTCGCCCAGGAAGCCATGATCAGGGTCTGGCGCCACGCGCCGGTCTTCGACCCCCGCCGCGGCTCGGTCGCGTCGTGGGTCCTCACGATCACGCGCAACCTGACGATCGACGCGCTGCGGATGCGCCGGGCCGTGCCCACGGATCCGGACGACTTCGCGGCGTCGGCGCTGCGGAGCAACGAGCACAACCCCGAGGACGCGGTGAAGCGTGGCGACGCGCGGGACATCGTCCGGGGCGCGCTCGCGCTGCTCCCGCACGAGCAGCGCCGGGCCGTCGTGCTGGCGGCTGTCTACGGCAGGACGGCGTTGGAGATCAGCGAGTCCGAGGGGATTCCGCTCGGCACCGCGAAGACACGCATCAGGACGGCCCTCATGAGGTTGCGGGCCGCCGTCGAGCACGAAGAGGGGGTGAGCGACGAGCAATGAATGACGATCCGATTGACGCGGGATGTGACAAGTACTCGGACGAGCTGGCGGAGCTCGCGCTCGGTGTTCTGACCGGGCGTGAGAGGGCCCTGGCACTGTCCCATGTGGAATCGTGTCAGCGCTGCGCGGACGAGCTGGAGCAGTTGTCACGGGTGGCGGACACCGTCGTGCAGGTTGCACCCGAGGTCGAGCCGCCGATGGGCTTCGAAGTCCGCCTGTTCGAGAAGATGGGTGTCAGCGACGAGCTGGCACCGCGGCGCACGCGCAAGGAGCGGCGCGAGCGCGCCCACCGGCACCGTTCGCGCTCCGTGCGGTGGGGGACGGCTGCGGTGGCCGTGGCAGCCGCAGCCGCTGTCGCGCTCGGTCTCGGGCTGAGCCTGCCGTCGTCCAATCCGCCGACCGAGTCGGCGCACGGCACCGGCCACGCCCGCGGGCAGGTCGAGTCAGCTCACCTCGTCCAGAACGGAGAGAACGTCGGACGCGTCGCCGTCTTCGGCGGGAAGCAGCCGTGGATGTCGATGATGCTGACCGACGACTCGTCGGTGCGCGGGACGGTCAACTGCGTCGTGGTCACGAAGGACGGCGCGCGTCACCACGTGGGGACGTTCACCGTCTCCCCGGACGGCTACGGCGCCTGGATCGCGCCACTCGACCACGTCGACCCCGCCGACGTGCGCACCGCCGAGGTGGTGTCGCCCAGCGGGACGGTCCTCGCCACCGCCACGCTGAGCTGACCACCAAGCCACTGAGGATCAGTAGCGGTAGGTGTCCGGCTTGTAGGGACCCTCGACGGGGACGCCGATGTAGTCGGCCTGCTCCTGGCGCAGCGTCGTGAGCTTCACGCCGAGCGCGTCGAGGTGCAGCCTCGCCACCTTCTCGTCGAGGTGCTTGGGCAGCACGTAGACGTCGTTCACGTACTGACCGGTCTGGTTGAACAGCTCGAGCTGAGCCATGACCTGGTTGGTGAAGGAGTTCGACATCACGAAGCTCGGGTGCCCGGTGGCGTTGCCCAGGTTCAGCAGCCGTCCCTCGGAGAGGATGATGACCGCGTGGCCGTCGGGGAACACCCACTTGTCCACCTGCGGCTTGATGTTGACCCGCTCGATCCCCGGCGTCTTCGTCAGCCCGGCCATGTCGATCTCGTTGTCGAAGTGGCCGATGTTGCCGACGATGGCCTGGTGCTTCATCGCGGCCATGTGCGCGGCGGTGATGATGTCCTTGTTGCCGGTCGCCGTGATGATGATGTCCGCCTCGGGGAGGATGTCCTCGAGCGTGGTGACCGCAAAACCCTCCATGGCCGCCTGCAGCGCGCAGATCGGATCGACCTCGGTCACGACCACGCGGGCGCCCTGGCCGGCGAGTGACTGTGCACAGCCCTTGCCGACGTCGCCGTAGCCGCAGACGACCGCCACCTTGCCGCCGATCAGCACGTCGGTCGCCCGGTTGATCCCGTCGACGAGCGAGTGGCGGCAGCCGTACTTGTTGTCGAACTTGGACTTGGTCACCGAGTCGTTGACGTTGATGGCGGGGAACAGCAGCTCGCCCTTCTTCGCCATGTCGACCAGACGGTGCACGCCGGTCGTCGTCTCCTCGGTCACGCCCTTGATCCCGTTGGCAAGAGAGGTCCAGCGGCCCGCGTCCTCGGCCAGGCTGCGTCCGAGGACGGCGAGGACGACCGCGAACTCCTCGGAGTCGGCGGTGGAAGGGTCGGGCACCTGGCCGGCCTTCTCGAACTCGACGCCCTTGTGCACCAACAGCGTGGCGTCGCCGCCGTCGTCGAGGATCATGTTGGGGCCAGCGTCGCCCGGCCATACCAGCGCCTGCTCGGTGCACCACCAGTACTCCTCGAGCGTCTCGCCCTTCCAGGCGAACACGGGGATGCCCTTGGGGTCGTCGACGGTTCCGGTGGGTCCCACGGCAACGGCCGCGGCCGCGTGGTCCTGGGTGGAGAATATGTTGCAGCTGGCCCAGCGCACGCGTGCACCGAGCGCGGTCAAGGTCTCGATCAACACGGCCGTCTGCACCGTCATGTGCAGCGAGCCGGTGATGCGGGCGCCCTCGAGAGGCTGGCTGGCGCCGTACTCGGCCCTCATGGCCATGAGCCCGGGCATCTCGTGCTCGGCCAGCTCGATCTCCTTGCGGCCGAACTCGGCCAAGGAGAGGTCGGCCACCTTGTAGGGCAGCGGGGTCGTCATGGGCTTGCTCCTTCGGAGTCGGATGGACGTGCGCGGGCGCGCACCACTTGGGGCGGGCCGGACGGCGAAAGCGCAACGCACGTGCTCCGACCTCTGTCGGAGGCCGCGTGCCCAGCT
Organism: Acidimicrobiales bacterium; assembly: GCA_035503015.1. Classification (GTDB taxonomy): domain Bacteria; phylum Actinomycetota; class Acidimicrobiia; order Acidimicrobiales; family RAAP-2; genus Bog-473. The sequence goes on along the minus strand of DATJTU010000239.1, from coordinate 14 downwards.
CAACACTAGGCCGC
>DATJTU010000238.1:0-2609 GCA_035503015.1 Acidimicrobiales bacterium | reverse complement strand
TCTCGTCGCCCGTGACCTCGCGCACCGTGACGGCGAAGGGCGCCGGCCCGTCCTGGATGGTCACCTCGTCGGGATGCGCGACGAGGTTGTAGAACCACTCGGGGTTCTCGGGCGCACCGCCCTTCGACGCGACGAGGGCGTAGTCGCCGTCGTGCTCGACGCGCATGACGGGGTTCTTGCGGATCTTCCCGCTCTTCACGCCCCGGGTGGCGACGACGATGATCGGCATGTCGGTGTCGAGCAGCGTGTTGGCCTTCTGTCCGCCCGAGGCCTCGTACTCGGCCACCTGATCGCGTACCCAGGCCGAGGGGCTGGGCTCGTACTCACCTTGCAATGTGGTCATGGAGACGAGCGTAGGGGCCGGCGGCTACTGTCCGGCCGTGCCCCGCGACCCCATGGCCGGCGCCGTCGTCCTCGACTTCCACGCCACGCTCTCCAATTGGGGACGCTGGGGCGAGGACGACCAACTGGGCGCGCTCAACCTCATCACCCCCGAGATCACCGCCGCTGCAGCGGCGACGGTGCGCTCGGGCCGCACGGTCTCGTGCAGCCGCCCGCTCAACACCCAGGCGGCACCGGACAACCCCTCGCCTGTCGCGCACCACATGATCGGCACGGCGACCGAGGGCTGGGGGGCCGACTACGTCGCCGTCGCGCCGCACGGGTTCGCCACCAGCCACCTCGACGCCCTCTGCCACGTCATCCACGAGGGGCGCCTCTTCAACGGCTATCCCGCCGAGACGGTGACCGCGCACGGCGCCACCCGCCTCGGCATCCACCACCTCCACGACGGCATCGTCACCCGCGGGGTCCTCCTCGACATCCCGCTCGTGCGCGGCGTCCCCGCCCTCGAGCCGGGCGAGCCGGTCTTCCCCGAGGACCTCGAGGCCGCCGAGGCGCGCGGCGGCGTGCGGGTGCGGCCGGGCGACGCGCTGTTCGTGCGCACGGGCCGCTGGCGCTGGCGCGACGAGCACGGGGCGTGGGATCTCGGCACCCGGGCGGCCGGGCTCGACGCGTCGTGCCTGCCGTGGTTGCGCGAGCGCGACGTCGCGACGCTCGGCAGTGACGGCGTCTCCGACGTCCTGCCCTCGCGCGTGGACGGCGTCGTCATGCCCATCCACACGGTGGCCATCGTGGCGATGGGCGTCCACCTGCTCGACAACCTCGATCTCGACGCGCTCGCCGACGCCTGCGCGGACGAAGCGCGCTGGGAGTTCCTTCTGACGGTGGCGCCGCTGGTGCTCCGCCGAGGCACCGCCTCGCCCGTCAATCCGATCGCCGTCTTCTAACGCGGCACGAAACGCCGGCTCCGTCGTGCGGCCCGCACGCGGGAGTCCCGCCGGCGCCACCTCCCTCGGTCGCCGCGAATCTAGGGAGCTTGCACCCTCACTGCAAGGATTTCGCTCGGACGCGGCCGACGGGCAGGTCCGCGCACACGCCTGGCCCGTGCCTACGCACCCTCGTAGGGGAACCCGAGGTCGGGGGCCGTCACGATGGCGCGGAACGACAGGCCCTCGGCGGCCGCCATCGCCTCGACGGTGCCGCCGCGGTCGACGACCGCGACGAGCAACACCACGTCGGCGCCCGCGTCACGCACGGCGTGAGCCGCCTCGAGCAGCGACGCGCCGCGCGTGACGGTGTCCTCGGTCACCACGACCCTGTCCCCGGGGTCCAGCGCGCCGGCGATGCGCCCACCCCCGCCGTGATCCTTGGCCTCCTTCCGGACGCTGAACGCCTTGAGCGCGCGGCCCCGCGTGGCCGCGACCCCGGCGGTGACGAAGGCGACGGGATCGGCCCCCATGGTCAGCCCGCCGATCGCGGTCGCGTCGGCAGGCACCACCGAGAGCACGGCGTCGGCGACCAGGAGCATTGCCTCAGGGCGGCACACGGTCTGCTTCGAGTCGATGAACCAGGTGCTCGTGCGGCCGGACTTCAGCGTGAACTGGCCCCGCTTCACCGAGTGCGCGAGCAGGTGTGCGCGCAGCTCCGGGTAGCGATCCCCGCTCACGTGAAGCGCACGCCGGCGGTCCCCGCTGCGACCTCGCCGATCACTCGCGCCCCCCGCCCGCCCGTAGTGACGGTGCCGAGGGCTTCCAGCGCGGCGACGACGGCCGCCGGATCGACCACAAGTGCCATGCCGATGCCGCGGTTGAAGACCCGGTCCATCTCGTCGTCGGCCACGCCACCGAGGCGCTGGATCTCGGCGAACACGGGGGGCTCTTCCCACCGGGCGCGCTCGAGCACCGCGCCGGCACCGGCCGGTAGGACGCGCGGCAGGTTGCCCACGATCCCGCCGCCGGTGATGTGCGCGCACGCGTGGAGCTGTTCACCCAGCGCGGCGCGTACCGCGAGCACCGCGGGCGTGTAGATCACCGACGGCCGCAACAGCTCGTCAGCCAGGCTGTGCGCCGCGCCCTGCCACGCGGGGGCAGCGAGGTCGAGTCCGGCGCGCTCGAGCAGGACATGGCGAGCGAGCGTGTAGCCGTTGGAGCGCAGGCCCGGCGAGAGCAGGCCCACGACGGAATCACCAGGGCGCACCCGCTCGGGGCCGAGTTGCGTCCCGTCCTCGACGACGCCGACGGCGAACCCGGCCAGGTCGAGCTCGTCGC
>DATJTU010000237.1:0-13827 GCA_035503015.1 Acidimicrobiales bacterium | reverse complement strand
GGAGAACGACGCCGGGACCTGGCAGGTCGCTCCGGCCTCGAGTGCGCCGTACCGCACGCGGATCGTGGTGCGGGCCCCGGCCGACCCGGCGAAGTTCAACGGCACCGTCGTGGTCGAGTGGCTGAACGTGAGCGGCGGCGGCGACGGCGGCGTCGACTCGATCTACCTCTCGCCCGAGCTCGAGCGCGCCGGCTTCGCGTGGGTGGGCGTGTCCGCCCAGTCGGTCGGGGTCGACAACCTGAAGCAGAAGGATCCGGCGCGCTACGCGTCGTTGAGCCATCCCGGCGATCAGTACTCCTACGACATCTACACCCAGGCGGCCCGGGCCCTCCTCGGCGGGGGCGGTGCGAACCCATTGGCACCGCTCCACCCCACGCGGCTCCTCGCCGTCGGCGAGTCGCAGTCCGCGCTCTACCTGACCACCTACATCGACGCGATCCAGCCGCTGTACCACGTCTTCGACGGCTTCTTGGTCCACAGCCGCGCCGGCGGCGCCGTCGGCATCCCCGGCGCGTCCCCTAGCGGTGGGACCTTTGGCGGGGCGGTGCAGATCCGCACCGACATCGGCGTCCCGGTACTCATGATGATCACCGAAACGGACGAAGGCTTCGGGCAGTACTACCGGGCACGTCAGCCCGACACCCACTTCATCCGGCTCTGGGACGTCGCCGGGGCCTCGCATGCCGATTCCTACATCTCGTCACCTGCCGAGACGAAGTCGTTGGGTTGCACGTCGGTCAACCAGGCGCCGAGTCACTTCGTCTTCGAAGCTGCGCTGTCCGCCGTGAACAACTGGATGCGCTCGGGGACGCCGCCACCGTCGGCACCCAGAATGGACGTGCAGCTCGTGGGCGGGACGCCGACGGTGCAGGTCGACGCGCACGGGACTGCCATCGGAGGCATCCAAGGCCCCTGGGAACGAGTACCCGTGGCCGCCTACTCGGGCAAGGCGCCGGCGGATGCGCCGGGGTTCTGCGTCCTCTTCGGCAGCACGCATCCGTTCAGCACGGCCGAGCTGACCTCGCTCTACGGTTCCAAGGCCGCGTACCTCAAGGACTACACCAAGGCGACCGACGAGGCGATCAAGGCCGGCTACATCCTTCCAGAGGACAAGGCGCAGGTGCTCGCCTTCGCCAACGCCGTGCACTTCTAGGCAGACAACGGCGGTCGTCGCGCCGGCGGGGCGCGGCAGACCGTCACGCGATGTTCACGGGATCGTTCGCTTCCGCAGGGTCTCGGCGCGGGATCGACGCCACAATTCACGCATGAGTGCCGCGCAGATTCTGATCGTGTTGGGCGTCGCGATGGTCACCTTCACCGCGGTGGCCGTCCTGCGCCGACTCGGCATCCCCGCGCCGGTCGTGTTGGTCGTCGCCGGCCTGGCCATCGGGTTCGTCCCGTTCGTTCCCGACGTCTCGCTGCAACCGGACGTTGTCCTACTGGGTCTGTTGCCCCTCCTGGTCTTCGATACCGCACTGACCTCGTCGCCGACGGCGTTTCGACGGGACTGGCGGTCCATCGGCACGTTGGCCGTGCTGCTCGTCGCGGTGACCGCGGTGGCGGTCGCACTGGTGGCGCACTGGGTCGCGCACCTGTCGTGGGCGATGTCCTTCGTTCTCGGCACCGCGGTGGGGCCGACCGATGCCGCGGCGGCGACGAGCGTCGCCAGGAGGCTCCGCCTGCCACGGCGGATCGTCACCCTGCTCGACGGCGAGGCGCTGTTCAACGACGCGACGGCGCTCGTGCTCTACGGCGCCGCCGTCACCGCCGCGACCTCGGGGCAGTTCTCCGTCGCCGGGACGGCGGCCGACATCCTCTACGCCGTCGTGGTCGGTGCAGCAATCGGGTTGTTCGTCGGGGTCGTCGGCCGGTGGATGCTGAACCGGATCGACGATCCACCGATCGAGATCGCGGGATCGATCCTGCTGGCGTACCTCAGCTACCTGCCGGCCGAGGAGATCCACGCCTCGGGAGTGCTCGCCGCAGTGACGGCGGGCCTCTACCTCGGATGGCACCGGAGCGGGAGCGCTGCGTCCGCCCGTTCCAGGCTGCAGTTCAAGGCGTTCTGGGAAACCCTCGTCTTTCTCGTGAACGCCGCGCTGTTCATTCTGGTCGGCCTCTCGTTCCACACCTTCTCCGAACAGGCGCGCGGGCCGCTCGGCCGGCTGACGCTGGCTGCCATTGCCGTGGTCCTCGCCGTGATCGTCGTCCGCATGGCGTGGATGTGGTTCTTTGCGCCGCCCGTGCGCCTCTGGTGGCGCCGCCGCGCTGGAGCACCGAAGAGCCGCCGCGGTGAACGCCTGATCCTCGGCTGGTCCGGCATGCGGGGCGCCATCACGCTGGCTGCGCTCTTGGCGGTCCCGACGGTCACGAACAGCGGCGGGGTGCTGCGAGGTCGAGACGACATCATCTACCTCGGCTTTGCCGTGATCCTCGCCACCCTCGTCGGCCAGGGGATGACGCTGCCGCTGCTTGTGCGCCGGATCGGCCTCACGGAAAAGCCGTCGTTGGCGGAGGCCGAGCGCCACGCGCGTCTCGAGCTCGCCCAGGCCGCGCTCGACCGGGTCGGTGAGGCGAGTCCGGGAGCCGACGTCCCAGACGATGTCGTGGACACGTTGCGAGCCCAATACCTCGGCCGGCTCCATCTTCTCGAGACGCTGCCGTCCGACGGCACCGACGCCGGTGACGAAGACGAGGTTCGGCGCGCCATGCGCGCGACAGCGGACTCGGAGGCGGCCCTGCGCCGCGATCTCATCGAGGTGCAGCGAGAAACCCTGGCGACGCTGCGCGCCCGCGGCGAAATCGGGACGACGACACTGCGCACCATCGAGCACGATCTCGACCTTGAAGAGGCCCGCATCCCCGATGGCGCGGGCAGATCAGGCTGACCCGTCGGGCCAGCCGGACGGTCCGGGTTAGACCTCTGGGATCGTGGAGAGCGGGACCACCGCTGCCGGGAGATGACCGGGCCGCCTGAGGCAGACGAACGCGCTGATGGCGCACGTGGCGACCTGAGCTGAGAGCACGATCACCCCGAATTGGAGCGGGTCCAGTCCCAGCGGGATGCACACCACCAAGGCCACGACGCCGAGCAAGAGCGGTGGCCACGGCCGGGCGACCCCGAGGGCGATCCCGCCGTTGAGCAGGATGCCTGTCGCACCGGCGATCGACATGGCCGTGCCCAACGCCAAGAGGAGCGGGACCGACGCCACGTCCTGACCGAGCACCAGTGCGACGGTGTGCCGGAGCAGAACGAGCAGCACGGTGGCGAGCAGACCCAGTGCGCAGGTGGCGCCTGCAGCGCCGACGACCAGCCGTCGGCTGGCGTGGACGCGGACGTAGGGAAAGATCAACGTGCTGACGGCGACCAGCAGCAGGTAGACACCGCGGGACGGCACGGCGGCCAGGTCGTAGCGGACGGCGGCCGAGTGGTCGAAGACGCTCGGCGCAACAAGTACGTCGAGCTGAACCAGGACGCCCAACAAGACCAGCGTCAACCACGTGTGGAGCAGTGATGTCGTGCGCCGGATCGTGACGCTCCCCGCCTGAGCCTGGCGGGGGACCGCCAGCAGCGCAACTCCAGTTGCAACCGCCAGTGCGGCGGCGAGGCCGGTGAGCCCCCACAAGAGGCCGGCGACGGCGCCGAGCACGACGCGCGCGCCACCTTCGACCAGGAGGTTCGCGCCCATGGCCGTGAACCGGCCCGCAGCGATGAGAGGCCCGCGCGCGATCGCCAGCGGGATGGCGATGAGGATCTGCACGACCACGAAGACGACAGCGAGAGTCGGCAGGTGGAGCACAAAAGCGACCAGCGGAGATGCCGCCAATCCCGCGGCTGCTACCAGGGCAGCGTGCCGGGATGTCCAGCGCATGCGCGGAGCTCCGTCGACCTCCAGCGCGGCAGCCCGGAGAGGGATCCCGGCCGGGATCAGGGAGGCAATGAAAAAGAGGCTGAACAGGGTGGCGAGCGACGCGAAGGCCTCGTGGTGGAAGTGATGCGACAGCAATGCCAGCAGGACGACTGTGGAGAAGCCGATGGAGACGGTGCCGATCCACAAGAGCGCGGCCCCAGTCGGGTGGCGGAGCCGCTGGAGGCCATCGGTGTCGCCGCTGACCCGCCGTCTCTCGAAATTTCTGGCCCGGGCGCGCAGTCGCCCACCGATGTGCAAACGCTCGTTTGAATGATTTGGGGTCGCGGCGGGTAGATCAACCCCAGTGTTCGAGTCCGCACTCACCGTGTCGCCAGTACCTCCCCGGGGCCCCGCGCCCCGCACGAGAACCGGTTTCAGTTCGAGTGCAATGACGTCAGAACGACCGTTCACGCCAATAGCAACGCTAGGACAATTTCAGATACCGTGCGACCGCAGTTGCCCCGTGTCGGGAGGTGGGCCGGTGGGATTCGTTGGAGGTGCGCGCCGTTCGCGGTCGCGTGGCGCAGGAGGGGTTGTTGCTGCGGTGGGTGTTGGCAGATAGCCGATGGATGTCCGTCCGCAGCTGACAGTCGTCGTTCCCGCCTTCAACGAAAGTCGTCGGCTTGCGAACAGTGTCCCGCGGTTGAAGTGGGCACTCGAAGACGAACGTTTGTGCGCTGACTCGATCGAGTTCATCGTCGTCGACGACGGCAGTACGGACGGCACGGCCATCAGAGCCGAGGAACTCCTGGCCGAGAAGTTCCCGTTGTTGCGAGTGCTCCGTATCCACGACAACGCGGGAAAGGGTGCAGCGATCAGGGTGGGCACAGCGGCGGCAACGGCTCCGGTCGTCATCTACATGGACGCGGACATGGCTGCGGATCCGAACCAAATCCCGAAGCTTGCGCACGCCATCGGTCCGGCAGATATCGCAATCGGCTCCCGGGCGCACTCCGAGTCCGTCGTGGTCTCGAGCACCGTGCAGCGCAAGGTCATGGGCCGGACGTTCAACGCGATGGTGGGCGCGCTCACGAACATGCCATTCCGCGACACGCAGTGTGGTTTCAAAGCCCTTCGCACCCCTTTGGCGCGGTTGCTTTTTCATTTCGCACGCGTCGACCGGTTCGCATTCGACGTCGACCTGCTCACGACCGCTCGGCGATTGGGGATGAATATCACCGAAGTCGGCATCCACTGGCGCGAGGTCGACGGCAGCACTGTGCGGTCGTTGGTCGAACCAATTTCGATGGCCAAGGACGTGCTCGGCGTCGCGCGACGACGGCGGTGGCCGCACGTGCCCGCGCTTGAGGTCGTCCCAGCGTCCGGGGAACGCCGGCGATCCCGGTCTCGGATCTGGGAGGAGCTCTACAGCTGTCTGGGTCCCAACTTCCCGATCCTGGCTCCGTCCGAGGACGCCACGCTCGTCCTGCTTCCGCTCTGTGAACCACTCGAGGTGCACGACATCGCGACGCACATTCGTCATCTGCCAACCCGGCTGCGAACGACAGAACGATCTGTCTCGTTCAGCGAGATGACGGAGCTGTCGCCGTTCGAGTGGCTCCCGTTCTGGGACGGTGGGCTGGCTGTTGCAGCTCGAACGGATCTGCGGACTGATGTGCTGGCGACACCAGTTGGGAAGTGGCCCAGCGCTGCGGGCGCCTCCGAGCGATCGAACGGCCATCGGCGCCCGCGCCCACACACAAACGGGAAGGTCTCGTCGACATACGCCGGGGCCACACGACAGCGAGGGGGATACGGGGTCGAGCAATCGGCATGAGGATCGTGGCGATCAATTGGCGCGATCTCGCCCACCCCTTGGCGGGTGGGGCGGAACTGGTGGTCGACCGGCTCCTCACTGGCTTCGCCGATCGCGGACACGAGGTGGCACTCGTCTGCGGCGGCCCGTTAGCCACCCACGAGTACACCGCTGTCGACAGCGGAGGCACGTACGACCAATACCTACGGGCACCCTGGATCTGCCAGACCAAGTTCAAGGACGCAGACGTCGTCATCGACGCGTCCAACGGCGTGCCGTTCTTCAGCCCGCTGTGGCGACGCGGCCCGTCGGTGTGCCTCATGCATCACGTCCATACCGAGCAGTGGGCGACCAGGTTCCCGTCCGCCGTCGCGGCAGGTGCTCGCGTCGTCGAGAGGTACGCCGTCCCGGCGGCGTACCGAAATCGGTTGCTGGTCGCGGTGTCAACCTCGACTTCGGACGACCTTCAGGCGATCGGGTTCCGAGCGGACCAGATTCGGGTCATCGAATCGGGTGTCGATAACCCGCCCGTTCTCGAGATACCCAAGTCCCCGTCGCCGCTCTTTGTTGCGCTGGCCCGACTCGTGCCTCACAAGAGAGTGGAGCTTCTTCTTGAGACGTGGCGGCAGGTGCACCGCGTCACGGGCGGCCGCTTCGTCGTGATCGGTGACGGTCCGCAACTCGATGCGCTCCGCACAGAGGGAGCAGGCATACCCGGCCTGGAGTTCACCGGCTGGGTCGACGACACGCAGAAAGCGGCGCTGCTCCAACAGGCCTGGTTCCTCGTGCACGGCGCACACCACGAGGGGTGGGGGATGGTGATCGTCGAAGCCGGGTCGGTCGGTACGCCGGCGCTCGCACTCGATGCCCCGGGCGTGCGCGACTCCATCGTCGACGGGGTGACCGGGTGGGTTGTCGGATCCAGTGCCGGAGATCCGACACCGGAGTTGGCGCAGGCTTGGATCCGGCTGGCGGGGCAGCCCGAGACCCGCAGGCGCCTCGGCGAGGGAGCGCGTCAGTTTGCGGCACGGCACAGCTGGGACGCTGCGGTCGATGCCTGGGTCGATGTACTGAACGAAGCAGTTGCAGGGAAGCCGGAGCGGCCGCAGACGCGCGGGGTACGCCGGCCACCGGCTCCGGTCGCGCGCGGTGAGGCTCGTTCGTTCGAGCCCGACGATGCCCTCCCGAAGGAACCTCCGCGGGGTGTGCGAAGGATGGCAACGCTGCTCCGGGGATTCAGGAACCAATTCGATGATCCTGACGAGTTCTACCGCTACCTGGCTGACGACACGGTGGGTCTCGTGGGGCGGTACCAGCCGCTGGCCGCGCAACGAGTGCTCGATGTGGGAGGTGGCGCGGGGTATTTCGCCGAAGCCTTTCGCCGGGCATCAGCGCAGAGCGTCTTCATCGAACCGCTGTGGGATGAGATGACCGACATCGGGCGCAAGCTGGGTTTCGGCATCGTCGGCGATGGCTGTGCGTTACCCATCGCCGACGGGAGCGTCGATGTCAGCTTCTCGTCGAACGTGATCGAGCACGTCGAAAACCCGTGGCGATTCATGGACGAGCTCATCCGCGTCGTCACGCCGGGAGGACTCGTCTTCGTGGCGTTCACGAACTGGTTGTCGCCGTTCGGCGGTCACGAGACGTCGCCATGGCACTATCTCGGCGGAGAATGGTCAGCTAAGAAGTACGAAAAGGACTTGGGCTATCCACCCAAGAACAGGTTCGGCACGAGCCTGTACTCGCTCAGCATCGCCGAGGTCCTGCACTGGGTCCGAAACCAGGCGACGGTCGAGCTCCTCGACGCGTTTCCGCGTTATTACCCCCGCTGGGCCAGGCCCATCGTCCGGGTTCCCGGCGTCCGCGAAGTCGTCACCTGGAACCTCGCCGTCGCACTGAGACGGGTGGAGCCGTGACCGCCCGACGGTCAAAGGCCGGGTTCTGATGGCCATCGAGAGCGTCGAGCTCGAGTCCGAGTCCGAGTCCATCGAGACGGACGACCTGGCGCCCGAGCTGGCGGGCGGGGAGCTCGAACCCGAGGCCACCTCGGCACGCCGCGACGCTGGCTCACACGTGAGCGTGGTCGCCCTCACGGTGGTCTCGGCTGTCCTCGCCTGCATGTGCTTCTTGCAAGATCCGGGTCGAATCGTGTCGGACACCAAGCTCGACATCGCCATCTCGCCATTGACCTTCCTCGGTCATGCGCTCCATCTCTGGTCTGCGCAGCAGCAATTCGGAGGCGTCCCGTACCAGGCCTACGGCTATTTGGAGCCGATGGGGCCCTTCTTCGTCGTCGGCCACTGGATCGGGCTGCCGACGTGGGTGATCCAACGGCTCTGGATCTCGGGATTGCTCGTCGCGGGGTTCTGGGGCCTCGTGCGGTTGGCAGATGCGCTCGGTATCGGGTCGAAGACGACGCGAGTGCTCGCAGGTCTTGCCTTCGTGCTCGCTCCGCCGGTGAGCGTTCTCGGCGCAACGACCGCGTCGATCCTGCCGATCGCACTGTTGCCCTGGGTCATGATCCCGCTCATACGCGGCTCGTACCGAGGTTCGACGCGAGCAGCGGCCATGCGCTCAGGGATCGCCATCTTCCTCATGGGCGGGATCAACGCGGCGCTGACCCTCGCAGTGCTGCCGCTGCCGATCCTGTGGTTCTTGACCCGCGAACCGGGTCCGCGCCGGCGCAGCCTGTTCAGCTGGTGGGTGCTGTCGGTCTTCCTGGCATGCGCGTGGTGGGCGTCGTGCCTCGTCCTCGAAGGGCGCTACGGATTCAATCTCCTCCCGTATACCGAATCGCCGGCGACAACGACCGCCACCACGTCGCTCTTCGATGTCCTGCGCGGGAACTCCTACTGGGTGTCGTACGACCAGATCGGCCCGACCGCCATGAAGGCCGGGCTGCAAGCAGTGACGTCGCCCTTCATGATCGCCTCCGGAGCCGTCCTCTCGGGCTTGGGCCTGTTCGGGTTGGCACATCGGAAGATGAAGGAGCGGGTGTGGCTCGTGGGCGCGCTGGTCCTCGGCGTAGTGCTCGTCGGGGCGGGCTACCCGGGCCTCTTCGGCGGTCCGTTCTCGCGGACGGTCCAAGACCTCTTGACCGGACCCCTTGCTCCGTTCCGCAACGTCTGGAAGTTCCAACCCCTCGTGGCCTTGGCCTTGGCCCTCGGCCTGGCGCACGCATTGTCGACTCTCGCGGGGTCGCTCCGGGACATGTCCTTCACCTCACGTGTGCGCAAATACGCACACGTGAGCCGGAAGGTCGTCCTCGCCGCAGCCGCCGTGGCGATCGCCGGCGTGTCGTTGCCGTTCCTGACCGAGAACTTCTACCCGCACGGGTCGTTCAACGCCGTCCCGCAGTATTGGCAGTCGGCGGCGGAATGGCTGAACGGACATGCCGGGAACTCGACGAGTCTCGTCGTCCCCGGCGCTGCGGAGGGCGCGTACGAGTGGGGGCTGCCCATCGATGAGCCACTGCAGTGGCTGGCGAGCTCGAACTGGGCGGTCCGCAGCCTGATCCCGGACAGTTCGGTCGGCAACATCCAAGTCCTGGACGCGGTGGACCAAGTCCTGGCGAGTAACGCGCCCAACCCAGGCTTGGCGCTCTTCCTGTCACAAGCCGGCGTCAAATATCTCGTCGTGCGCAACGACCTCGACGCGGCCGCAGGGGCGCCCGGGCCGCTCCAGGTCAACGAGCTCATCTCAGCCACGCCCCACCTCCAGCGTGTTGCGTCGTTCGGGCCGCGTCGCCAGTACCACTTCGGGAAGATCAAGCGCTCCTACCCTCGGATCGAGATCTATCGGGTCGCGGTCCCGACGCCCACCGTGGTCAGCGCACCCGTGAGCAACTCCGTCGTCGTGAGCGGGAATGCGCAAGCGCTCCTCGCGCTGGACAACCTCGGACTCAGCCCCGGGAACAGGGCTGTGTTCCTCGCCGGTGACGGAGGCGTCGCTGGAACGGGACAGACGCTGGTGGCGACCGATACGAACGCTCGGGTCGGCGTCACGTACGGGTCCGTCTACGACAACTCGACCTACGTGTTGACGAAACGGCAGAACAGCCCTGCCTCGGGTCAAGCTCCCGTGGGCTGGTCGGTCGTCCCAGGGACCCAGCACCAAACGGTCGCGACTTTCCTGGGTCAGGGTTCGGTCACCGCCTCCTCCTTCGGCTCGAGCTATCTCTTCGAGACGCCGGAGAACCAACCCGCTGCCGCGGTGGACGGCGACCCGGACACAGCCTGGGTCGCCAATGCGACCGACGACTCGATTGGCCAGTGGCTCCAGGTCAACTTCACTCGGGCACGAGAGCTCTCCAGAGTCTCACTCCAGCTCAACGTGTCGGATCACACCCCGCGCGTCACGGAAGTCACGGTCAGCACGGCGCGCGGCGCGGTGAGACAACGGGTGACCCCGACGTCGCGGCGGCAGACCCTCCGCGCCCCCGGTGGTTCGACGACGTGGATGCGCGTCACCTTTGACCGCGCCTTGCCACCCCGCAAGACAGGAGTGTTGGCCCAGGGTGCAGGAATCCAGGAGCTCGCGATCAGGGGTGTCACCGTGCAAAAGGCCGAGGTCCTGCCTTCTGACGACCCACGCCGATTCTCAAGCGCCGGCGCGCGTCCGGCGTCGTACGTCTTCACGTCGCCCGTACCCGGAGTCGTCTTCGGCGTGCGGTACGGAGGGCAGGACCCCGAGCCCCAATTGGTGCGGGTGTTTCGCACGCCGCGGCCAGAGACGTTCAACATCCGGGGCACCTTGGTGGAGCGGCCAGGCCCCGCGCTTACCGAGCTCTTGAAGTTCCTCGGACCAAAGGTCTTGGCCGGTGCCTCCATCCATCTCGCCTGCGGCAAAGGTCCCACCATCTCAGTGGACGGCAAGACCTTGCAGACGCAAGTCAGCGGTTCGCTAGGCGGGCTCTCAGGACTCGGCCAGATGCAGTTCGTGGCATGCGGGAAAACGAGCGGTGTCTCGTTGCGGAGCGGGACGCACATCGTGAAGGGAAACCAGGGGGGCTACTTCAAAGTGGTGTCCCTGGCACTGACGCCTGCTCATTCCCCCACCTACGCTCGTGCGCCACGGGTTTCGAGGACCGTCTCGGTCAAGTCCTGGGGTCTCGACACCCGGACGGCCGTCGTCAGCGCGGGTCCCGCGACCTACCTGATCCTCCACCAGAACTTCGGCCCCGGCTGGACGGCGGAATTCGACGGGAAGGTCTTGAAGCCGGCGCGCGTCAACGGGTGGCAACAGGCTTGGGTCCTCCCGGCGGGCCCCGGCGGCACCGTCACGATCTCCTACCCGCCTGACCACGTCTTCCAACTTGGCCTGATCGCCGGGGGAATTCTTGCTCTCGCCTTGTTCTGTCTGGCGCTCTGGCCGGCCCGGCGTCCGCACCGGCGGAACGAGCCACTGCTACAGCGGATCTCCATGCCGCGCTGGATCGTCGCCGCCCTCGCCGCCGTCGCCTTGGTCGTCATCGGCGGCATGTTCGTGCTTGCACTCGCGGGACTGCTGTTGCTCGTCTGGGCCGTGCGCTCCGCCCGATGGCTGCCTGCCCTCGCGGCTCTTTGCTATGTCGCAGCCGGCATCGTGGTCGCGATCCAGATCGGCGCCTACCCGACGACGAACACGGGAGCGTTCGGTTCGCCGGCCGAGGCGCTTTCGCTCGTTGCCCTCGCCGCCGTTCTCGCGAGCCTGGTGCACCATGTCTGGCGGTCACGCCCCGAGGACGACAGCCACGCACGCCCTGAGGACGACAGGGCAGACTTTTCGGCGTCACAGCTCGAGGACGAGCCCGAAGACGAGAGCGAGGACGAGCCCGAGGTGGAGATGGATCTCGAGGAGCTCGAGCGCGAGCTACAGCCCTCGGCTCGGCTCGCCGGCAAGACCTGAGCCGGCGGCCGATGGCGCCCGGTTCGCGGCGTCAGCCATCGAGCGCGAGGAACTGCGGCTGATACTGGTGGACGTTCTGGGCGAGCTGGGACAAGCTCTCCACGGCGTCGATGTTGTACGACAGGATAAGCCCGTTACCTGTGATCTCGGGGTGGAAGGTCGAGATGTACGCGATCTCGTTTTGGTACTGGCTGACCTGCGGGATCGTATAGACGGCTTGCGGCGTGCTCCAGGGCCCTGCAGGGTTGCACGCAAACGAGAGATCGACGGTGCTGTCGTTGGTTCCCGGAACCGAGACCGCCATGTATCCGGTCCCGTTGGCCAGGGGGATGACCCCTGAGAGCACGGTGCCGGTGACGACCGGGACGGCGTTGGACTCTCCGCCGACCCATCCGGCGCCGTTCCAGTACGTCCACGCGCCTGTGCTCAGGGTCTGGCCGAGCGGGACCCGCGCCACCTTCATGCCGTAGAAGGTCTCGGTTGAGAAGTTGAGGTCAGTCCCGTAGATGTACGTGTAGCCGCCACTCTGGGTCGTGGCGATGCCCCACTGCGTGTTGGCGTCCGTCGGTAGGGCGGCCAACGTGTCGAAGACCGGCAGCCCGGCCCTCGGGAGGGAGAAGACGGCGATGGCTGACCTGCCGAGGTACGTGTCGAAGGGGTTGCCCTCCGCAAACTCGTTCACGAAGACGAGCTGGTAGCCGTTCTCGACATCCGTCGCCGACACCGCCCACAGGTCGTTGCTGCTGTCGCTGTCGGGGATGAGGGAGGCTGCGTTGTACGGGCTCCCTCCGTACACGCTGATGAGGTTGGGCAGCGTCCCGACAAGCTCGCTGTTGTGGATGAAACCTGTGACGTTCGCCTGGCCGCTGGACTGTGCCGTGCCGATCAACGTGTCGGAGAAGTCGAAGGCGTCCTGCCCACTGGGAAGCGCAGTGGAATAGGTCGCGTCGCCGCCGAGCCACCCGGGCCCGTATTGACCCGAGAAGAGATTGTCGAGACTCCCGTCAGGCGCGACAGAGGGAAGCGCCGACGGTTGGCAGAAGGGCGCAGACACGTTGCCGGAGAACCCGGCTGTACCGGTCACGATCGTGGCGTTCGTGCCTGTCTGCGCGAGGTTCGGGAGACTGTTCTCACCGGAGGGCCCGTACGTTGCTGCGTTGCCGTTCGGCTCGATCTCGCTATAGCCACCGGATTGTGGCGTCACGACCATGCCGAGCACGGACGCACCGCCGCCCCCCAGTGATCCGTAGAACGGCGCGTCGCCGAAGGTGAAGATGCCGCCGTCGGAGGCCACCAGCCAGTAGCCGCTGCCGTCGGGGGTCGCCGCCATCCCCACGATCGGCTGATTCAGCCGGATGGAGCCGGTCGACCCGTAGAAGACGGCGTCGCCGTAGCTGAAGATGCCGCCGTCGGAGGCGACGAGCCAGTAGCCCTTGCCGGTCGGGGTGGCTGCCATGCCCACGATGGGCTGATTGAGATGCATGGATCCGGTCGAGCCGTAGAAGACGGCGTCGCCGTAGCTGAAGATGCCGCCGTCCGCCGCCACCAGCCAGTAGCCGTGTCCGTCGGGTGTGGCAGCCATCCCCACGATGGGTTGGTTCAGCCGGATGGCACCGGTCGACCCGTAGAAATTCGCGTCGCCGTAACTGAAGATGCCGCCGTCGGAGGCCACCATCCAGTAGCCGTTGCCATCCGGCGACGGCGCCATGCCGACAATCGGTTTGTTCAGGTGGATGCCCGAGAACGTGGGCGAGCCCATCCAAGGCGCGCCGCCATACGCGTTGACGCCTCCCGTCCAGGTCGCGGTCCAGTAGCCGCCGTTGGGGTCCGCCGCCATCCAGCGACCAGCTCCGTAGACGTTCGTCGCTGCTGCCGCTGCAGGCGCTTGCGTCGTGACAGCGACGACGCCGATCGGTATCAGGAGGATCAGCACGGCGAGGCACGCCGACAAGAGTCGTGAACGCCCAGCGCCTGCCCGATTGCCCCGCCTGCCCCGCATTGCTTCCCCCCAAACCCCGAGGAGGCAGGGTCCACTCGATAGCTGCGGGTATGCGCACTATTCGGTAGCCCGGCGGACTCGGGGAGTTCCGTAGCTTTGCGTCCCCTCCTCGCGGAGGGTTTGCCCTTTTCGTTTGCTGCGGATTTGACGGTGACGTGTTCGCGGCCGGACGTCAACAAAAATTGGGTTGTCGGTGTCGAAATCCACCGATTCGCAACACGTGTGCAACGCAACATGCAGCTGACAACGCGCTCGCACAACAGGAGCACAAC
>DATJTU010000236.1:0-4149 GCA_035503015.1 Acidimicrobiales bacterium | reverse complement strand
ACCGTCTGGTTGACCCCGGTCGCGGTGGCCGGCGTGATGATCTTCCTCGTCGCGCTGTTCTACGTGGGGTCGGTGGTGAACCCCGTCTCGCACCTGAGCGGGCTCCCCGTCGTGCTGGTGAACGAGGACCACGGCGAGACCGTGCTCGGGCAGCACCTCAACGTCGGGGACGAGATCGCCACCGGCTTGCGGGGCTCACACGCGGTCGCCAGCCGTCTCACGCTCGACGCGGCTTCGCTCGCGCAGGCGAAGGACCAGATGGGCCGCGACGGCGCGTACGCCACCATCGTGATCCCGCCGGACCTGACCGCGTCGCTCCTCGCCGCCTACGACCTCGAGCCGTCGTCGGACCACGCCAAGCCGGCCGTCGAGCTGCTGACCAACCCGCGCGCGGGGTCGATCGGCGTCCAGCTCGCCACCGGCGTCGCGCAGCCGGCGCTGCACCACGCGTCGGCCACGGTCGGGCACACGTTCAGCCAGAAGGCCAGCGAGTACGGGCGGACACCGAGTGCGGCCATCTCGGCCGGCGACCCGATCACGATCGGGACCACGGCCTTCAGACGGGTGCCGCCGAACAGTGCGCTCGGCCTCAGCGCGTTCTACATCTCGCTGCTCGCGATCATGTGCGGCTTCCTCGGCGCCATCCTCGTGAACTCCACCATCGACGGGGCGCTCGGGTACGCCACGACCGAGATCGGCCCGAAGTGGCGGCAACGGGCGCCCGTCGCCATCACGCGCTGGCAGACGCTCGTTGCCAAATGGGCCGTGGCAGCGGTGACGGTGCCGATCCTGACCGGGATCCTGCTCCTCGTCGCGATCGGCATCCTCAAGATGGACGCCCCCGACACCGGTTTGTTGTGGGCCTTCACCTCGTTCGCCGCGTTGGCGATCGCCGCCGGAACCCTCGCCCTGTTCGCCGCGCTCGGCAGTCTCGGCCAGCTGGTCGCGCTCCTCTTGTTCATCTACTTGGCCCTGGCGTCGTCGGGCGGCACGATCCCGCTGCAGGCGCTCCCGCCCGCGCTCCGCTTCGTCGCCAACGTCGAGCCGCTGCGCCAGGTCCTCGACGGGGTGCGCGCCATCTTGTACTTCGGCGCCGCCGGCGACGCCGGGCTCACCCGCGGCCTGGTGCTGACGTCGATCGGCTTGGTCTTCTGGGTGGTCGTGGGGTGCGGGGCGACCCGGTTCTACGACCGTCGCGGGCTCGAGCGCATCGAACCTGGCGAACTCGACTACGTCCAGCCCTCGGCCGCCTCCGCCGCAGTCCCGCGCGCCCTGACGCTCGACCCGACCTGAGAGCCGGCCCAACCGGCCGTCAAATGTCCGGGCGCACCCCCGCTGCACGACTCAAGGACGACGCGCGGGGCGACGATCCCTCTTGCGTGACTCGGGCGCCAGCCACTTTCTCCCCCCGGCGCGCCCGCGCGGCCGCCACGCGACTCGTCCACGCCGCTTTCGCAGCGCTCGGCGTCCTGCTCGGCGCGCTCCTCGTCCTCACACCCGGCGCCCCAAGTGGCGCTGCCGCGACGGCGCACGCCTCCGGGGTCGAAGCACTGACCAGCATCCCCTCGGACAACTTCTGGCTGGCCGACGCCCAGGGCGGCGTGTTCGACTTCGGCAACGCCCCCAACGACGGCTCGGCCGCCGGGCTCACCCTCAACCATCCCGTCGTGGGCATCACGCCGACACCCGACCGCCAGGGGTACTGGCTCGTGGCATCCGACGGCGGCATCTTCTCCTACGGCGACGCGCACTTCTACGGGTCGACGGGTGCCATCGCGCTGAACAAACCGATCGTCGGCATGGCGCCGACACCCGACGGGCACGGCTACTGGCTCGTCGCCTCCGACGGCGGCATCTTCAGCTACGGCGACGCCCAGTTCTACGGGTCGACCGGGTCGATCGCCCTCAACAAGCCGATCGTCGCCATGGCGCCCACCGCCGACGCCCACGGCTACTGGATGGTCGCCGCCGACGGCGGCATCTTCAACTTCGGCGACGCGGCGTTCCTCGGCTCGGCGGCCACCAGCCCGAGCCTCGACCCTGCGCAGAAGGTCGTCTCGAGCGCGAGCGGCCACGGCTACTGGGTCGAGGAGCAGAACGGGACGGCGTACGGCTTCGGCGACGCGACCGGCGCACCGCCGACGGAGGCGCTCCTGCTCCAGCCCGTCACGCCGGGCGACAGGGCCGTCCTCTTCGCGTTCGCACAGCTCGGCAAGCCCTATATCTACGGCGGGAACGGCCCCGTCGGCTACGACTGCTCGGGCCTGGCCCTCGCCTCGTGGGAGAACGGCGACGGCATCGGCTTCGCGCGCGTGTCCGACGACCAGTACCACACGGCCGGCGGCCCGGTCGCGCTGACCGCGCTCTCCGCCGGCGACCTCGTGTTCTGGGGCGACTCGCAGACGGATTGGACGACCGTGTACCACACGGCGATCTACGTCGGTGGCAACCAGATTGTCGAGGCGACCGGGAACCAGGTCCAGTTGAACGCACTGGACCAGTGGGGGCTGAGCGACCTCATGCCCAACGGCCGCCGACCCTGACACTCGCGCGCGGCCACCGTCCCACTCAGCCGCCCGTCGTCACCTCGCGGAGCTCGTCCAACGACGCGCGCATGACCGCGCCGAGATCACCCGCGTCGGCAGCGTTCGCCCAGCGGCCGAGCGCGACACGGAACACGGTCATCCCGGCTTCGGCGGCCATCGTCGCCTGCGCGTCGCGCACGCCGCGGTCGCGGAGCGCGGCGGAGACCGCAGCGGCGTAGTCGGCCAACTTGGCCAACTCGCGCTCGCGCAGCTCGGGGTTCGCCGCGATGACCGCCAGCCGCCGCGCCGCGAGGTCGCGCCGGCCCTGTCCGAGCATGGCGGCCGCGGCGTCGAGCCCGGCGCCCACGGCGTCGAGCGGCCCGGCATCAGCGGGGGCAGCCACGACGGCCGCGACGATGCGGTCCTTCAAGATCGACGACCGGCCGAAGAGCACCTCTCGCTTGTCCGCGAAGTGGCGGAAGAACGTCCGCTCGGTCACGCCCGCGCGCGCCGCGATCTCGGCCGCGGTGGTCTGGTCGAACCCGCGCTCGGCGTAGAGCGCGAGCGCCGCCTCCTGGAGGCGCCCCTCGCTGTCCGGCTGCCATCGACCCATCCCGCAATCCTAGGTGTTGACAGTCACTGACATCAGTCCTACGATGATGTCTGTTACTGACATCACTGACATCACAGGGACGCCGTCCCGTGCGGCGGAGAGTGAGGTATCGCCATGAGGATCTTCGTGACAGGGGCGTCGGGCTGGATCGGCTCCGGCGTCGTGCCCGAGTTGCTCGATGCCGGCCACGAGGTGGTCGGCCTGGCCCGTTCCGACGCGTCGGCGGCCCGGCTCGAGGAAGCCGGCGCCATCGTCCAGCGGGGCGACCTCGACGACCCCGACGGACTGGCCAAGGCGGCGCACGACGCCGACGGGGTGATCCACCTCGCGTTCGCGCACGAGGTCGCGTTCGGGGGCGACTTCGCCACCGCGGCGGCCACCGACCGCCGCGCGGTCGAGGCCATGGGCGCTGCGCTCGCGGGCTCGGACAGGCCGTTCGTGCTGGCGTCGGGGATGCTCGGGCTCGCCGTGGGCCGGGCGGCCACCGAGAACGACGGGCTGGTGCCCAACGACGCGGTCCGTGCCAACCCCGCCGGCCTCCGGGTCGCCACCGCGCTGTTCACCCTCTCGCTACGCGGTGTTGGCGTGCGCGCCTCCGTCCTGCGCTTCCCGCCGACCGTGCACGGCGACGGCGACCACGGGTTCGTCGCGACCCTCGTCGGCATCGCCCGCGCCAGCGGCGTCGCCGGGTACGTCGGCGACGGCGCCAACCGCTGGTGCGCGGTGCACCGCTCCGACGCGGCCCGCCTGGCCCGTCTCGCCGTCGAGGCCGCGCCGGCGGGGTCCGTCCTCCACGCGGTCGGCGACGAGGGTGTCGCCTTCCGCGCCATGGCCGAGGTCATGGGACGCCATCTCGGCATCCCGGCGGCGTCGGTGCCCCAAGGCGATGCCGCGGCGCACTTCGCGCCCCTCGGGCACTTCGTCGGACTCGACAGCCCGGCGTCGGCCGCGATCACCCGGGAGCTGCTCGGCTGGGAGCCGACCGGACCGACGCTCCTCGAGGACCTCGAC
>DATJTU010000235.1:0-2685 GCA_035503015.1 Acidimicrobiales bacterium | reverse complement strand
CGAGATCGCGGTCGGAAACGGGGAGCTGTCGCCTGCTCCGCCCAAGGGTGAGGTCAGCTACTTGATCGTGGTCGCCATGGCTCTGGGCATCGTCGCTCTCGTGATCTTGGGCGTCCATCCGCCGGCCCAGTTGAGCCATCTTCTCGATCGCGCCGCCAGCCAACTTGGGGCTCCGCGATGACGGTTGACCCGACCGTCCGCGTCGAGGACGGCGCCTTCGTGGCTCGCGTCACCGCGCACCTCTCCGAGGGAGCTCGGTTCTGCGGCCTGTTCGCCAGTGCACTAGGTGATGCGACGCGCCTGCGCTATGTGCTGGCGCAAGACGGCGACCTGCTCTCCCTGGACACCGTCATTCCGCCCGAGGTGAGCACTTTCCCGTCACTGGCTCCCGAGGTGCCTGCGGCTGCCTGGTACGAGCGCGAGATCCATGACCTGTTCGGACTGGTACCGGTGGAGCACCCCCGCCTCGACCCGCTCGTACTTCCCCTCGAACCCGGAGAGAGCCGCCCTCGACCAGGCTCTGGCCGTGACAGGAGTCCCGTGGTGCTCGATACGCGCCCGCTGCCAGCGCACCTGAGCGGCGAGGGGGTCTTCACGATTCCCTATGGGCCGGTGCGTTCAGGGGTCTTCGAGTCGATCGAGTACCTCGTCGAGACACCCGGCGAGGACATCCCCCACCTGCGGACGCGCGTGTTCCACAAGCACCGGGGCATCGAGTGCCGCTTCGAAGGCCTGGACTCCAACGACGGAGTGCTCCTGGCCGAGCGCACCGAAGGCGTTGCATCGGTCGCCCATGCCCTCGCCTTCTGCCAGGCGATCGAGCAAATCGCGCAAGTCGAGGTACCCGACGGTGCGGCCACCGTCCGGGTAATCCACGCGGAGCTCGAGCGCGTGGCAAACCACCTCGACTCGACCATCCGCCACACCGAGGCGGCCGGCCAAGCCGTCGCCTACGCCCGCCTCTCGCTTCACAAGGAACGGATCCTGCGCCTACGCGGCCGGCTGTGTGGCAGCCGGTTCGGCCGGGGCGTGGTCGTCCCCGGCGGTGTGGACGGCCCACTCCGTCTCGGCGTCTCCGAGATCTTCGCGGAGATCGACCGCATCGAGGGAGACATCCGAACGGACCTGCGCCTCTTGCTGGCGACACCCTCGTTCGTCGATCGGCTGCGCGCCACGGGCGTGATCCCACGCGAGTTGGCGACCGCCTATAGCCTCCTCGGGCCGGTCGCCCGGGGGTCGGGCCAGATGGAGGACGTGCGCTTTGCTCGTCCCTATGCGGCCTACGGCCGGCTCGGGCATCAGCTCCTCGAGGCGGAAGAGGACGGCGACGCGCTGGCCCGCCAACGAGTCCGCAACGAGGAGATCACTGGCGCTTTCCACCTGATCCGCCAGGCCATCGACCGGCTGTCCGCCGTGGTGAGCCCCGAATGGCGTCGACCCCTGGGCACGGTGGACGGCGAGGCGCTCGGGTGGGCCGAGGCGCCCCAGGGGGAAGTGCTCTACCTCGTCGCAGTCGAGGACGGACGGCTGGTCCGGGTCAAGCCGCGCTCGGCGTCGTTCCACAACCTCGCCGCGTTTCACGCCGCATTCCCCAAGGACATCTTGACCGACTTTGCCTTCATCGAGGCGAGCTTCGGATTCTCGATCGCCGGAGCGAGCGGCTGATGCCCTGGATCCCACGGGGCCTGCGCGAAGGAATCGTCACGACGCGCTATCCGCGACGCCCAGACGGCTACGCCGACGGATTCTCCGGGAGGCTTCTCGTACGATCAGCCGCGAGTCCCTCGGCCGCAGTCGATGACGCCATCGCCGCGTGCCCAACCCAGGCCATCACTCGCCGCGATGAACAGGTCCGTCTCGACCGGGGACGCTGCATCTTGTGCGGCAGATGCTCCGTGCTCGATCCCGCCACCTTCACGCTCGATGCCGGCTTCGAAGCGTCCGCGACCGACCGGAAGTCCCTGGTCGTACCAGAGATCGACGAGAACGACGAGGTTCTGGCAACAACGCGGCGCGCCCTGCACCAACGCGTGCGGGGCCTGCGTCGTTCCATCCACGTCCGTCATGTCGACGCCGGTTCGGACGGCAGCGAGGAATGGGAGGTAGCCGCACTTACCAACCCGATCTACGACGTACAGCGCCTCGGGATCTACTTCACCGCCAGCCCCAAGCACGCCGACGTGCTCCTCGTTACGGGCGCTGGCGCCGCCGGGATGCTCGACGCGCTTCGCCAGACCTACGAAGCCATGCCCGAGCCCAAGATCGTGATTGCGGCGGGCACCGACGCCATCAGTGGCGGCCTCATGGGCGCCGGCTATGCAACCGGCGGCGGTATCGGCAACTCGGTGCCCGTCGACGTGTTCGTCCCCGGCTCGCCCCCGACGCCGTTCGGACTGCTTCACGGCATCTTGCTTGGAGTCGGCCTGCTCGGCGCAGCGCGCATGACTACCGCGGCTCGCAGGGGCGTTGACGAGCCGGCCTCCCCGGAGGACCCACCGCGGGAGGCCGGCCCGTGAACGCCGACCTGATTGCCGCTGCGCTGTGCTGCTTCGGTGCGGGGCTCGTGATCGATGTCGTCGTGGGTGTCGGTCATTCGGTCTGGCGGCGCCTGCCTTACGTGCTCGCCCTGGCGGGAAGCGTGTGCCTCGTCGTGCTCGGAGCGCGCACTACCACTGGATCACCGAC
>DATJTU010000234.1:0-4233 GCA_035503015.1 Acidimicrobiales bacterium | reverse complement strand
CGACCTCCAAAAGGTGGTCCAGAGCGCGCACGCGGGGGAGTCGGTGAGCATCACCTACTACGTGGGTGACAGCAAGCGGACGACGACGGCGACGCTCGGCAGCGAGGCGCAGGCGAACCAGCAACAGTCGGGCGGCACCGGCGGCACCGGGAGCGGGTCGACGAACCCCTTCGGGGGCGGCGGGTTCCCCGGCTTCGGGAACTCGGGCTCGGGCTCGAGCGGCGGGACGCCCTAGACCAGGCGCGCGGCGGGGCGCGGCCGACGCGCCGGCGCCGTCACCAGGAAGGCGGCGCGCCCGGGATGTCGAAGTTGCGGTCGGGATGTGCGGGCGGGACGTTCATCTTCCCGCCGCGCGGCGACCACCCGCTCGCCTCGATGTCCTCGAGCACGTGCGCCATGTTGTACGTGTCCTCCTCGTAGGAGAACTTGCCGTCGCCGGCGTAGACCAGCCTCGAGTAGCCCGACTGGCGGTACGGCGTGCCGTCGGGCTTCTTCCCCGGCATGACCTGGGTCCATTTCACGACCACGTCGTCACCCTCGATCGCCGTGAACTCGATCGGGAACTTCCAGTCCTCCATGCCGAGCATCGAGTCGACCAGCCAGTGCGCGATGGCCTCGCGCCCCTCGATCCGGCCCCACGCGCCGTCCACGTACACGGCGTCGTCGGTGTAGAAGCCCGCCAGGGCGCCGAACGCGTCGGGCTCGAGGCCCTCGTCGATGCGCCGGCGCAGCTCGTGGTAGCGACCGATGGTCTCTTCGACCTCCTGGCGGGGGTGCGGCATGGGATGTGGTTCCTCCTCGTTCCTACTGCTGCAGCGCGCGGTACGCCGCCCGGGACGACTCGAGCTCGGCCAGGGCGGCGGCGCGGTCCTCGAATCCTTGCACCTCGACCGACTTCTGCGGCTCGAGGTCCTTGTAGATGCTGAAGAAGTGCGCGATCTCGTTGCGCAGGTGCTCGGGCACGTCGGCGATGTCGTGCGCCTCGTCCCACTGCGGATCGTGCTCGAGGACGCAGATCAGCTTCGCGTCCACCCCCTTCTCGTCGCGCATGGCGAACACGCCGAGGATGCGCACGCGCACGAGGCAGCCCGGGAAGGTGGGGTCGGAGACGAGGACGAGCGCGTCGAGCGGGTCGCCGTCGCCGGCCAGGGTGTCGGGGACGAAGCCGTAGTCCGCCGGATAGGTGGTGGCGGTGAAGAGGCGGCGGTCCAGACGGATCATGTGCCGCTCGTGGTCGTACTCGTACTTGTTGCGGCTCCCGGTGGGGATCTCGATCACCACCTCGACCACGTCGCTCACCGGGTCGTTCACCACCGTCGCGGCGCCGTCACGACGGGGGAGCGTGCTCGCTGCGCCGCGCCGGGTCGACCGGGCTCATGATCCCGACCGCGTGCCCGTCGGGATCGCTGACCACGGCGTAGCGCGCACCCCAGAAGGCGTCGAACGGCGGCTGCTGGACCGCCACCCCGCCCGCGCTCAGCTCGGAGACGATGCGGTCGACCTCGTCGCGCGACCCGACCTTGAACCCGAGGACGACGCCGGTGCCGCCGGGCCACCCCCGGTCCCAGTCGGTGACGAACGCGGTGGAGTCCAGGTCGACGTCGAGGTCGGCCCCGGCGCCCTGCCGGGCCGAGATGTGATGGGCGTCCCACTCGGGATTCCGCGCCCCGAAGTCGAGGCCCAGGCGCGCGTAGAAGGCGCGGCTCGCCTCGACGTCGCCGACGACGAGATTCACCTGATCGAGCCGGATCGAGGCCACGGGGCCACCGTACCGCCGGTCAGCCGCCGAAGCCCGCGCCTCCGCCGCTGCCGCCGATGCGCGAGATGCGGAACGCCCCGCCCCCGCCGAACCCGCCTCCGCCACCGAAGAAGCCGCCACCGCCGCCGCCCAGGAGACCGCCGGCGCCCCCGAAGCTGTTCGTGTTGGTGTTCGACGACGGCACCGGTTCGGCGTAGTCGGCGAGCACGACGCTCTGGCCCGGCTCGAGGCCGGAGAGGACCTGGGTGTACTCGTCGCCGACCATGCCGACCTTGATCACCTTGCGGGTGAGCTCGCCCTTGTCGAGTTCGAGCACGAAACTCCTCGACCCCAGTGACTGGACGGCGGACGTCGGCACGGCGACGACATTGGAGACGGATCCCGTCGAGATCGTCACGTTGGCGGTCGAGCCGGTGTACAGCGTGTCCGTCGTGCTCGGCAACGCGACCACGACCGGGTAGGTGTAACCCGAGTCGCCGGACTGCACGGGTCCCACTTGTGACACTGTGCCGTTCATGGCGCCGTTGTCGCCGTCGATCTGCACGGTGGCGGTCTGGCCGGTCTTGACCGAGGGAACCTGGGAGCTGTCGAGCGTCCCTTGGATCTCGTAGGCGTTCGTGCCGATGATCGTGATGATCTCGGTGCTCGAGTCCGCGCTGACGGTGTCACCGGCCGTGATGCCCACCGACACCACCGTCCCCGCGATCGGGCTCGTCAGCGTGGCTTCGTTCAGCGACTGCTCGGCGTTGGTCAGCTGTGCCTCGGCCGTGTCGATGTCGGCCTGGTCGCTCGCGATCTGCTCGGGCGTGTCGGTGTTCCCCGACGAGCCACCGCTGCCGCCGGACCCGCTGCTCGCACCCCCGGTCGCACCGGCACCTGAGTTGCCGGTGATGTCGGCCGTCAGGCTCGCGTTGGTCGCCGATGTGGTGTGGCTGCCCTGGGTGGGGGAGGAGCCCGAGTTCCCCGCGGTGCCGCCCCCCGTGCCGCCCGCCGAGCCGCCCGCACCACCGGAGCCGTTCGTGCCGCCCGAACCGGTTGAGCCGGCGCCCGAGGTCACGCCGAGGGCCTGTCCGAGCGCGGTCTCGTCCTTCGAGACGGCGCTCTGGTCCTTCGAAACCGCCTGCTCGTCGGCCGACACCGTCTGGAGCGCTGCCTCGCAGGTGGCCTGACCCGCCGTCGTGCCCGTGTTGGCGCTCGTGCATTCGCTCTGCGCCTGCGCGAGGTCGGCGGCCTCCTTCTGCTGGTCGGTGTTGAGTGCGGTCTCGTCCTGGGTGAGCGCGGTCTGGTCCTGGGCGATCGCAGCGCTCTGAGCGGTGTTCGACGACGGCACCGTGGTGCTGGTCGAAGATGAGGACTTGCCCGACGCGCCCGAGCCCGACGACGCGGCGTTCGATGCGGCGCTCGACTGGCTCTCCTCGTCTTCGACCAGCTTCGCCTCGTCGGCGTTGAGCGTGGACTGCGCCGAGGACACCGACTCGCTCAACGACGTCGTGTCGAGTGTCGCCAGGGTCTGCCCGGCGGTGACGTTCTGCCCGGCCGAGACCGCGACGGTCGCGACCTGTCCTTCGACTTGGAACGACGGCGCGGCGTCGCTGACCGGTTCCACGTCGCCGACCACGCCGAGCGTCGTCCCGATGTTCGCTCGGGTCACGCTCGCCGTGCGGTAACCGGTCGAACCGCCGCTCACCGCGGCCCATGCCGCGATGCCGCCACCCGCGATGACGACGACGGCGAGCGCACCGACGATGACGGCGCGCCGGTGGCCACCACGGCCCCAGCCCGACTGCGACTTAGGCACCGCCACCGCCAGTACTGCCGCCGGCACCGCCGGCGCCACCGGGGCCGCCCGGGCCGCCCGGGCCACCGCCGAAGAACGCCCCGCCGCCACCGAACCCGCCGAAGCCGCCCGTGCAGCTCTGACCCCCGGTCGAGGTGATCCGGACGGTCGTCGCCGTGACCGCGCCGTTCGTCGCGGCAGGCCCGAACGCGCTCACGCAGTCACCGACGGCCAGATCGGTCGCGGCCGCAGTCTGCGTGGCGCTGAGCGTCGTGGAGCCCGACGTCGTGATCGTCAGTTTCTCGGTCTTCGGCACGACGCGCTTCGCAGGCTTCGAGTTCTTCGAGCTCGACTTGGTGGTGCGCCGCGGGAACGAGCCCGGGCTGAGGTCGATGCCGGTCACGGTGATCGTGGACCCCTTGACCTCGGTCACCTTCCCCGAAGCGATGGCGAGGTTGGCCAGCTCCTTGCGGAAGTTGCCGGCGCCGGAGCCGCCGCTCGGGAAGCTCGGGCGCGACCCGCTCGTGCCGCCTTCACCGCCGCCACTGCCGAAGCCGCCTCCGCCGCGCCGGAACTGGAATCCACCCGCGGCACCGGTTCCCCCGGCCGACTGCGCGGAGCCGGCGTTGATTCTCGTGCCGAGGCCGCCGCACGTCCCGCTCGAGTTGGCGGTGGTCACGGTGATCGAGCGCGCGGC
>DATJTU010000233.1:0-4012 GCA_035503015.1 Acidimicrobiales bacterium | reverse complement strand
TCACTCGTTCGACGAGCTGAAGCAGGCGGCTCTCCAGCATCTGCGTGATTCCGTCGCGCTCCTCCAGAAGAAGGCGACGCCCGAAGAGGTGGACGAGTACCGCAAGTTCATCGTCACCCTGTCGCAGAAGGTCGCGGCGGCCCACCGCGAGCACGGGCACGACGTGAGCGACGCGGAGCAGGGGGCGATCAACGACATCACCCAGGCGTTGGGCGCGACCTCGGGCTAGCGCGCTGCGTCGAGCGCATCAATTCGTCAGGCTCGGTGTGACCGTCCTGCGCGGGGCTCCCTGTGTCGCCTGAGCGAAACGAGCACCAGCGGGTTGTGGCGTCCTATCGGGATGCCCTGCAGGCGTTCGGCACGCTTGCACCAGGGATCGGAGACTGGGACGCGCAGACGCCGTGCGGCCAGTGGACCCTGCTCGACCTCTCGGGCCACGTGCTCGCCATCGCTCGCTATTGGCACGCGCTGCTCGACGCGGTCCAGGCGGGCCGGCACCGCGTGGACCTTCCTCGCGGCGACGACCTCGCCGACATGAATGCCCGTGACCTCGTGGGCCTCGACGCAGTCGCCGGTCCCGAGCGCATGGACCTGTTCCTCGAGGCGGCGCGAGCCCACCTGCAGCGGATCACCGACGCGGAGTGGGCGATCACGCTCGGCGAATGGGAAGGTCTCGGTCCGTTGACGATCGGGGAGCACAGCGGGGTGGCCATCGGCGAGTGGCACGTCCATGCGTGGGACATGGCCCGGTCCATCGGGTCGGACCATCGTCCGGAGGACGCCGCCGCCGTCGCCGAGGGGAACAGAGCCGTGCGGGAGGTCTCCGCGCAGGGCGACCCGTGGCGGGCCGTGCTCGCTGCCTACGGGCGCGACCCGGACTGGACGGCGCCGCACGTGTGACGCGTCGCCGAGGCGGCCCCGCCGCGGGCGCCCGGGTGCCTGGGTGCGAGGCGTGAGCCCGTGGATTTTCGACGCCCTCGTCTACTCTCGCCGGGGTGGGCGACGCACCGGGAGACGACGCGGCCGCCGAGCGCGCTGTCGATGCCGAGGCCGCCGAGTTGGAACGCCTGGGCGTCTGGGACCCGGCACGGGTTGACGCCGCGGAGCGGCTCCGCCTGCTTCGGACCGCGCTGGCCCTCGGCGCAACGTCGGAGGAGCTCGTGTCCCGCTCGCAGGATCTCGGGCTTCTCATCGTCGACCTGACACTGCGCCCGCGGACGGCGCGCACGCTCGGGGCGGCGGTCGGTGAGACCGGGCTGTCGTGGGCGGACGCGGCGCGGCTCCTGGCCGCGCTCGGCTTGCCGACGGATCCCGGGTCCCGGGTCACGGACGAAGAGCTGGCCGCCGTCCGCCTGTTGGCCGGTGCCACGGAGCTCTTGGGCTTCGACGCCACCATGCAACTGGCCCGCGCCGCCGGTGGCGCAGTGGCCCGCGTGGCCGACGCGCTGGTGACCGTCATCCGCCTCCGTGTCGAACAGCCCCGTCGCGACGCCGGGACGGCCTACGACGAGATCGTCGGGGAGTTCTCCGGACTCGTGGAGACGGTGTTCCCCGATTTCGTCCGCACGCTCGACGCGGCGTTGCGCTACCAGCTGGCGCGGGCCGCGCCGGTGTGGTCCACGGACACCGAACGCTCGGCCGTCGTGCTGCCGCGCACGGTCGGCTTCGCCGATCTGGTCGGGTACACGACCGCAGCCGCCACGTTGTCGGTGAAGGAGCTCACCTCCGTCCTGACGGCGTTCGACGAGGCCATCTCGATGGCAGTCCTCGCCGAGGGCGGTCAGATCGTGAAGATGATCGGGGACGAGGCGATGTTCGTGACGACGGATCCGTGTGCCGCTTGTCGCATCGGCCTCCGCTTGACGTCCACCTTCGGGCACGGCTCGCTGCCCCCGGTCCGGGTCGGGCTGGCGTCCGGCGAGGTGGTGTCGGTCTTCGGCGACCTCTACGGGCCGGTGGTGAACATGGCATCGAGGCTCGTCGATGCCGCCGACCCGTCCACCGTGCTCGTCAGCGAGAGCATCGTCGCGGCGTGCGAATCGGACTTCCGCTTCGACGCGTTGCGGCCAGTCGAGCTGCGAGGCATCGCCCAGCCGGTCCGGGTCGCCCGGGTCGAGGCGACGGACGGCGGCTGAGGCGGCGTCGCGCCGGCCGCGGGGAGCCGCGAAACCCACGGCGAAGCACGGTGCCGGGTGGCACGATGTGACCTTGCGCTTCGCTCCGCGTCGACTCGAGATCACGGTTGGTGTGCTCGTGCCGAGCGCCGCGCTGCTCGTGGCCACGCTGCTGGTGGCACCAGTGGCGCCCTCGCCCGCGGGAGCGACCTCCGCGAAGGCCTCGGACGCGTCGCGCCAGGCGCAGGCCCGGGCGCAGGCAGCCATCGCCCACGCGTTCCGGGCGGTCATCACCCTGCCGCCGGTGGCCAAGGGCCGCGCCTCCCTCGAGGGCTACGACTGGGCGATCCGCTCGGAGCTCCAGCAGGCGGGCACCGAGCTGGCCGGGGACGGCGGCGTGAGCGGACGCCTGCCCACGGTCTCGGAGACGACCGGCGCCGCCACCTTCGTGCGCCCCGGTGAGGCGACCGTCCCGCTGACGATCACGGTCGTCAACAAGACGAACCCGCCACCGAACTTCAGCCGCCACTTCACGGCGGTCGCGCTCGAGACGCGCGGCCGCTGGCAGGTCTCGTGGACGACGTTGTGCCTCCTGGCCGAGTCCGCGCAGCGGCAGGTCTGCCCGCCGATCCCGCGCCACACCGACCCCGGCACGGTGCTCCCGTCCTCGGGGACGGGCGCGCTCACGTCGGGCCTGGTGAGCCCCGGACCACTCGCCATCGCGCCCGACGGCGGCGTGCTGGTCGCCGACCAAGACCGGAACCAGATCCTCGAATGGAGGAACGGCACCTTCCGCGTCGTCGCCGGCAACGGCCTCGAGGGGTTCTCCGGCGACGGCGGGCCCGCGGTGGACGCAGAGCTCGACCGGCCCGGGGAGATCGCGGTCGGGCCGAACGGCACCGTCTACTTCGTCGACGGCGGGAACGCCCGGGTGCGCGCCGTCACGGCCTCCGGCACGATCGAGACGGTGGCCGGTGACGGGAGCCTGGGCCCGGGGAACGACATGGGCGGCGGGGGTCCGGCCACGGCGGCGCCGCTGAATCCGAGCGGCGTGGCGGTCAGCCCCTCAGGCGTCCTCTACATCGCGTCGAACTCGGACATCTTCGAACTGGCGCCGGGCGGCGGTGGGCTCAGGACCCTGGTGGCGGGCGGCGCCCCGTACGGCGTGGACGTCGACGCGGGAGGCATGACGACGGCGTTCTATCCCGAGTCGCTTGCGCTGGCCGGCGACGGTGACCTCATCGTCTTCTCGTTTTCGCCCAAGTACCTCTTCTCGGTGAGCCCGTCGGGACAGGTCACGCAGCTGGGGCAGGACTACGCGACAGCGTTGTCGGAGGGACCCGACGGGTCGGTGCTCGTGGCCGAGCACGGACCGGGCCTCGAGCGGGTCAACGGGTCGACCGTCGTCGCGCTGGACGTCGACACGGTGGTCCCGGGCGTGCCGCAGGGCATTGCCGCCGAGGGCATCGCGCAGGCGGCCAACGGGGTGATCTACGTGGACGCGCAGTTCGGCGACGGGTACTCGACCCAGTCGGGGCTCTACGCGATTGTGGACGGGTCGGCGCGGCCGGTCGCGCTGCTGCCGGGCAACGGTGCGGCGCTCCCGGCCGTGGGCGCACCGGGCTTCCCGGCTGCGACGTTCCCGGCACCGGTGGCGGCGCCGCGGGCGTTGGCCGGCGGGGCGATCACGGCCTGCCCGTCGCTCCAGGGCGTCGTCCCCTTCACCGCCTCGGCCACGCGCGCCGCGCGCCAACTGCTCGGCTTCTGGAACTCCGGGTTCTCCTACAACCTGCACGCCAGCGACCGCTCGTGGTGGACCGGCGTCCTCGCCACCTTCGCGGGGGAGGGACCCGAGGGCCGGCTGACGGTGGGCTCGGCGAGTGGGGCGTCGCACAGCA
>DATJTU010000232.1:0-4562 GCA_035503015.1 Acidimicrobiales bacterium | reverse complement strand
CTGCGAGAGCAAGCTCGACGACCGCACCTTCGTCTTGAAGGGTGACGGGTCCGTCGCCGGCGGCCTCGACTTCTACGCGCAGAAGGTCAAGGTGCCTGCGGGCGTCGACGACCACTTCGGCTCTGGCTTCGATGCCGACCGCGGCGACCGCCTGGTCACCTTCGGCTGGGCCATGGCCGAGGACCTCGCCGGGGGCAAGCTCGGGCGCTGACGCCCCTCGGGCTCGGCTGGACGCTGCTGCGCTCAGCCACCGTCAGGCCGTGCGAAGACAGTCGGGAGTTCCTTCCGCCGGATCACAGCTTTCGTTTATTCGCGGCGTTTGCGAAAGATATCGCCGGATCTTTCGCAAATGGGCGGGCGGATTCAGGCGGTCCGCGCAACACCTCAATGAGTCGGTGACGCTGGTCCGACTCGTCGAAGGAGGCGCGGATGGGTAGTCATTTGACCTCTGAGCAGCGGGAGTTGCTCTGGAGGCTGCACGCCAAGGGGCTCGGCAGCTCAGAGATCGCCCGCCAGGTCGGGTGCTCGAGGGTGCACATCTACCACGTGCAGCGAGACTCCAAGCACGTCGTGCGTCCCCTCGGCTTCGCACCCGGACCAGGACGTTTGAGCCTCGCCGAACGCGAGGAGATCTCCTTGGGGATCCGTGCTGGCCTCGCGTTGCGCGCGATTGCCCGCCAGCTCGGGCGTGCACCGTCGACCATCAGCCGTGAGGTCGCCGGCGTCGGCGGCCGGGGCAACTACCGGGCCTACGCGGCGCACCTGCGGGCCTTCTCGGCCTCGCGGCGCCCGAAGGCGACCAAACTCGCTAAGCCCGAGCTGAGCGGCGTCGTCGCTTCGCTCCTCGAGCAGTGGTGGTCGCCCCGCCAGATCTCGTCGCACTTGAAAGCGGCCTTCGCCGACGATCCCATGATGCAGGTGAGCCACGAGACGATCTATCAGAGCCTCTATGTCCAAGGGCGCGGCGAGCTGCGCAGAGAGCTCGCCCGCTGCCTGCGCACCGGGCGGGCCAAGCGCAAGGCGCAAGGGACCATCTCGACGCGCGGTCGCATCAAGAACATGGTGATGATCTCAGAGCGCCCGGCCGAGGCAGCCGATCGCGCCGTGCCCGGGCACTGGGAGGGTGACCTCATCGTCGGGGTGGGGGCGAAGAGCCACATCGCCACCCTCGTCGAGCGCTCGACCCGCTACGTCATGTTGGCCAAGATCCCAAACGCCAAGGCCGAGACGGTGGCGGATGCCCTCTCTCAGCTCGTGACCAGGCTGCCCAAGGAACTCTGGCGCTCGCTCACCTGGGACCAGGGTCCAGAGATGGCGGCGCATGAATTCTTCAGCCTGGTCTCGGGCATCCCCGTCTATTCTGCGACCCCCACAGCCCTTGGCAGCGCGGGTCCAACGAGAACACCAACGGCCTGTTGCGCCAGTACTTCCCGAAGGGGACCAGCTTGCGCGGGCACAGCCAAGAGGACCTCGACCAGGTCGCCATCTCCCTCAACGGGCGGCCCCGTGAAACACTCGGGTGGGACACACCAGCGGAGCGACTCTCTGCGTTGCTTGTTGCGGACACCGCCTGAATCCGCCAAGGGGTTTCCGAAGGATGTGATACACCGAACACGTCCCTCCCCCGCTCCCGCCCCGCTCCCCGGCACCAGCCGAACGGCGGGCGCCGGCCGGCGCTCAGGCCGCTTCGGTCGACACAACGACAGGGTGGTCCGGCCGCCGGAGACGCGGTCCGCAGGAGGGCGCGGCGGCCCCCCGTCAAGGCGCTGCGGGGAGTGTCGCCTCCTCGGCCAGTGCCTCGAGGGCGCGCAACGCCGTCGCGTCCCACGTGAACCAGCGCGCCCGCACCTGCGCCCCCTTGGCGAGCCGGCTGCGCAGCATCTCGTCGCCCAGGACGCGCCGTAGCGCCGGCGCCAGGTCGGCGACGTCGTCGACGAGGAGCCCCGAGTCGCCGTCCACGACCGCGTCGCTGTGGCCCGCGATGGCGGTCGCCACCGCGGGCGTGCCGCACGCCGCCGCTTCGGTGAGCGTCATGCCCCACCCTTCACGTTGCGAGCTCGACGCCACCACCCACGCCTTGCGGTACCACGAGACGAGCTCGTCGTCGGAGACGTGTCCGGGAAGGGCGACCCAGTCCGTCGCGCCCAGCTCGTCGCGCAGGGCCTCGAGGGCCGGCCGCTCGTAGCCCTCGCCGACGATCACCGCTTGCAGTGCGGGCTGCTCGGCCTTGACCGCGGCCAGTGCGCGCAGCAGCACGTCGAAGCGCTTGACGGGGACGAGGCGCCCGACGGCGACCACGAGCGGCACTGGTGAGCGCTGGCCGCCGGGGCTGAAACGGGGGTCGATGCCCGGCGGCGCCACGGTGACGCGCCCGGAGTCGAGGCCGAGCATGGTCACGATCTCGGAGCGCGACGACTCCGACAGCGTCACCACCCGGCTGTGGCGGTAGAAGCGCGGCGCGACCTTGCGCTCGGTCAGGTCGCCGAGCCGGGCGAGGGTCGGGGGGAGGACCATGCCCCACATCTCCGCGTGGACGTGGTGCAAGAAGACGACACGCGGCCCGCGGTACCACAGCGGCGAGAGGAAGGGCATGCCGTTCCAGATCTCGACGAGCGCGTCGCCCGGCCGGTGACCCATGCGGATGCCCTCCCACGCCGCACCGGGGAACACGGCGTAGCGCCCGGCCCGCCGGATGACCCGGTACCCGTCACGGTTGAGCGCGGCGGGCGCGCCGGGCACCGCTGAGGTCCGGAAGGTGACGTCGAGCCCGGCTTGGGCCCAGCGCGACGCGACCATGTGCGCGTGCAACTCCGAGCCGCCCGCCTCGGGGTCATCGAGGTCGCGCCAGGCGACGAAGTGGATGCGGCGCAGCCCGGCCTCGGCGGCGACGGACGCGAGCACGTCGGTGCCCGACGGCGCGTCCTCGCTGGGGAACCCGTTGCCTGGCGCGAACGCGGCAGGCCCCCTGTCGTCTCCACCACCCATCCGGTCAGGTTAGCCCTGCAGGCTCCTTGGAAAGCCGGACCCTGTGGACCATGGCGAAGCCGGCCACGATCACGCACAGCACGACCGCCTGCACCGCGAGGTCGGCGAACGCAGTGGCCCGTGGCGCGCCGTGCACGGCGAGGACCGCAACCGTGAGTGCGGCGGCACCGCCGACGAGCACGGCCACCACCCAACGCCAGCCGACCGCCAACAGGTACATCGTCAGCACGACCGAGACGCTCAGCAAGATCATGGCAACGACGAGCGGCGCCAACGCGTCCGCGGCGGACGTGTAGGCGTGGTGGAACACGACTTCCAAGAACGTCTCCGGCGCCCCCAGCGCCACGCCGAGCAAGAAGATCGAGGGCACGCCCAGGAGCACGAGGACCACCGCCAGTTGGCGCAGCGCGTGGCCACCCTGGCGCCAGCGGATGGCGGCCTCGGGCAACAGGTAGCCGCCGAGGACGATGGCTCCGAAAACGATCGCCTTGCTCGTGACCGAGACGGCGGCGTAGGCGCCGCTGTGCGTCGGGTTGTCGCGCCCGACGACGAGCACGTCGATGTTCTGGAGCACCGCGACCATGGACAGCGACACCGACGCCACGACGAGGTCGAGCACCACCATGCGCCGTTCCGACGCACCGTCGGCGAGGACGCTGTCCGGTCGCACCGCCGCCACCCAGCCCGCCGTGGCCCACAGCGGCCGCACCGACCCGCCCGACCACGCCCGCACCGCGGCCCAGCGCGCGTGCGCCGCGGCCACGACCTCGCCGATGAGCACGCCGACCGCCGCCCCCGACGGGCCGAAGCCCGCGGCCACCAACACGATCACTGCGACGACCCGCACCCCCATCTCCACGACGAGGTTGACGGCGAGCGGTTGGTAGGACCGGTGGGCCTGGAGCAGGCCGCGGTCGAGCGACAGCAAGACGAAGAACGCGGCCGCGGTCAGGATCGCCGCGATGCCGATGCCGCTCTGCTGGTTCAAGAGCACGGCCACGCCGTGACGGCTCGCGAACACGAGCACCGCCCAGGCCAGCACGAGCAGGCTCCCCTGGCGGTGGACACGGCCGGCCCAGCGGCGGACGAGATGGCCGCTCCCGTCCTCGTGCCACAGTGTGACCCGGCGGACGACCGCGACCACGACGGCCGAGCCCGGCATGGAGAGGATCAGGTAGAGGCCGGTCAGCTGGTTGAGGACGCCGTAGCTGTGCGGCGAGAGCACCCTCGCCAGCGCGACCGTGAGGATGACGCTGGCGCCGTTGGCGATGACGCCGGCGGCTGCGAGCGGGCCGGCCTGGAGCAGCCCGGCGCGCAACGACTGCACGCCGGTGCGCGTCTCCGCATCGGTGATGAGCTCGGCCCCGAGGGTCGGGCCGACCGCGTTGGGCGCCAGCGCCATCGAGGCCGGCACCCCTTCGACCACGAGCTCGGCGGGGGGCGCCTCGGCGCCCTCCAGCTCGCTCACGCGCGCGCCTTGGCCGCCGTCGTCTCGTCCTCCATGCCGATGCGGCCGATGGCGGGCAGGATCTGGCGCTGCAACAGCTCCCCGCCGGCGACGCTGACGTGGATGCCGT
>DATJTU010000231.1:0-2422 GCA_035503015.1 Acidimicrobiales bacterium | reverse complement strand
GCGGCAAGGTGGGTCCGTTCCGGGTGGACGGCGCTGCCTACGAGGGCGCGGACGGCCAGGTGGGGGTGCGCATGCTCCTCCACGACGAGGGCAACGGCGACCGCGCCGTGTCGTCGGCTGCAGCGGTGCTGCGGCGGGCCGGCTAACCGGCGGGCGGCTCCATGACGAGGACCGTGCGCAGCCCGGGCACCTCCGGGGCCGTCCACGCTGCTTCGACGTCCGCGAGCGCGACGGGCCGGACGGCGACCTCGACGCGCCCGGCGTCGATCTCCGCGATCAGCTGAGGCAGTTCGTCCAGATACCCCTGTGCGGAGACCGATCCCTGGCCGCTGCCTTGGAGCCGGAGGTTCGCCGAGCGCAGGGCCACCGAGGGCAGCTCGAGTGTCGGGCCGGCGACGGCGCCGATCTGGATCCAGTCCATCGCGCGGCTGCGGTCGCGCCGCGCCCGGAGCAGCGCCGTCATCGTCGTGCGCGCGGGTGCCCCCCACAGGTAGTCGAGCACGATGTCCACCTCGGCGGCCTCGCTCGCCACGTCCTCGCCCGTGCGCTCGTCGTCGCCACCGAGAGGCACGACGGCATCGGCACCCAGTGCCGCGAGGGCGGCGAGGCGTTCGCGGCTGCGACCGGCGCCGACCACCCGGCCCGCGCCCAGGAGCTTGGCGACCTGCACCGCCATCGCGCCCGCATTGCCGGTGGCGCCGAGGACGAGGACCGACTGGCCGGCCTGGAGGTGCACGCGGCGCCGCAGCGCCACCCACGAGGACATGGCCGGATTGAGCGCGGCCGCGACCTTCGCGACGTCGGCGCCGTCGGGCAACGCGACCATCCGGCGCAGATCGACGACCGCCCGCTCCGCGAACGTGCCCCACGTGTCGTCGGGAGCGACGAAGTAGACGCGCCGGCCGTCGCGGAGCCGCCCGACCCCGTCGACGCCTGGGATCATCGGCAGTGTGCCGCTGCTCGTGTAGTGCTGTCCCGACGCGCCGGTGCGGACGCGGG
This sequence comes from Acidimicrobiales bacterium, assembly GCA_035503015.1. Lineage (GTDB taxonomy): Bacteria > Actinomycetota > Acidimicrobiia > Acidimicrobiales > RAAP-2 > Bog-473. The sequence continues at coordinate 1,423 of DATJTU010000231.1, read as the reverse complement.
GATGCAAGCCCGCGGCCAGCACGTCGACGAGCGCCTGGTCGGGGCTGTTCGGCCGGGGCTCGTCGTAGGCCTCATAGCGCGGCGGCTGCTCGAAGGAGCGCACCACGGCGGCGTGCATCGTCATGCGGGATCGACCTCCGCTCCGCTGGGTTTAGTTGGCGTTGCCATCCAATATAGTTGGCGATGCCATTCATATGCCAGCTAGACTCGAACGGTGCGCGCGGCTGCCCGTGATCTCGTCCTGACCCCGGTCCCCGGCGAGGGAGACCTCGGCCTGGTGGATGCGCTCGCCCAGCTCACGTTCGCCGTCGGGGGCGCGCTCGGGCGCATCGCGGCCGAGCACGGGCTCTCGGTCGTCCAGGCCCGCCTGCTCGGCATCCTCCGGGACCGGCGGCCGGCGGTGACGGAGCTGGCCCGCTACCTGCAACTCGACAAGACCAGCGTGACCAAGCTGGTCGACCGGGCAGAGGACCGCGGGCTCGTCCGGCGGGCGCCTTCGCCGCGCGACGGCCGCAGCGTCCTGGTCGCGCTGACCCCGGCGGGCCGGCGACTCATCGACCAGGCGGCTGCCGCGTTCGAGTCGGAGGTCGCCGACCTCGTTGCAGGCCTGAGCCCGGCGCAGCGATCCGGCCTCTCGGCGAGCGCCACCCAGGTCGTCGCCGCGGACGCCCGGCGACGTGGCTTCGACGTGTTCGGCGTCGACGCCGCTACGACCCGCAGCTGAGCAACCGGCCCGGCGCGCCCGGCGCCGGCGAGGCTCAGGGGCCGGGCTCGACCAGGAGGTCCAGGTAGGCCGCGCCGGTGTCGGGCACGTGCGGCTGGCCCCAGCACTCGACGGGGAACGAGACGGCGATCATCGAGTAGAGCATGTGCAACAGGTTGGTCGCGTCCTCAGGCAGCTCGTCGAGCGCGAAGTTGTCGCAGTAGTTCATCGCCTCGTCCGCCCGCGGGGTGATCGCGTCGTAGAACACCTGCATCTCGTCCATCGTGCTGGCGAGGCGCATGGCGAAGCGCTCGTGCTCGGTCGGGAGGCACCACTTCGCGGCGAACGGAGCGAGGTCCGCGAACTCCGCCGGGAGGAGCGGCTGCGTCGTCTCGGCCATCTGCGTCATACCTCCACCTGTTCGCGGGCCTTCACGTAGTCGTCAACCCACTCCGCCGTCACCTCGTGCAGGTGGCGGCACAGCACTTCCTGGTCGTTCAGGGGGAACCGTTCGAGCACACGCGACTCGAGCATGGTCTGGGTCGCCTCGAGCGTGTTCGCGTCCTGCAGGCCGTACTCCTTGAAGGAGGCGGCGGCAAGCTCGTGCGCCACGCGCTCGCGCGCGGTCTTGGCCGGCACGAAGTAGAGCGTCCCTTCGAAGACGTGGGTGTTGTGCGCCGTCGGCCAGTAGTGGTACGTGAGGTACCACCCCTGCCCCCA
>DATJTU010000230.1:0-2116 GCA_035503015.1 Acidimicrobiales bacterium | reverse complement strand
CGCGCATGCGATGGGCAAACTGCTGAGCCGGGTGGGACCACAGCGAGTGCTGTGGGGGACCGACGCCATCTGGTACGGGAGCCCCGAGCCCCAGATCATGGCCATGCAGACGTTCGAGATCACGCCCGAGTTCCAAGAGGCTTACGGCTATCCCGCGCTCACCGACGACGTGCGACAGGACATCTTCGGTCGCAATGCGGCGCAGCTCTTCGGCATCGACCCGGACGCCACCCACTGTGGCCTGACGGCCGACCCGCTGTCGGCCAACGTCCCCGAGACCGCGTATCTGCGCAACGAGGGCGCGCTGCCGTCAGCGTGGACGACGCGTGGCCCCACCACGCGTCGCCAGATGCTGGAATGGCTCGCGGCGCCGACGACGCACTGGCTCCCTTCGTAGAGGCGGTCGGGGGCATCCGCAGCCCGTGCTGCGCACGCCCGTGGGCCGAGGGCACTTGTGACCGCGGGAGGATGGTCCTAGTATCACTAGTACTATGTTCCGGGTCGCAGGAGACGGCGTCCACGCCGGATGTGCCGAACCTGATGCGGGGCACGGCTCGTGACCCTCCTGCGCGAGCCACCGGACGTCACGCCGCCCGCACCCCGGGTCGACCCTGCCGCGGACCCGCAGGCGCTCTTCAAGGAGGCCCGCCGGCGCAGGCGGCGGCGGTGGGTGCTCGCCTCGGGCGCGCTCGCGTTGCTCGTGACGGTGCTCTGCGCCGGCGCCCTGATCTCGGGTGGCGCGGGCACGGGGTCTGGCAGCAGCGCGTCGCCCGGAGACCCTGGTGCTCGTCCACCCCTCGAGTCCTCGTCGCCTCGTTCCTTTGTCCCGGTCGGCACGGGGCTTCTCACGAATGCGCTCGACTGTGTCACCGAGTCGACGTGCTTCGCGGTGGTCGATCCCCAGCCCGGCGACGCCCTCCATGACGGGTTCACCTTCCCGGGCGTCCTCCTCGCCAAGACGACCGACGGAGGGGCGACCTGGAGACGCCTGCGCAGCGTCCCGCGCCGATGGAGCCCACAGCAGGTCATAGCGTGCCCGACCGCGCAGATGTGCGCGCTGGCGGTCCAGCCGGCCGCGCCGCACAACAACCTCCTTCCCGCCCACGCGATCGCGGTCACCCACGACGGCGGCGCAGACTGGAACGTCGAGCAGCTGCCGCTTCCCGGCACCGGCAGGGAGGGAACGGTCGAGCACATTGCGTGCGCAGACGGCGCGCACTGCCTGGCCTATGTCGCGGGCCAGGGGCGCACACTGGCGCAGCCGGGCACCTTCTTCGCGACGAGTGACGGCGGAGCCACCTGGACCGAGGACAGCACGATCGAGCTTCCGCCGGCCAGGAGCGTCGTGGCGCTCCGCTGCGACCCCGGGGGTCGCTGCATCGTGCTTCTCGACGGAAGGCCGGGCGGCGTCACCCTCGCGAGCGACGACTTCGGCGCGTCGTGGACCGAGGGCAGTCCGTCACCGTTCCCCTCGAGTGCACTCATGCACGCATCGTGCGGTGACGCGTCCCATTGCGTCTACGCGACCGACGGTGGTGGGCTGGCCTACACCGACGACGGAGGTGTCAGCTGGGGGCGCTCGAACGTCGCGGTGCCCGACGGCCAGATCGTCACCGCGGTGGACTGTGCCAACGGAACGAACTGTTCCGCCGCCGCCTCCCGATGGGCCAGCGGGAACTACGTGGACCCGATCGTCTACCGCAGCGAGGACGGTGCCCGGACCTGGGGCCGCGTCAAGGTGCCGGCTCGAGCGGATGGCGCGCGCGTCGCGACCGTGGTCCCGCTGAGTTGTCCCAGCTCGCGCGGTTGCATCGGCATCGCGCAGACGACGTCCTCCTCGTTCCACCAAGGGACCAAGCGGGTGGTGGTGTCGGGCTTCTGACCCGATCGAGCGTTCCCCGGTGTCAACCGACGGCGCCCGGTGTACGTGATGAACATCGGTGTACGTCGTTGGTCGAGTTGTCACTGCCGTGGCGTGGATCGCGGTGCCGGGCCTCGTCGTGTCCGGGTTCGTTCCCGGGATCGTGGGCGCGCCCGCGGCGGCCGCGGGGCCGAGCGCCGCGGTGGTGGCGACGCGAGACCTGCGTGGCACGGTGGGCCTGGCTGCCGGCGACGA
>DATJTU010000229.1:0-3127 GCA_035503015.1 Acidimicrobiales bacterium | reverse complement strand
CGTGTGGGCCGGAGCGGGGCTGGGCGGAGTGCGGGCTCATACGAGCGAGAGCCCTCCGTCGACGGCCAGGACCTGGCCCGTGATGTAGCTCGCCTCGTCCGAGAGCAAGAAGACCGCGGCGGCCGCGACTTCCCATCCGGTTCCCTGGCGTCCGAGCGGGACCGGCGTGCGGGTGCGCGACGGCCGCCCGGCTGACGCGGCCCGGCCGAGCGGCGTGTCGATCAGGCCCGGCGCGAGGACGTTGGCCCGGATGCCCCGGCGCGCGCCCTCGACGGCCACGTGGCGGCTGAGGCCGATGAGCCCCGCCTTCGACGCGTCGTACGCGGGAATGCGGCTGCCCGGCCGGATCCCGGCCACCGAGCCGATGAAGACGATGGAGGCGTTGTCGGGCAGCGTCACCAGCGCGCGGCGGACCACCATGAAGTGCGAGCGCAGATTCAGCGCGAACGTCCGGTCCCACTCCTCGGGCGACGTGCCGGCCACGCCCATGCCGAAACCGGTGCCGACGTTGAGGACGAGGCCGTCGGGCGACAGGCCGGGCTCTTCCGACACGGCGAGCCGGCACCCCTCCTCGGTGGTGACGTCGGCGACGACGATGGCCGCCTTGCCACCCTCCTCGGTGATCAGGCGCCACGTCTCTTCGACCGCTTCCTCGTCCCGGTCGACACAGACGACGGAGGCGCCTTCACGCGCCGCGCGCACGGCGATGGCGCGGCCGTTGCCGACGGGCGCATCGGGATCGCGCGACGGCTGGGTGCCGGCGCCGATCACCGTGATGCAGCGTCCTTGGAGGAGCGCGCTCACCGGGACGCCACCGCCACCCGCAGCTGCACCGGCACGGTCATCCGCATCGCGTTACTCCGGGAACGTGGGCCGGTTCGGTCCGGTCACGTCGGGCAGCTCGGGGCCGCCCGCCACGATGCCTGCCACCGCGGCGGCGGACGCCTCGAGCTGGATCCGCAGCGAGCCCAGCACTCCCGTCAGCATCTGGTAGTGCCCGATCAGCATGAGGAGCTCGATCAACTCGCTCTCGCGCAGCGACTCCTCCAGCGCCGCCCAGGTCGCCCCGGAGACCGAACCCTCCAGCGCGGTCTCGTCCACGGCGCGCAGCGCGGCTGACTCCACGGGTGCCCAGTCGAACTCCGCGAGGCCGTCGTCGTGTCCCACCGCCGCGATCTCGCCGCGCGTGATCCCCTGCGCCTCGGCCAGCCTGATGTGGTGCGCCCACTCGTAGCCGCCGCCGAAGCGGAACGCCGTGCGCAGGATCACCAGCTCGCGCAGCCGGCCCGGGAGGGTGCCCGAGAGCAGCGCGCCGCCGAAGCCCAGCCAACGACGGAAGAGCTCGGGGTCGGCGCGGCCCAAGGTGGTGAAGATGTGCATCGGGTCGGTCGTCCCGCCCGGGGAGCCCTCGAGGACGCGGGTCAGGGTCTGGTCCCACTCCCCCGCTGCGAGCGGCGGGAGCCGGGGGCCATCCTCGGGTCCCTCGGACCGACGCTGAGCTGCGGCAGCGCGTTCGGCCATGGTGTGATCGTAGGCATCGCGGGCCTTCTGAGCACGAGGAACTGACCCCCGAGGACCGAGGGAACGCTCAGGGGATGCGCACGAACCCGCTCCTCAGCGCAGCGGGCGGAACCCCATCGGCGGTTGCTCCGGGCCCGAGCTGGATCCCGGCCCCGACCCGGAGCCAGCGCCCGGCCCCGGACGACCACCCCGCCCCGGAAAGCGGCGGATGTCCGCGTCGGGCCGCGACACCTCGTCCAGGAGCCCGTAGCCGACCGCCTCCTCCGCGATGAGGAAGCGCCCTCGCTCCAGGTCCCCCTCGACGGTCTCGATCGCCTTGCCGCTCGCCGCAGCGATGCGTTGAGCGAACCGCCGGCGTTCGTCGGCACGCATCTCGACCCACTGCGCCACGTTGCGGACGTGCGCCTCGAACTGCGTCGCCGGCTCGCACAGCGAGAAGCGCGTGCTCGGCAGCGCCGCCCGGTGGCTGCACACCGCCACCACCCCGACCGCGCCGCCGGCCACCTGACCGAGGCAGAGGGCGCGCACGGGCACGCCCATGAGCTCGATGACGTCCATCAAGGTGAGTGCCGCCGCGAGCCCCGCCTCCCCGCAGTCCACGCGCAGGGTCACCGCGTCGTCGCCCTCGGCGTCGAGCGTCATGAGCTCCGCCGAGACACGCGTCGACGTCGTCTCGTCGAGGGCGCCGCTCAGGAGGACGACCCGCTGCTCGAGCAGCCGCCGCGCCAACAGGTCGCCCAGCGCGTCGGACCCGGATCCGAAGCTTGCGCCACCCGGCAGACCGGGCACGCCCGGGACACCCGGCAACCCCGGCACCCCCGGCTGCGGCAGCCACGGCCAGTTCTCTCCGCCCGGCCCCCTTCTCGCGCGCGCCTCAGGTCGTCCCATGCTCGATCCTGCATTCCAGCCGCGCCCCCAACGCCGTGGTGTAGCGCTCCACCGTCGAGAGCCGTACGTCGAGGTCGCCGGCCTCGAACCGGGCCACCGCCGACTGCGACGTGCCCATCCGGGTGGCGACCTCGGCCTGGGACAGCCCCAGCTCGCGCCGGAGCGACGTCAGCTGGCCCGAGACCGAGTGGCGCCGCTCGGCCATCTCCTTGAACCCAGGGAACACGGTCGGATGGCGGCGGGCGGTCATGCTGGGACGATTATCTCATATTTGATATAACGTGGAAAGCACCTGGAAGGACGCAGGAACAGAGGAGAAGGAGCGCACCGACATGAGCACCCGCACCACCCACGACGCCGACGACCGGCTGCGCCAGGTCCTCGTCCCGACCGTGATCGAGGAGGGCAACCGCGGCGACCGGGCCTTCGACATCTACTCCCAGCTGCTGCGCGAGCGCATCGTGTTCCTGGGCCAGGAGGTCGACGATCAGGTGGCGAACTTGATCATCTCCCAGATGCTCTTCCTCGAGGCGCAGAACGCCGAGCGCGACATCTACCTCTACATCAACTCCCCGGGCGGCGTCGCCTACGCCGGCATGGCCATCTACGACGTCATGCAGCACGTCGAGCCCGACGTGTCGACCATCTGTGTCGGCATGGGGATGTCGGCGGCCGCCATGATCCTCTCGGGCGGCGCGCCGGGGAAGCGCTTCGCGCT
>DATJTU010000228.1:0-9585 GCA_035503015.1 Acidimicrobiales bacterium | reverse complement strand
CGCACGCTCGACGTGGAAGGGATCGCGTGCGAGTTCGGCGGGGTGCCCGGGATCCTCTACCTCCCACGGTCCATGCCCCCCGTCGGCGTCATCCTCTACCTCCACGGTGGGGGCTACATCGGCACCTCGCCCAACATGTACGCCTTCTTCACGGCCAGGGTGTGCCGCGAGACCGAGTGCGCGGTCTTCGTCGCGGACTACCGGCTCGCGCCGGAATTCCCCTTCCCCGCCGGCGCGATGGATGCGTCAGCCGCCTACCACGACTTCATCGATCGCGGGATCCCGCCGGAACGGATCTTCCTCGCCGGCGATTCAGGCGGCGGCGGCTTGGCGAACACGCTCGTGCTGGCCAAGCCGGAGCGCATGAAGCCCGTGCACCCCGCGGGTCTGGTGCTCTTCTCGCCGGAAGTCGACCTCCAGCTCGACGAGCCGTCGATCACCGAGAACGCGGAGCACGACATCCTCCCCTGGAACATCCCGACGGCGTCGTACCTCCACGGGTTCGACGCCACGGCGCCCTCGGTCTCCCCCTTGACCGCGGACCTCGGAGGCTTTCCCCCGACCTGCGTGAGCTGGGGTGGTTACGAGATGTTCCGCGACCCGATCCGGCGCTACGTCCAGCGCCTGCGGGCTGCCGGCGTCGACACCGAAGCACGGGAGTACGACGGCATGTTCCACGTGTTCCAGATGCTCATGCCCTGGGCCGTCGACAGTCGGGACGTCTTCCGGCGGGTTCGTCACTTCATCCACCGCCTGGTGCAGGACGCGCCGCCACCTCCGACGTCGCTGGCCAAGCTGCTCGGCGTTCGCGACTGACCGGCGCACCCCGGGCTAGGGTCCGCATCGACCCGAGCGACCCGAGCGACCCGAGCGGACGGAGGGGCACATGAACCGGACGAACCGGAGAGCGACAGTCGGCGCCGTCACGGCTCTTGCGATCGCGGCGGCCGCGTTGCTCGCGAGCTGCTCGAGTAGTCCGAGCAGCCCGTCGGCGGGTTCGACGACGTCGACGACCGCCGCGCCCTCCTCGACATCGACGTCGGCCGCCGGCACGACGTCTTCGACCGGATCTGCTGCCGCAGTGCCCTGCACCCACAGCGCGATCGCCGCCGCTGCGACGAGTGACACGAGCCTCGGGCCGGTGAACGGGGTCGCGGGCTTCGGTTGTTCGGGCTCGTGGGCGTACGCCAACGTGACTGTCGGGAACGGCGCGGGCGCCTACGACGCGGTCATCGTGTTGCAGGCGCAGGGGTCCTCGTGGTCGGTGGCCGACCGAGCGAGCGCGTGCTCCAACCATCTGGTTCCGGCGGACATCTACACGCAGGCCTGCACGACCAGCTAACCCAGTGTCCCCTCGAAGAGGCGGACCACCCCTGAGCGCGAGGAGAGAGCGATGAGCGACGCCCGGCCTGCAGACGGCGTGGACCCCGTCACCGGCGCGACCTACCAGCCGGCGCCGAACCGAGAGCCCGTCTTCGTGGTCCCAGGCCGCGACGAAGACGCCAGCGCCAAGATGCAGGCCTTCGGGGAACGGACCGGCCGTCGACCCAACATCGTCGTCATCCTGATGGACGACGTCGGCTGGGGTGACTTCGGCTGTTACGGCGGCGGCGTGGCGGTCGGGGCGCCGACGCCGCACATCGATCGACTCGCGCGTGAAGGCCTGTTGCTCACCTCGTGCTACAGCGAGCCCTCCTGCACGCCGACGCGCGCGTCGATCATGACCGGACGTCTCCCGATGCGCCACGGCTTGCTCGTCCCCCCGATGTACGGGATGCCAGGGGGACTGAGTGGGGAGGTCACGCTCCCCCAACTGCTCTCGGAAGCGGGGTATGTGACGCAGGCGGTCGGGAAGTGGCACATGGGCGAGAACCACGAGAGCCAGCCCCAGAACGTCGGCTTCGACGACTTCTACGGCTTCTTGTCGGTGTCGGACATGTACACCGAGTGGCGCGACCCTTACTTCTTCCCTGAGATCGTCTACAGCGAGGCGCGCACCGACTGGGTGCAGAACATCCCGTTCAACAAGTGCTTCGTCCATGCCGAACGCAACGGCCCGCTCGAGGAGGTCGAAGAGGTCACCATCCCGGTCCTCTCACTTCTCGACGACAAGTGGTGCGCCTACTCCGAGCAGTTCATCCAACGCATGGCAGGGTCGGCGGACCCGTGGTTCCTGTACCACTGCACCCGCGGCGCGCACTTCGACAACTATCCCCACCCCGACTTCCTGGGCCGCTCACCAGCCCGCCACCCGTACAAGGACGCTGTCGTCGAGCTGGACGACATCTGCGGGCGCCTGATCGCCGCGCTCGAGCGATCGGGGCAGCTCGAGACGACCATGGTCGTGATCTCTTCGGACAACGGACCCGAGATGGAGACGTGGCCGGACTCGGCCTTCACCCCGTTCCGTTGCGCCAAGGGCTCGACGTGGGAGGGCGGCGTGCGCGTGCCCGCCGTGGTGTCGTGGCCGGGGATGATCGAACCCGGCCGGGCGAGCGACGGGCTGGTGCACCTCCTCGACCTCTTTGCCACCTGCTTGTCGATGGCCGGCGCGGCGGGCCGGATGCCGGTCGACCGTTTCGTTGACGCCGTCGACCAACTCTCCTTCTTCCTGGCGCCTGACGACCGCGAAGCGGTATCGAACCGCAAGTACCAGCACTACTGGCTGACGGCGACCCACTCGGCCCTGCGGGTCGGTGAATACAAGTACATGATGTCGTCGATCTCAGACGACGACGCCGACGTGCACAATCCGGGGGGCTTCACCGGAGTCGTCGAGCGTTACGGCTACGGCCGCCTCTACAACCTCTACCTCGACCCGAAGGAGACGCGCTCGTACATGATCCGCAAGCTCGTCTACATCGACGCCATCATCGCGGAGATCGCGCGCCACAACGCCACGTTCCGGGAGTGGCCCAACAAGCCTCTACCGCGCCCGGGCTGAACCGACGCCACCTGCAGACGGGTCGACGCCGCGTCGCCGCCTCGCTCAGCGCGACCCGATGGTGTCGGCGACTTTGTGCAGCCCCGCCCGGAAGTCGGGGTGCGCGATGTCGGCCAGCATGTGGGCGCGTTCGGGCACGGTGAGTCCCGTCAGCTCGGCCGCGCCGTACTCGGTGATGACGACACCGGTGTGGTGCCGCGGGGTGGAGACCACCGACCCCTCGGGGAGCAGGCCGGCAATGCGCGACACGACCTCACCGCCGCGCACGGCGGTGGAGCGGAGACAGATGAGCGAGTGCGCATCAAGGTGCAATTCCGCGCCCGCGACGAAGTCTTCGTGCCCGCCCACTCCAGATATCTGCCGCCCTTCGATGTTGTCGGCTACCACCTGACCGTAGAGGTCGACGGAGAGCGCTCCGTTGATCGACACGAGGTTCGCGTTGCGCGAGATCACAGTCGGGTCGTTGACGGTCTCAACGGGCACGAACGCAACGCCGGCGTTGCCGTCCAGCCACTGATAGAGCTCTGGCGTGCCCAGCGCGAAGGTGGTCACCGACACCCCGTCGAAGACGCCCTTGGCATCGTTGGTGACCTTCCCCGCTTGATGCAGTCGCATCAACCCGCTGGTGAACATCTCCGAGTGAACGCCGAACCCACCGAGCGGACCTTTGGCGAGTTCGCTGGCCACGACGTTCGGGATGACGCCGATACCGGTCTGCAGTGTCGAGCCCTGTCGCACGTAGGAGAGTGCGTAGCGCGCAATCGCCTCATCCACCTCCTCCGCTGGCGCATCTGGCAAGGCGAAGGGTGTCCCGTTCGCTTCCACCACGACGTCGACCAGCTCGAGCGGGATCGTGTTCTCGTACTCGGGCGGCAGGCTCTTGGTCCGCGGCAGGTTCGGATTCACCTCGACGATGAGGAGTCGATTCGGATCCGCACCCGCGCGCAAGAGCTCGGGCCGCGTCGCGCCGAGATGGAGCGACAAATTGAGATCGCCGTGCTCGTCGACGGGCGCAGCCTGCGCCACCATGATGCGGGGCGCGAAGGCGGCGAGGATCGGAGCGAACTGGCGAAAGCCGCCCGGCACCAGTTCGACGTCGTGACCCATGGAGTGCAGCAGACGCTCGGCCGGGCCGAAGAAACCGCACCGATAGTGCACGCCTGGCTTAGTGAAGACGTCGTAGAAATTCAGACACAGCGCGCCACCGAGCTGAAGGTCATGCCAGTCGTCGCGGGTACCGAGTGCCGTCAAGAACGCATCGGGGTTCCCCGGCCCCAGTCCGAACCCGATGGAGTCGACCGGTCTGACCAGGGCGACAGCTTCCTCCGCCGTGCACGTGGTTGGCATCGTTCCACTCTCGCACTAGCAACCCTCGGCGGTTGCGGGCTATGGTCCGCAGCACCGGATTCCAGGGCACCTGAATCCGTTACTTTCGGCTCTACCCTCGTTGGGGGTGCGTCCGCACAATGTGTGGCACACCCTCCTCTTCCCAGACAACGGTGCTTGGAGAATGGCGGCCACCCCCCTCGGTCGCCATTTTCCAATTCCGGGGTTTTCTTGCTCCACCCCCTCGTTTCCGTCGTGCCGAGCGCGCCAATTCACAACGGAAAGACAACGAATTGTCTGCCGATGCGCCGCGGCATCCGGACAGCCCAGCACGCGTAGGCCCACAGCGGAGTATCAGCGGGCACACAATTCTTGTCGGCGCGGCCCTGCCTTTGTGACATAGGACCCTGCCGGTTCGAGCGGGGCGTCGACAAGCTGTGAACCAGGCGAGACCGATCGGGCCGGGATCCGCGCCCCGGTTCCGTCGGCTCGTCGCCTGGAGGCTGGCAGCTTTATGTCGATGTACACCGAACTGCTCGATGCGGCGTACGGGCAGCGGCGCGCGTGCCCGGTCGCGTCACCGGACGACGCCATCGAGGAAGTACGCCGGCGCCGCGACGAGCTCGAACTAGGCCCCATGGGCGCGGGACGCGTCGACATGCTGGGCGTGGCTGCTGCCGACACCGTGCCTCTCGTGCTCGCGCTCGAGTTGGGCTACGACGTCGCGCTCCTCCGGCTGGCAGCGATGCTCGGTATCGATTCGGATCCGAGCAGCTTCGAACTGCCGACACACGAGCGGCTTCGTCTCGAAGACGCGTTTCGCACAAGGGGCATCAGTCTCGAGGCTCCCGAGCTCGACGCGCGCTGACTCGCTCCGTGACTCCTCAGCTGTCCGTTATGGGGGCGTCGCAGGCCCGCAGGACGACGGCGTTCAGGTACCGGTGGCGTCGGTGCGAGCGTCTTGGAAGGAGCGCTCGTCGAGGCGGGCGGCGAACGTCGCTGCTTGCGTGCGCCGTTCCATCCCGAGCTTGGCCAACAGGTTCGAGACGTAATTCTTGACGGTCTTTTCGGCCAGGAACATCGTCTCGGCGATCTGGCGGTTGGTATAGCCCTCTGCGATCAGATCGAGGATCCGGCGTTCCTGGACGGTGAGACTGGCAAGCCGTGGGTCGACGCGCGGGCCTTCGCTCAACCGTGCCAACACCCGATCGGTCAGTGCGGGGTCGAGCAGCGATTGTCCGGCGCCGGCCCGCCGGATGGTGTCGATCAGATCGAGACTGCCCACCTGCTTGAGGACGTAACCCGCCGCGCCGGCCATGATCGAGGCGATCAGGGCTTCGTCGTCCGCATACGACGTGAGCATGACGCAGGCGATCTCGGGCGTCGTGGAGCGAATCTCGCGGCACACCTCCACCCCGCTGCCGTCGGGGAGCCGCACGTCGAGGATGGCAACGTGTGGCTTGGCGGCCGGGATCCGCGCCACTGCATCCGCCATCGTCGCGGCTTCCCCTACCACCTCGATGCCGTCGTCGGCTTCGAGCAGCGCGCGCAAACCCGTTCGGACGACCTCGTGGTCGTCCACGAGGAATACGCCCAACGCCACAGACGACATCTTCCCATTCACTGGCACAGTGGGCTACTTGAACGAGGGGATGCAACCCGCCGCTCGGTAAGCTCTCGCGTCTATGGCACCAGAAGGCACACCGGGCGCGGGGCGAATCGTTGCCGGCATCGACGGCTCCGCGGCGTCGTTGGAGGCGCTCTCGTGGGCAGCCCGACAGGCCGATCTCACCGGGACCGTGCTCGAAGTCGTGATGACCTGGGAGTGGCCGACCAGTCTCGGCTGGGCCGTCCCCGTGCCCGAGGATTTCGACCCCGAGGGCGAGGTGCGTCAGACCCTCGAGGACGCGGTCGGTTCGGTCCGCGCCGCCTACCCGGGGGTTGCAATGGACCCGCGGGTGATCAATGGGCATCCCGCTCCGACTCTCGTCGAGACTGCGAAGGGCGCCGATCTGCTCGTGGTCGGCAGTCGCGGCCATGGCCAATTCGTCGGAATGCTGCTTGGCTCTGTCAGCGAGTACTGCGTCCGCAACGCGGAGTGCCCGGTCCTGATCCACCGCCACATTTCCTGAGCGCGATTCGGCGCGACGGCGCGCCCGCTAGGGCTGTGCCTGCTCGTGCAACCGGTCGATGGCACGCAGCCGGGCGGCCCGGTCCTCCCTGAGCTCTCGCAAGCCGGGACCGCCCGAGGTCGGAGGAGGAACGGCGACGCCGATGTCGAGGAGTGCGCCCAGCGTCGCCGCCACCGAGGACTCGAGCGCCCCGAGGTCGTAGCCGCCCTCGAGAAACAACGCGAGACGGCCGCCCGGGGCGAACTCGCGCACGAGGCGTGCCAGCTCGGCGTAGTCACCGCTCGACAACTCGAGATCGCTCAGAGGGTCGGCACGGTGGGCATCGAACCCACACGACACGAGCACCCAGTCGGGCGAGAAGGATTCGATCGCTCCACGCGCCTCGTCATCGAACGCGGCACGAACCACGTCGCCCGTGGCGCCGGGCGGGAGCGGCAAGTTGACAGTCAGCCCAGGCGCGCCAGTGCCTCCCACTTCCTCCGGACTCCCCGTGCCGGGGTAAAGCGGGGATTGGTGCGAAGAGACGTAGAGGACGTCCGGATCGTCCCAGAAGATGGCCTGCGTGCCGTTGCCGTGGTGGACGTCCCAGTCGACGACGAGCACCCGCTCGCCGAGGGCAGTGCGCGACGCCGCCGCCACCGCGACGTTGTTGAGCAGACAGAAGCCCATCGATCTCGACGCCGTGGCGTGGTGCCCGGGTGGCCGAGCGGCGACGAACGCGACGCCCTCGTCGCGCCGCGCCAACTCCGCCAACGCCGCGAGCCCTGCGCCCGCGGCCCGGCAGGCCGTCAGCCACGAGTCGGAGCCGGCGTAGGTGTCAGGGTCGATCTTCCCGCCGCCTTGCGCGCAGAACGCCTGCACCTCACTAAGGTACGACGCCTCGTGCACCCGGGCGAGTTCCTCCACGCTCGCCTCCCGTTCGTCGGCGTGGACGAGGTCGTCGCCGAGCTGCAACGACGCGATGCCGTCCATGACTGCCTGCAGCCGCGCGGGCCGTTCGGGATGGCGCGGGCCGCCCTCGTGCCCGGTGAGGCCGACGGGCCCGGCGAGAACGAGGGGGGTCATGACCTCGTCATGCTAGGAGCGGGTAGGGCGTATCCGGCTGATCACAGCCTTCCGTAAGTCGCTGCGTTTGCGAAAGATCCGGCCAGATCCTTCGCTTACTCCCCGTCCAGACATCTCTGCAATACCCGTGATGAATTAACGAAGGATGTGATACCGCGCGAATCGTTCCGCCGGGGTCGCCGGCGGGAGGCTCGCACCAAGCGACTTACGGCCGGACACCGCACGAATGCGGCGACCAAGCGGACCCTGACCCGTCCGGCTCCTACGCTGGCCACCATGGCGGCGCGTATGGACGCGTGGGTCGTCGACCATCCCGGGCCGATCGACAGCCACCCGCTGACCCGGGTGCAGAAGGACGTGCCCGAGCCCGGCCCGGGGCAGGTGCGCGTGCAGGTCCGGGCCTGCGGCGTCTGCCGCACGGACCTCCATCTGGCCGAGGGAGATCTCCCCCCTCGACGGTGGGGCGTGACGCCGGGCCACGAGGTCGTGGGTGTCGTCGAGGAGATCGGCCCTCACGCCTCGCGTTGGAAGGTCGGCGACCGCATCGGGGTCCCCTGGCTCGCCCAGACCGATGGCGCGTGCCGCTTCTGCGTGAGCGAGCGGGAGAACCTCTGTCTCGACCCGCGCTTCACGGGATGGGATGTCGACGGCGGCTACGCCGCCTACCTCCTCGTCGACGAGGCCTACGCGTACATACTGCCCGACGAGTTCGACGACGTCACCGCGGCGCCACTGCTCTGCGCCGGCATCATCGGGTACCGCGCGCTGCGGCGCGCCGAGCTTCCCGAGGGTGGGCGGCTCGGCATCTACGGATTCGGAGGATCCGCCCACCTCACCGCGCAGATCGCTCTGGCGGAGGGCGCCCGGGTGCACGTCATGACCAGGTCCCGCGACGCCCAACGCTTGGCGCTCGACCTCGGGGTCGACAGCGCCGGGGATGCTGATGCCGCGCCGCCCGAGCCGCTCGACTCGGCCATTCTCTTCGCCCCGGTCGGGACCCTGGTGCTGCCTGCGCTCGTCGCGCTGGACCGCGGCGGGACTCTCGCCGTGGCGGGCATCTATCTGAGCGACATCCCACCCCTCAACTACGAGGAGCACCTCTTCGAGGAGCGCACCCTGCGGAGCGTGACGGCGAACACTCGCCACGACGGGGAGGAATTCCTGGCCAAGGCGGCCCGCTACGGCATCGAGGTCTCGGCCACCCCCTACCCCATGGCCCAGGCGAACGAGGCGCTGCGCGACCTCGCCGGTGACCGGGTCAACGGGGCGGCGGTCCTGGTCCCCTGAGCTTCGCCGGGACGGAATCGAGCGGTGATCCCACGGGGAACTGCAACGCGAGTGGCACGATCCGGCGTCGGAACGCAAAAAACCCGGGCTACACCCGGGTTTCAAAGGCGCCGACGGTGCCCCAGCCGATTGACGTCAAAACGCTGTCACAGGGCCCTTGGCGATAGGTCCTGGAGCTCTCGACTGGGGCACGCACGCCGGCAGTGCGATCAGGCGGTAGATCGCTACCGCCCATTATTCCCGATCCACCACCCTTTAAACACCAGAATTTCAAGAAATTTTGAAAGGGTTTAGACGAGGGGTTCGACCTGGTCAGCGGCCATGAGCACCGCCACCAGCTCCCGATCACGGGGGTAGGTCAAGGCCCGGATGGCGTGTTCGAGGCTCAGCCACCGCAGTTCGTCGACCTCTTCATTCGGTGTGAAAAAACCACCTTCGGCCGTCATGACCCAATAGGCCACGGCCTTGGGCCGCCCCTTGCGGTCCACGTACTCGGTGTGGCCGAGGAAGCGAATCAAACGGCACGCCATCCCGGTTTCTTCCCGCACCTCGCGCAGCGCCGCCAGCTCGAAGGACTCGCCCGGCTCGAGCTTGCCCTTAGGGAATGACCAGTCCTGGTGCGCGGGTCGGTGCACCACCACGATCTCGAGCGTGCCGCCTTGTCGCCGGACGATCAATCCGCCCGCCGCCTGGACGACCTCAGTTGGTATCGGGAGCTCAGCAGTCATCGCCCGTCGCGCCACCGAATTGGAGACTACCGCCGCGACCTGCCACATCCGCGGCAATCGCAGCTGCGTCCGCACCGCGGTCGGCGCGCAGCGGTGCCTACCC
>DATJTU010000227.1:0-3985 GCA_035503015.1 Acidimicrobiales bacterium | reverse complement strand
TGCGAGAACAACTCGCCGACGCCATCAGCGCTGGTGAGCTGGGGCCTCTCGACGTCGACGTCACTGCGATGGCCCTCTACGGCGCCATCCGCAGTGCCGGCGAGTACGTGATCGAGTCTGCCGACACTCGAGCCTCGGTGCCAATCGCCGAGGCGACGATACATGCCCTGATTGACGGGCTACGTCGCAACAGTCGAACAGCGACCTAGCTGTACATCCAACTTCCGAGCCGTCGGCCCCGATTCAAAAGTATTCCACTCCGGTTCACGCCTTGCCAGCGTGGATGGTTCGGATTGGCGTCCACGTGCATGCGGACCCGTGGCCGTCGCCTTGATTTCCCTTCAGGCCCCCGCAACCGAGACGTCTCGATCCGGCGAGTGAGTTTCACGGTAAACGGTCCGGAACGACGCTGACCTCCTTGCTCGCGGGTCCCGGAAATATCGGGCAACGGCGCCATCGATGACACCTGGCGGTGTCACGGCTCGAGCTGGGTCAGAGGACCCGGCCATTCACGTCCGATTCGCTTGATGAAACGAAACCGAGTACGCGTCGGCCTCCCCGGTGACTTGCTTGGAAGAGAATTGGGTCTCCGGCAACTTTCGGCTGGCGACTCCCTTGGTCACCGACAGACCGAGGTAGATCGTGATCGCCGCGACGGCAACCCCGACCGCGCCAACGATCATCGCGAGGTCAAATCCAGCGACGTAGGCCTTACGAGCGCTGATCCCGGTTGCGCCGTGAGTACCAAAGGTGGCCAGGGCCTGGGCGAGACCGGCCTTGGCGTGAGTGGCCTCGGGCTGGCGGGCAAGCCACTCGCCTAGGCGTGATCGGTAGCGCTCGAGAGCGAGACTGCCGAGGACACCGATTCCGAAAGCACCGCCGAGCTCACGCACGAGGTCGTTGACGGCCGAGCCGACACCTGCCTTGTGTGGCGGCAACGAGGACATGATGGCGCCGGTGGCCGGCGGCATGGTGAATCCGATGCCGACGCCCAGAAAGGTGAGACCGACCTCGACCACCCACATCGGCGAGGCAACAGAGGCGGTGCCCAGGACGAGCAATCCAGCGGCGGAGGCGGCGAGACCTGCGGCGAGCACGGGTCGGAACCCGTGGCGGGCGACCAGTGGCTTGGACAGATTGGCCGTCGCGAACTGTGCGAGCCCTGCGGGCAAGGCGTAGAGCCCCGCGACCAACGGCGAATACCCCCGGACGAGCTGGAGGTACTGGGTGAGGAGGAAGTACATGCCGAACAGCGCGAAGTAGGCGGCGGCAATGGACAGGCCGCCGAAGCTGAATCGCCGCTCGGAAAAGAAGGCGAGGTCGAGCATGGGGTGGGGGTGGCGGCGCTCCCAGGTCGCGAAGGCGACCAACCCGATGATGCCAAGCGCGAAGGCGCCCATGATCGGTGCGGCCGTCCAGCCCACGCCAGGGGCCTCGATGAAGCCGTAGAGCAACCCGGTCACTCCGAGCACCGACAGCGCGGCGCCGACCGGGTCGACGCCGGCCTCGTCTCGGTGGCGAGACGTCGGGAGCACGAACCAGCCGGCGAGCAAGGCCACGGCGGCGACCGCCGCCATGCCCAAGAAGATCGATCCCCACCAGAAATGTTCGAGCATGGCGCCCGACCAGACGAGCGAGATCGCCACCGAGCCCCCCGCTACCGACGCCCAGACGGCGATCGCCTTCGGCCGCTCTGTCGGCGGGAACACGGTGGCGAGGATGGAGAGGGTGCCAGGCATCACCAACGCGGCACCGATCCCCATGACGGCGCGGGCGACGATCAACTCCCACGTGGCAGTCGAGAACGCGCCGAGCGTGGCCGCACCCGTGAAGAGCACCAGGCCGCACTGCATGGTGCCCTTGCGACCGAAACGGTCACCGAGATGGCCGGCCGGGAGGAGGAACCCGGCGAAGCACAAGACGTAGACGTCGACCACCCAGGCCAAGGAGGAGGCCCCGGCATGGAGCCGAGCGCCGAGGGTCGGAAGCGCCACGTTGAGCGCCATGTTCGACACCACGACGAGCAGGACCGAGAGACACAGCACGGCCAGCACCGTCCGCCGGCGGCGGTAGGAGGCTTCGACGGACGGCGTGGGCATGGGCCTCATTGTCCGGGCCCGATGGCTTGTCGTCTAGTGAATCATTTGCAATAGACTATTGCAGGTGACGCAAGCGGTTGACTGGAATCTGCTCTCGGCCTTGGACGTGCTCCTGGCCGAAGGCAGCGTCACCGCCGCCGCCGAGCGCCTCCACCTCTCGGTCCCGGCCACCAGCCGCACCTTGGGGCGCATCCGCCAGAGCTTCGGTGACCCCATCCTCGTGCGCGCCGGGCGCGGCCTCGTACCCACTCCCCGGGCGCTCGCTATCCAAGAGCGACTCCATCGGCTGATCCAAGAGGCGCACGCCCTCGTGGAGAGCGGACGCGACGTCGACCTCGCATCCTTGGAGCGAACGTTCACCATCAGGGCCAACGACGCCTTGATCAACATCTTGACCCCCCGTTTGGTCGCCGCGGCCAGGACCAGCGCACCGGGAGTGACGCTTCGTTTCGTGCCCGAAGGAGAAGAGGACCTCGCCCCCTTGCGAGACGGTCTCATCGATCTCGACGTGGGCGTCATCGGCGACTTCGGACCCGAAGTTCGCGTCCAAGCGCTCTACGAGGAGCGCCTGGTGGGCATGGTCGCGGCCGGGCGCCCTCTGTCCTCCGGGCGGCCCACGCTGGGGCGCATTGCTGCCGTCGAGCACGTCGCCGTGTCTCGACGAGGCCGGACGCGCGGCGCTTTCGACGATGTCCTCGACCAGCGCGGACTCGCACGGAGAGTCGTGGTGGTCGTACCCACCTTCAGCGCCGCCGCCGACATCATCGCCAGCTCCGAACTGACCGGGCTAATCAGCGCCCGCTACGCCGCTCACGCGGCGCGCTTGACCGGTGCACACCTCTACGAGATCCCGGCCGCGCTCCCGCCATTACCCCTCTCCCAAGCCTGGCATGTCCGCCACGACCTCGACCCTGCGCACCAGTGGCTGCGCAACGAGATGGCGGCGTGCTTGGGACTCGGATCGGGCCCCAGGGAGGCTTAGCTCGGTCTCGTCAGAGGCACATCGACCCCGACGCAGCTGGGCGGGTGCAGACCCCATCCTTGGTGACGACACGCGAAACGTGCAGCTCCTCTGCGAGAAGACGCTCAAGTCGGGCGGCGATGCGCTGGCGCCCCTGATTCACGCGCGGGCGCCCGATTGCGAAGGTTGCTCCCAGATAAAGGTCTCGTAGTGGGGGCACCCGTCCGGTGCGGCGTCGTGATGCGAGGCCACATGCTCCAAGAACTCTTTGGCCGCTTCCATCTCTTCGATCCTGGTCGCAAGCATCCGGACTTGTTCGTCGATCATCTGACGCCAACGGTCCTCGCCGTTCGCCCCGGCCAGCATCTGGGCGATGTCGTCGAGGCTCATCAGCGCGGATCGCTGCCAGTAGCGAATGACGGCCAGGCGCCGGATCTCAGCCGGCCCGTACCAGCGCCGGCCCGACTGGCGCGACACCGGGTGGAGCAGGCCACGTTCTTCGTAGTAGCGGATCGTCGAAGCCCGGAGGCCGAACCGCCGCGCCACCTCGTCGATGGGCACGAGCTCGATCGCGTCGCTTGCCAATTCGCCCACGCTGCACCTCCCCGGGCGACAGTCTGGCGCCTGCAGCGGCTTGCGTTCAAGTTGACTTGAGCTTGCACCATGGTCCGGTGAGACGCCGACTGCTGATCGACCTGACCCCGCTGCGGACGAGTCGCGACTTTCGCATGCTGTTCTTCGGTCAGAGCGTCAGCATGGTCGGCACCCAGTTCACGGTTGTCGCGCTCGCCTACCAGGTGTACTCGCTGACCGGCTCGTCGCTCCAGGTCGGTGCGGTGAGCCTGGCGCAGTTGGTGCCGTTCGTGGCAGGAACGCTCGCGGGAGGGGCGATCGGTGACGCGTTCGATCGTCGTCGGGCCATGGT
>DATJTU010000226.1:0-12458 GCA_035503015.1 Acidimicrobiales bacterium | reverse complement strand
GCGCGCAGAGGAGGTGTTCGGCCTGCCGGTGGTCGTCGAGATCCCCGCGTCGCCGTCGAAATCGATCTCGGCCATCCCCGTCGTCGACGTGGTGGTCGACCCCTACTCGGCCACGTCTGAGGCGTACCGCCGCCTGCATGTCGCGATCCTGACGGCGCCGCCCGTCACCTGGGTCAAGCGCGGTTACGGCTACCAGGAGGACTACCTCGAGTTGGCCACGGTCCGGCCCCAGCAGGAGCTTCTCGTCGGCGCCGCAGCTGGCCCGGCTGGCGGTTCCCTTGGGGCCCCGGTCCCCGTCGGCTCGCGGGCGCTGGCGGTGCCGCACCGGCCCCGCTTCTCCATCTTGGTGACGTCGCCGACCGACGAGCCCACCCGCTCGTTAGTCGTCGTCAACCTCGCGGCGGTCTTCGCCGAGGCGGGCGACCGGGTCTTGGTGGCCACCACGGGAGGCATGCGGACGAGCATCGACGGCAACGGCACGCTGCCGCCAACGTGGGAAGGGCCCTATTCAGAACTCTCCGCCGGGGAGCTCGTGGCCAACGCCCGGCCGTCACAGATCCCGGGTGTCTCGAGCCTCGCCCTCGGGCAGCTGTTCCCCAACCCGAGCAAGCTGGCGCTCAACGCGCCCGGACTCGTGGAAGCGGCCCGTGACGTGGTGGACGTCGTGCTGATGGAAGCACCGTTGCTGTCCACGCAGGACGGCACGGCACTCATGGGAGCGGCTGACCTCGTCGTCGTGGTGTGCGAGGCCTGGAGGACCACGGTGAATGACGGGCTTCGCTCCCAGCGCCTGTTGGCGCAACATCGGCCGCCGGTGCTCGGTCTGGCCATGACGAACATGGACGCCGACCACCCCAGCCTCAGCGCCACGCCCTGAGCAAGTCCCACTCCAGCCGCCACCCGGTCGGGAGCCCGTACTAGGGCGAGCCGTTGCGCTCAGCCGTCGTGCGCACGTAGCGCGGGTGCGGACCCCAGCGGCGCCGCACGCCGTCGACGAGTCCGTGCAGCGTCGCCACGCGCTCGGCGTTGCTGGAGGCACGTTGCACGCGGCGTGCCGAGTAGGCGAGGTGCCACGCCTGCCAGCTGGCCGACCCGTGCGCCCGGGCCAAGTGGAAGTAGTTCCGAGCCACGTAGTAGGCCCGCCACGGCTCCTCCGCGTCGCCCGGCCGGTGCGGCGACAACACCGCCTCCCTGCCGGCCGACGTCTGAACCCGCGCGACGGCCCGCGCCGACTCGGTGTCGAGCAGGACGCCGAGGCCCGCGGCGCGCAGCCGCAGGAAGAAGTCGAAGTCCTCGAAGCCGAAGAACCACTGGGTCGCGGGCAGGACGCCGCGCTCGAGCGCAGCCCGCGCCACGAGCGTCGCCCCCCAGGCCGCCACGTCGACCGGGACGAAGGGCGGGGCGGTCTCGTCGGGCACGACGTTGGCCGCATGCCCGCGCGCGTCGAAGCGGCGCCCATAGGCGACGACGGCGCCGACCTCGGCGGTTCCGCCGCCGCCGGATCGATGCCGCAGGCGGTCCAGCACAGCGGCGACGCGGGGCGCCGGGAGCTCGAACACGCCGACGTCGTCCTCGCAGAGATACGCCCACGCCGTCGTGCTGTCGCTGAACGCCGCCTCGAGGCCGGCCCGGAATCCGCCGGCAGGGCCGATGTTGACGGGGAGCCGGACGGTTCGCACGGCGGCCTCGAGCTCGGGGTCGTCGAGCCCCCCCTCCCCGTTGACCACCAGCACGATCCGGCCGGGCGGCAATCCCTCCTCGTGCACGAGCGTGCGCACCACGTCGCCGGCGAGACGAGGACGCCGGTAGGTGAGGACCACTGCGGTCACGGACGGGTGGGCGTCCAGCCTGCGAGCGGGCTCCGGCACCGCGGGAACGTTAGTTGTGGCGCCAGGCGCTCAAAAGAGAGTCCCCCTGGCCGTACGGCCAGGGGGACTCTCCAACGTCTCTACGAGGCAGGACCGACCCTGCCTCTGGTCACCGCTGCCTCAGGAGCAGAGGAGCGCCGGGTGCGAGTCACCCGCTGGGGTGCA
This sequence comes from Acidimicrobiales bacterium, assembly GCA_035503015.1. Lineage (GTDB taxonomy): Bacteria > Actinomycetota > Acidimicrobiia > Acidimicrobiales > RAAP-2 > Bog-473. The sequence continues at coordinate 10,425 of DATJTU010000226.1, read as the reverse complement.
GTGGTCACTCGACCAGCTGTTCCCCGTGCCGTTGTCCTCGAGGTCGTAGCGCTGGTTGTTCTTGGTGGTGTTCCCCGAGAACGTCGACCCCGACGAGTCCGTGTCGGCGTTGATGCCGTCGCCCCCGTTGTTCTTGGCCGTGTTGCCCGTCACCGAGTCGACCGTGCTCGTCGTCGGCGCCGGGCCGCCCCAGACGCCGCCGGGACCACCGACGTAGATACCGTCTCCGCCGTTGGAGTTCGCGGTGTTGCCGGAGACGGTCACGTTCTTCGCCCCCGTGAGCACGATGCCGCTGCTGGCGGACGTCTTGACGACGTTCTGCTGGACCACCACGTCGTTGGACGTGCCGTCGATGTCGACGCCGTTTCCATACCCCGCCTCGCCGCCGGCCACGTTGTCCGCTGCGGTGCTGACGGTGTTCTGCGTGAAGTTCCAGCCGTTCTCGTGCGGCCCGCTGCCGTCCGAGCCCAGGTAGGCGTTGATGTCGTTGCCCGACAGGGTGTTGCCCTGCGCGTTGACGATGCCGTCGTCGAGCAGCAGCAGGCCGGTCGCCTGGTTGCCTGCGCCGCCGGCGGTGTACGAGTTCTGGGTCACCGTGTCGTCGACGACCGACGCGTCAGCGGCGCCGTAGACCTCGATCCCGTTGGCGCCCTGGAAGGCGTTCGGCCCGACCCCGGTGACGACGGAGTTGTTGACGGCACAACTCGTGTTGGCGTCCCGGCAGGCGATGCCGTCCTTCTGGTACCCGGTGACCGTGTCGCCGCCCATCGTCAGGCTGGACGATCCCGAGTCCGTCGCCACGTACACGCCGATGCCGGACTGGCAGCCGAACAACGACGCGTTCGTCGGCGCCGTCTCGGCGATGTTCTTCACCGTGACGTGCTTGAGCTCGCCCGATGCGTCGTGGAGGTAGATCCCGATCGGGTCCTGCCCGCAGCTGTTGAAAGTGCTCTGGGCTGCGGTGCCGTCGATGGTGAGGTTCTTCAACGTCGCAATGGCGCCCGACGTCACGTCCACCACCGGATACGGCGTGGTCGAGTGGTTTGGGTCGGTGTCGACCGGGCTCAGGCTCGTCGGCACGATGTTCGTCTGCCCGGCGACCCCGACGATCGTCAGGGTCTTCGCGATCGTGAACTGCTCCGGGAACGTCCCCGCTCCGACGTCAATGGTCGAATTCGGGTTCGCCTGCGCGATCGCGTAGGTGATCGTCGCGCAAGGATGCGTCGACAGCCTGCACGTCCCTGTGTCAGTGCCCGAACTGCTCACGTAGAGCGTGCCACCCGGCGTCGTCGCGCTTGCGACGTCCTGACCGAAGAGCACGATCGCGCTCGCCACTGCACCCACGACCGTCAGCGTCGCGAGTGCCAAACGACCGCACCGAATCAGCATGAACCCTCCCTTTTGGCTCGTTGACGCGTGCACGCGTCCTTGTCGTCGATGCACGGTGCCCCCATCACGCGCCAAAGGTCGCCACCGCCTGCGGCGAGTGTGACACACGCGACGTCACTTTGCAGAGAAAATCCGCCTTGTGACCGCCGCGCGCGACTGTCTCGTGACAGCCTGCGTTACATCGGTGATGAATGCGTGATCGCGGAGTAAACCGCCGCGCGGCCTGCTGCAGAAGCCCAGCTGACGCCCAGCAATCGAGCGCGCACGCGCGACCTGCCGCCACACACAAAGGGTCCCCGGGCGATGCCCGGGGACCCTTTGCACAGTGCCAAGATCGGCTGCCGCTTTGCGGCCACGGGTTAGGAGCAGAGGCCAGGCCGGTTCGAGTCGAAGGCCGGCTTGCAGGCGTTCGAAGTCCAGGTGTTCCCGCTCCCGAGGTCCTCGAGGTCGTAACGCACGTTGCTCTTCGCCGTGTTGCCGGTGATCGTGTTCGCCGTCGTGCCGGCTTCGGCCAGGATGCCGTCGAGCCCGTTGGACTTCGACGTGTTGCCCGACACCGTGTCGTGCGAGCTCGGCGTCGTCGAGACGGAGTAGCTCGCCGGCGCGCCGAGGTCGATGCCGTCGCCGGTGTTCTGGTTGGTGGTGTTGCCTTGCAACGTGACGTTGCTCGCGCCGAGCGTGATGATGCCGTTCTCCGCCGAGCCCTTTACGACGTTGCCGGTGAGGTAGACGGGGTTGGTGGTGCTGTCCACCTGCACGCCGTCGCCGTACCCGGCCTCACCCCCCGGGACGTTGTCCGTCGCGCCGGTCACCGTGTTCCCGCTGAACGTCCAGGTCCCCGGCGCCGGCCCCGTCCCGTCGGATCCGAGGTAGGCGTTGATGTCGTTGGCCGACAGCGTGTTCGAGGACGCGCTGAGCGATGCGACGTCGATGACGAGCAGGCCGGTCGCCTGGTAGCTCGGGTATCCCGGCGTCGTGTAGGAGTCGGCGGAGACCGTGTCCCCGTTGAGCTTGAGCGAGCCGGTGGCATAGCCCTGGATGCCGTTCTGCGCGATCAACGACGTCGGCCCGACGCCGGTGACCGTCGTGGTGTTGACGGTGCACGACGTGCCGGCGTCGTCGCAGGTGATCCCGTTCTTGTCGTACGCCTTGACCGTGTCACCGGTCAACTTCACAGACGAGAGGTCCCCGGCGTCGGACGCCACGTAGACGCCCAGACCGTCCTGGCAGCCGAACAGCGACGGCGACAGCTCGACGTTCTCCACCGTCGAGCTCTTCAGCGCTCCGGAGCTGTCGTGGTAGTAGACGCCGACGAAGTCGTCGCCGCACCCGGTGAACTGGGATTGGGCGTTCGTGCCGTCGACGACCAGGTTCGACATCGTGACGTTCGCTCCGGACGTGACGTCGACGATCGCGTACTGCGGCGTGGACGAGTCAGAGTCGGTGTCCGAGGCGGCCAACGTGCTCGGGTCGACCGTGACGTGGCCTCCCGTCCCGACGATCGAGAGGCTCTTGTTGATCACGAGCTGTTGGGGGTAGGTGCCCGACCCCACGTCGATGGTCGCCGAAGGGCTCGCCTGCGTGATGGCGTAGGCGATGGTGGCGCAGGGGTGTGCGCTGGCCCGGCAGGTACCGGTGTCTTGGCCGGTGCTGCTCACGTAGAGCGTGCCGCCCGAACCGGTGGCACCGGCGACGTCTTGTGTCGCCATCACCGCGACGCTCGCCAGCGCGCCGACTCCCGCCAGAGCCGCCAGGCACAACCGACCGCCTCGAATGAGCCGCATGAATCCTCCTTGCCTTCCGTGCGCACGTCGCGCGTCGTCGTGATCGAACAGCGAGGGAGCCCAACACGCCAGCGGGCCCGTCCGCGTGGCCGAGTGTGGCACATCGCCCGCAGCGCGCGACGGTGCGACGGCGCTCGAGCGGCCTTCGGCCGTCGCAGGGGTGACAGCGTGAAGAAGTAGGTGATGAGAACGTGATCGCCGAATGAATTCCGGCGAGGAGACCGGGCTCAGGCCTTGGTGGCCGGCCCGAGTCCGAGGGCGGCGTAGATCTCTCTCGTCGCGCTCGACGTGTTGAAGGTGTAGAAGTGGAGACCGGGTACCCCCGCCTCGACGAGATGCGCGCAGAGCTCTGTCGCAAGCTCGACCCCCTCCTTGCGCACCGCATCGGCACCGCCGCGCTCGTCGGCCGCGCGCAGGCGCGACTCCATCCACTCCGGCGCGGCAGCGCCCATGGCTCCGAGGCGGCCCATCGTCGACAGTGACGTGACCGGCAGGATCCCGGGCAGGACAGGCGTGTCCACGCCCCGCGCGCGCAGGTCGGCCACCAGCGTCTCGTACTCGGCAAATTCGAAGAAGAACTGCGTGACGGCGAAGTCGGCCAGCGCCAGCTTGGCGGCAAGGTAGTCGCGGTCGCTCGTCATGTCGGTCGAGCGCGGGTGCCCCGCCGGGTGGGCGGCCACGCCGACGGAAAAGCCGCCGACGGCGTGGGCGAGCTCGACGAGCTCGGCCGCGTACGCGAGCTCACCCGGTCCCGCCGAGGGGTCCTCCGGGGGGTCGCCGCCGAGCGCCATCAGGTTCTCCACGCCCGCTTTGCGCAGCGAGACCAAGATGTCGGCGAGCTCCAGGCGGGTGTGCGCCACGCAGATGAGGTGTGCCATCGGGTTCAGCGTCGTCGTGTGGAGCATGCCCGATACCAGGTCGAAGGTGCGCTGGCGCGACTCCGACCCGCCCCGATAGGTCACCGAGACGAACGAGGGCTCGAGGGGTTGGAGCTCGACGAGCGTGTGCGACAACGTCGCCAGCTCCTTGTCGTTCTTCGGCGGGAAGAACTCGAACGAGTACGTAGGGCCGCGCGCGAGCAGTTCGGCGATGCGCGTCACGGCGACTGCGTCCCGGCACTCGTCCCGCCCTCGACCCGCCCGAAGTCGTCTTCGAGGCGGACGATGTCGTCCTCGCCGAAATAGCTGCCGCGTTGTACCTCGATGAGTACGACGTCGGTGTCGCCCTCGTTCCCGACCCGGTGGGCGGACTCGAGCGGGATGTCGATCGACTCCCCGGCAGGCACGAGATGGACGACACCGTCGAGCGTGACGGTGGCCGTACCCGCGACGATGAACCAGTGCTCCGCCCGCTTGGCGTGACGCTGGTAGCTGAGGCGCTTGCCGGGGTGCACGACGAGGCGCTTCACCTTGTGATCCGATGCGTCGTCGCTGAGGACCGTGTAGTTACCCCACGGCCGCTCGGAGTACTCCAGCTCACCCATGGGCTCGGCCTGTCGCTCCCGCATTTCGTGCACCGTTCGTCACCTTGCCGCCCGCTCCGCCGCTCGCAGCGCGTTGCGCAACAGCATGGCACGCGTCATCGGGCCTACTCCCCCCACACGGGGGGTGATCCAGCCCGCCACCTCCGCAACATCGGGGTGTGCATCGGGAACGAGCTTCTTCCCCTCGAACGTGGTGCCGGCCGAGACGACGGCCGCGCCGGGCTTGACCATGTCGGGCGTGAGCAGATACGGACGGCCTGCGGCCGCGACGACGATGTCGGCGGTGCGGGTGAGCGCAGCCATCTCCGACGCGTCGACGCCGGTGTGCACCACGGTCACCGCCGCGTTCAGGCCTGGCCGCTTGAGCGTCAGGAGGTTCGCCAGCGGGCGGCCGATGGTCACGCCGCGCCCGATGATGACGACGTGGCGGCCCTCGACCGCCACGTCGTAGGCGTGGAGCAGCTCGACGATGCCGGCCGGGGTGCACGGCAACGGGCCCGGCGTGCCGAGGACGAGGCGGCCCAGGTTCACTGGGTGCAGCCCGTCCACGTCCTTTTCGGGGTCGACAGCGAGGAGCGCCTGCTCCTCGTCGAGACCGTCGGGCAGCGGCAGCTGCACGAGGAACGCGCTGACCTTGGGATCGTCGTTGAAGCGCGCGATGGCCTCGAGCACGTCCTGTTGGGTGGCGTCGGCGGGCAGGTGCTCGCCGGCCGAATAGATGCCGAGAGCCGCGCTGTCCTCGTGCTTGAGCGCGACGTACCGCATGCTCGGCGCGTCGTCGCCGACCAGGATCGTCCCGAGTCCGACGTGCACGCCCTCGGCCGCCAGCGCCGCCGTGCGGTCAGCGACCTCGGCGCGGATGCGCGCCGCAACCTTCTCGCCGTCGAGCAGCTTCGCCGTCACCCGGTCCATCCCGACACGGAACTGTCCACGGAACCCTCCACAGGTGCGCTCATCAGTGCTTGAAGTGGCGTTCGCCGGTCACGACCATGGCAATACCCGCCTCGTTCGCCGCGGCAACAACCTCGTCGTCCTTGACCGAGCCGCCCGGTTGCACGACCGCCGCCACGCCTGCATCGGCCAACACGAGCAGGCCGTCGGGGAACGGGAAGAACGCGTCGCTGGCGCCCGCGCCGCCCTTGGCCCGCTCACCCGCCTTCTGCACCGCGATCTCCGCCGCGACGACGCGGGACTGCTGCCCTGCACCGACACCCACCGCCTGCCCGCCGTTGACCACCGCAATGGCGTTGGACGTCGTCCGCCCGCACACACGCCAGGCGAGCGCGAGGTCACGCCACTCGTCCTCGGTCGGCGTGCGGGTCGTGACCACGCGCCAGTCGCGGCGCGGCGACACGAAACGGTCCGCGTCCTGGACGAGCACGCTCGCGCCCAGATTGCGCAGCTGCCGCACCGGTTCCTCGGGAGCGGGCCCCGAAAGCAGCCGGGTGGCCTTCCGTCTCGCCCGCAGGCGGTCGACCGCCTCGGGGGCGAAGGAGGAGGCGATGATCACGTCGGCCTGGGGCCCGGCGGCGACCGCCTCGGCCACCTCCGCGGTAACGGCGCCGCCGATGGCGACCACGCCGCCGAACGCACTGAGGGGATCGCATTCGAGGGCCCGCTCGTAGGCGGTGATGAGATCACCCGCGACTGCTGCGCCGCAGGGGTTGGCGTGCTTGATGATGGCGACCGCCACGTCAGTGCGGCCGGCGCCGGTGTCGGCCGCGTCGGCCGCCAGCTCGTGGACGAGCCGCCAGGCCGCGTCGCCGTCGAAGAGGTTGAGGTACGAGAGCCCGCTCCCTGCGTGTTGCACCATCTCGTCCCACCAGCTCCACGTGCCCGCCACGCGGTAGCGCGCGCCGTGCTGGTGCGGGTTCTCCCCGTAGCGCAACACGTCGGCGCGCTCGAGCGAAAGATGCAGCGTCGGCGGCAGGACGACCGCGAGCTCCGCCTCCGTGCGGTCGTCGTCGGTCGCACCGTCGAGCTCGCCGAGGGGCCGCGGGCCGCCGGCGTCGAGCCAGGCGACGATGGCCGCGTCGTACGCCGCCGTGTGCGCGAACGCGGCGCGGGCGAGCCGGCGGCGGGTGGCGGCCGAGAGCGTCCCGGAACGGTGCAGCTCCTCCAGGACGACGGCGTAGTCGGCCGGCGAGGTCACCACGCCCACATGCTCGTGGTTCTTGGCCGCCGCTCGGACCATCGTCGGCCCGCCCACGTCGATCAGTTCGATGGAGGGGTCCGACGAGAACGGATAGAGGTTGACGACGACGAGGTCGATGGCATCGATCCCGTTGGCCTCGAGGTCGGCCACGTGCTCGGGCTTGGCGCGGTCGGCCAGGATCCCGCCGTGGATCTTGGGGTGCAGCGTCTTGACGCGGCCGCCGAGCATCTCGGGCGAGCCCGTGACGTCCGCGACCTCGGTGTGCGCGATGCCGGCGCCGGCCAGCGCCGCGGCCGTGTTGCCGCTGGCCACCAGCTCCCAGCCGAGCCCGGAGAGCCCGCGCGCGAACTCGACCAACCCCTCTTTGTCGTAGACGGACAACAGAGCTCTCACGACGTTCCCAATCCCTCCCAGTGCCTCATCGGCCCTTGTGCCTCACTGGCGTCGTGCGCGCGACGCGCACATTGCCCATTTGCTGCGCCGCGTCTATCCGGTCCGCCATACGGTCAGCGGCCACCGGTTCCCCCTTCCGGCTGGCGCGCCAGCGCATCTTCGAGGAGCGGCTGGCCAGGCGGCTCGAGCGCGCGCCCGGCCTCGAGCTCCGCCAAGGCCCAGCGCACGGTGCCGGGGTACACGACGCGCTCGGTCTCCTTGATCCGCTCGTGGAGCGTTGCTTCCGTGTCACCCGGCACCACCGGCACCACCTCTTGGGCCAGCACCGGGCCCGCATCGAGCTCGACGGTGGCCACGTGGACCGTGCACCCAGTCTCGGCGACCCCCGCCGCCAGGGCGTCGCGCACGGCGTACCAGCCCGGAAAGGCGGGCAGCAGCGACGGGTGCGTGTTGAGGATCCGGCCCGGGAAGGCCCGGTGGACGGTCTCGGTCAGAACGGTCCCGAATCCAGCCATGGCCACGAGGTCGACCTGGTTGGCGACCAGGTCGGCCGCCACGGCCCGGGTGAACCCCTCGCGGTCGAATTCCGCCCCGAATCCCCCGAAGTGAGCCCGGTCGACGAGCTCCGTCGCCACCCCGTGCTCGGCCGCCGTGTCGAGCGCGGCACAGCGCCTGTCCGCCAGGACGACTGCCACGGGGAGCCCGGCCTCGAACATCGCCCCCATGATCGTCCCGGAGCCCGAGACGAGGACGGCGAGACGCACGAATGGAGGCTAGCAACTCCAGGCGGGCGCGACCCCCGTGCGCGAACGCCGTTTCGAGACCGAAATGCCTGCTCGCGGTGCTTTCAGGCCTCGTCCGCGTAGACGGAGAGCACGGGACGTGACGCGATGACCGATGCCACGGCGCTGCGTGCCGCCGGTGTCCACTCGACGCCCTCTCGGCTACGCCGCCCGCCGGGCTCGACGACCCCGGCGCAGGCCTGCACGTAGCCCGGTGACGCCTCGAGCCCCACGAACCGGCAGAGCTCGCCCAGCCACCGCGCGGGGTCGGCCACGAAGGCGTCGTAGTGCAGATCGAGCAGCTCGGCGGGACCGAGCGACGCCCGGACCTCGTCGACGGCGCGGCCCAGACGGCCGTAGATCTCGATCGCCTCGTCGAGGGCGATGCCCCGGTTGCGGGCGATCGACGCCACGTTGTCGTAGGGGTCCCGGACGACGTGTATCACCCGCAACGGGACCTTCACGAGCGCACGCAGCCGGTCGAGGCGCTCCGGGTCGCGCCGCAGCCGGCGGGTCGCCTTGCCGGCGTGCTTGTCCCCGATGACTCGGAGCTTCGTGAACCCGCCCTGTGACTGACCCGGGACGGCGTAGTCGAAGCCGTGCCACTGCCGCCCGATGGCGGCGAACTGGCGGTCGCGCTCGAGCAGGATGCTGAAGAGCTGGCCGCGCGTCACGCCAGGCCGGACGTAGCGCAGGATGTCCGCCTCGTGCGCCACGACCATCTCGGGGTGCGCGTTCAGCAACGAGCCGACGAGCGTGCTGCCGCTGCGGGCATAGCCGAGCTGGAGGCTGAAGCACTCGACGTCGCGGAAGTCGCGGCGGTGCCGGACGCCCCCGACCGAGGCGCGCAGAAGGACGGTGGCCATCTCGGCGCGGGTGCGCGGCGGCTCGAGCGGGTCGGGGCCCTCGGGTCCGGGGGCCTCGTGGGCGGCTCCGCCGCTGTCGGGGGTGGCGCGGGGGGCGGCGGCGCGGCCAGGCCCGCCGAAGACGTCGCGCCAGACCAGGGCGATGGCGTCGTTCGCGCGGGTGATCGCGTGGTCGAGCGGCGCCACGCCGGTGAGGCTGAGGACGCCCGAGGGATCGACGCGGCGGTGGTAGTGCAGGACGGCTGGCGGCCCGTCGAGCGCGGGCATCCGGCGCGGGTTCTGCGAGGGGAAGTTCCACCGGAGGTCGAGCCGCTGCGCGGTCAGGTCGTCCGCCGCGACGGCGAGCGCCATCGCGATCTGGTCGACGTGCACCGACCCTTCGGCCAGCAGCCCGCGCCGCTCGAGCAGCCAGCGCGCCCAGCTCGCCCACGACCCCGCCACCCGGCCGAGGAGTACGACGGGCAGCGCGTAGAGGCCGCCGTTGCCGTTCCCGGCGACGGTGACCTCGCCGGGGTAGCGGTCGAGCGGTAGCTCCTCTGGGAGTGCGACCCCCGCGGCCGCGAAGACGTCGCGCAGCACGCCGATCGGGGGGTAGGGGCCGCCGACGAGCCGCGACGCGACGGCGCTCTCGCCGACGGGCAGCGACCGGGGGTCCTCGAGGATCGCCACGTCGGTGTCGGTCAGGACCGCGACCCCGGGCGCCGGCGCGCTCCCAGCCAGGTGCTGCGCGCCCGAGATCTTGTTGCAGTGCGGCGACCGGGGGTCGAACGGGTCGACCGGTTCGATCCGCACACCCCGCTCACCCAGGTAGGCCAGGGCGTCGGAGCCGGCGCCGCCCGCCACGTGGACGACGAGGTCGCCCGGAGCGATCCCGGCGACGTGGTGCGCGGTCGCGTACCAGCGCAGCGCGTCGTGATGGAAGCGCGGGTCCGCGTCGACCGTGCAGCTCACGACGCCGGAGCCGATCAGGGGACTCAGCGGCTGGGGCGGAGGCGGGGGCACGGGGTTGGTGTCGACGTGTGCATCGGGACGAGATCGCGTGCCACCGAGGCGGACGCGCCGACGCAGCGCAGCGCGAAGTTGACCGCGTCGAGGTGAGCTTATCGATGCCCGTCCCTCCCACCCTCAGGGGCGTCGGGACTCAGGTCGTGGTCACGCGCTCCCCGCCCGTGCCTGCGGCACTCGGCGTCGGCGTGCCCGCGCCCGCGCCCGCGCCGCGAAGCGTGACCCGGCTCCGGGCGGCATTGAAGATCAGGCGCACGACGGCACCGATGACGACGAGGTCGAGCAACATCTGCGCCGACACGACGAGGCGAGCGGTATCGGTACGGGGTGTGATATCGCCGAAGCCAACCGTCGAGAACACGCTGATGGTGAAGTAGAGCGCCCGGGTCTGGTCGAGGTTGTTGGTGAACGCGTGCTGGTTGTGTGAGAGGGCCAGATAGATCCCCGAGAACAGGACCAAGAAGAGTGCGATCACGATGCCGAGCGCCTCGACCGCGCGCAGCTCGGGCAGCTCGGCCCGCGAAATGCGCCGCACCTGCCACGTGAAGACGGCGGCGATGAGGGCGAC
>DATJTU010000225.1:0-3079 GCA_035503015.1 Acidimicrobiales bacterium | reverse complement strand
CCGTCGGTCCCGTCACATTGGCCGGGCACGACCGAGAGGTTCGGCTCGGTCAACGCGGCGGTGGTGCCGCTGCACGGCGTCGTCGACGTCGGGCCGTTGTTGGTCGTCGTCGTGGCGCCGCCGTCCTCGTAGGTCGGAAGGACCGCGCCCGGCGCTTGGGAGGCGTAGGCCGGCGAGTTCGGGTCGCCCTGCCACTCGTTCCACGGTGCCTGACAGGAAGACTGGCTGCACCCTGCCGGGTCGGTGATCGTCGCCAGCGCCGGCGTTCCCGGCGTATACGTCGTCGCGGCGGCTCCCGCCGGTGACGTCCCGAGCACGATGGCGATCGGCGTGATGACCAGTGCCATCAAGAGGGCGAAGGCGACACCTCCTCTGCCCCAACGACCCCGTGTCCGACCCCTCGTCTTGCGCGTAGCAGCGTCAGCGTGCATGCGAGTCCTTCCGCCCCGAAGCCAAGTGGCGCATTCCTACATCGGGCAGGCTCCGGCGTGGCGGTTTGACGCGAGAGATTCATTCGGTGTTCGCGTTCTCGTCGCGAACGTGTCGCCTCGGGATCAGTGGGACGCGAGCAGCAGTTCGAGGACGGTTCCGACCCCGGCGATTAGGAGGGAGAACGAAACGATCACCGCGGTCACCTGGATGAGGGGGCGGTGCATCGGCTCCCAGTCCCCGACGTCGTCGAACTCGTCGAGAGCCGACCCGTCCACGTCGTCGTATCCGGGCTCCGACGGCGGGCGCTCGCCGAGCGGGCGCGGCTCGCGCGTCGCCACATAGCCGATGAACGGCCCCAGGCCCTCAGGGAAGTGCGGCTGCGGCGGCACGGGGACGTGGCCCTGCATTGCACGTCACGTTAGCCCTGGGCAGGGGCGTTGTGACGGGCCGCGGTCTACCCTCTGGCCATGGACGATCCCCAGCAGATCGGCTTCACCGCCGCGCAGTCGAGCCCCAGATTTCCCCGCGAGGCAAAGCCGCCGGTCGGAGCGCCCAACGTCGTGGCGGTCGTGCTCGACGACACCGGGTTCGGGCACCTAGGCGCCTTCGGGTCCGACATCGCCACCCCGCATCTCGACGCGCTGGCCGGCGGAGGGGCCCGCTTCAACCGCTTTCACGTCACCTCGTTGTGCTCACCCACCAGGGCGTCGTTCTTCACCGGGCGCAACCACCACGCGGTCGGGATGGGCTTCCTGGCCGACATCCCGCTGGCGTTCCCCGGCTACGACGCCCGGCTGCCCAAGTCGGCGGCGACGCTCCCCCGCCTCTTGCGCGACGCCGGCTATTCGACGCTGGCCGTGGGCAAATGGCATCTGACCCCTCGCTGGCAACGGTCCGCCGCCGGACCCTTTGACACCTGGCCGCTCGGTCTCGGCTTCGAGCGGTACTACGGGTTCCTCCAGGGCGATACGAACCACTGGGCGCCCAACCTGGTCTGCGACAACCACTACGTCGACCCGCCCCGGCGCCCGGAGGAGGGCTACCACCTGAGCGAGGACCTGGCCGACCAGGCAGTGCGCATGGTGCTGGACCAACAGCACGGGGCGCCGGGCAAGCCGTTCTTCCTCTACTTCGCGCTCGGCGCCATGCACGCACCGCACCACGTCGCACCGGCATGGGTGGACCCGTACCGGGGCGCGTTCGACAAGGGCTGGGACACCTGGCGCGACGAGCTCTTCGCCCGGCAGGTCGCCGACGGCGTCGTTCCCGCGGGGACCGAGCTCACGCCGCGCCCCGAGTGGGTCCGGGCCTGGGCCGACCTCTCGGAGGAAGAGCGCCGCATGCACGCCCGCGAGCAAGAGGTGTTCGCGGGGTTCTTGACCCACACCGACGCCCAGATCGGACGCCTGCTGTCGTCGCTGGAGAGCCTCGGCCTGATGGACAACACCCTCGTCCTGGTCTTCTCCGACAACGGCGCGAGCGCCGAGGGCGGGCAGCACGGCTCGGCGAACGAGCACCGCTTCTCGTCGCACCTGCGGGAGTCGATGGCCGACAACCTGGCCCACTACGACGACTGGGGCGGCTTCACGACCTACAACCACTACTCGTGGGCGTGGGCCTGGGCCGGGAACACGCCGCACAAGCTGTGGAAGCGCTATACGTGGCTGGGGGGCACCCGCACGCCGCTCATCGTCAACTGGGCGGGTCATGTCGCGCAGCCCGGGACGGTGCGCCACCAGTTCGCGCACGTCATCGACCTGATGCCGACGATCATGGCGGGCGTCGGCCTCGAGATTCCCGAGACGGTCGACGGGGTCGCGCAGCAGCGTGTCGACGGGGTGAGCCTCCTCGACGTCCTCGAGAACCCCGACGCGGCGGAGCAGCACACGACGCAGTATTTCGAGATGATCGGCTCTCGTTCCGTGTACCACCAGGGCTGGAAGGCGACGACCAACCACATCAGCTCGGGCGTGCTCGACGAGGAGGAGCTGGCCGTCGGCAGCCGGGACTTCGGCGAGGACCGCTGGGAGCTGTTCGACCTCGACGCCGACTTCTCAGAGGCGCGTGATCTGGCGGCGCAGGAGCCCGAGCGGGTGACGCAACTGCGCGCGCTCTGGGACACCGAGGCGGCGCGCAACAACGTGTTGCCGGTCTCCGACGGGTTGGTGGACCGCTTCGGGAGCTTCATCCCGCCCATCTGGCCCGCCGGCGCGTCGCGCACCTTCCGGCCCGGAGGTGGCGCGGTGACCGACGAGTCGGTCCCTCTCCTCTGGGGTGGGTTCCGCATGACGGCCGGCATCGAGACGGGTCCCCTTCCAACCGACGGTGTCGTGCTGGCGCTGGGCGACTGGTTCGGCGGCTACGCGCTCTACGTCACCGACGGCCTCGTCCACTTCACCTTCGCCCGTGCCGCCGACGCGCTCGAACTCGTCGCAGGTGAGCCGCTCTTAGCAGGCCGACACCGCGTCGGCGTCTTCTACGCCTTGGGCGAAGGAGAGGACCCAGGTCGCATGGTGCTGCTGATCGACGACGTCGAGGCGGACGCCATCGACGTCGAAGGGTTCCTGCCCATGGCGCTCCAGCACGGCGGCGCCGGGCTCCGGCTCGGCTACGACACTGGCTTCCCGGTCTCGGCGCGGTACACACC
>DATJTU010000224.1:0-29195 GCA_035503015.1 Acidimicrobiales bacterium | reverse complement strand
GAGCCACCAGAGCATCTATCGCTCGCTCTTTGTCCAAGGACGAGGCGAGCTGCGCGCTGAGCTGGCCCGTTGCCTGCGCTCAGGGCGCGCCGGCAAGCGCAGACGCGGCCACGCCGACGGACGGGGCCAGATCCCGCACATGGTGATGATCTCAGAGCGCCCCGCCGAGGTCGCCGACCGCGCCGTGCCCGGGCACTGGGAGGGTGACCTCATCATGGGCACCCGCTCGTCTGCGGTGGGCACGCTCGTCGAGCGCTCGACACGCTACGTGCTCTTGTTGCACCTGCCCGGCGACCACCGCGCCGAGACGGTCGAGGCGGCGATGAAAGAGGCCATCGCCACCTTGCCGGCCAAGCTGGCCCGTTCGATCACCTGGGACCAGGGCTCTGAGATGGCCCGCCACCGCCACTTCAGCGTCGCCACGGGCATCCCGATCTACTTCTGCGATCCCCACAGCCCCTGGCAGCGCGGCTCGAACGAGAACACCAACGGGCTCTTGCGCCAGTTCATGCCCAAAGGGACCAACCTGCGTGCCTTGAGCCGCGCTGATCTCGACGAGATCGAGCGCAAGATGAACGGACGACCCCGAGAGACCCTCGGCTGGCTCAAGCCCTGTGAGAAGCTCGCTGAGTTAATTGCAGCGACCGGTTGAGACCGCCGTGGAGTTTCGGAAGGCTGTGATCACTCGAGAGAGAAGTGCCGCCATCTGTCCGACCGAACGCCGGCCAAAACGATCTACGTCCTGACCAGGACATTCACGCAGGCGCGAGAAACCTCGACGCGAAAAGCTCCATGCCGTCCAGCACTTCGGCCGAACGCGTCCACGGCGTCACGATGAGGCGGTCCACGCCGGCGGACTCCCAGGCGGCGATGTCGTCGCCCGTGGCGCACTCGCCGCCCACCGTCACCTCGAAAGGCGCGTGGGCCCGACCGGCCTCGACCATGTGGCTCCGGATGGTCGCGATGGCCACGGCGGCCGTGTCAGGGGTGTGGCCCATGCCGATCCAGCCGTCACCCAACCGCCCCGCCCTGCGCAGGGCGACCGCGGACTCGCCACCGATGTAGATCGGGATGGGCTGCTGGACCGGTTTCGGCTCGAACGCGACCTCGGGGAACGCAAAGAACCGGCCGTCGTGGGCGACGGTCTCCTCGGTCCAGAGTCTGCGGCAGACGTCGATGGCCTCGTCGAGCCGGGCACCCCGCGTCGCCGGATCGATTCCCAGTGCCTCCCATTCCGAGCGGAGCCATCCGGCGCCCGCACCGATCACGGCGCGTCCTTCTGACACCCAGTCCAACGTCCCGAACGCGCGGGCGGTGATGAAGGGGTGACGAAGACCCAGCAGATAGACATACGTCCCGAACCGGATGGACGTCGTGCGGGCGGCGAACGACGACAGCATGGTCGGGGCGTCGAAGAGCTGTGTCTTGGGCGGAATGGGCGGGTGGTCGTCCCCCTCGAAGGGCGAGCCGGCCATCTGCACGGGCAACACGAGATGTTCGGGCAGCCACGCGGACTCGAAGCCGAGGCGGTCGGCTGCGACCGCGGCCTCTCCCCACAAGCGAGGGTGCATGCGACCGAACGTGATGGCGAACTTCACCTGCGGCCCCCGAGCACGGCGTCAAGCTAGCGGCCGGCGGTTCCGTACACACATCCCGGCTGCTGGGCTAGGAATGCGACGTGGCGACATTCCCCTTCACGCCGATGCCCGCACGTGGTCTGCCTCGAGACCAGGTCATGCAGCAGCTGATCGAGATGAAACGCGACGACCAGGACTGGCGCGGGGGTCGCGTCTTCAGCCTCGTGTACTCGGCCGGTGACGACGTGCATGAGTTGCTGGCCGACGCGTTGTCGCTCTACAGCGCCGAGAACGGGCTGAACGTACTGGCGTTCCCCAGCATCGGCATCATGCAACACGACATCGTGTCCAACACGGCGGTGCTGTTGGGCGCCGACGATCCGGCGTCAGGGGGCGAAGTCGAGGGCTACCTGACCTCGGGCGGTACTGAGAGCCTGTTGCAGGCGGTGAAGACCGCCCGCGACGTGGGGCGCGAGCGAGGCATCGAGCGGCCCAGCGTCGTCGCCGCAGAGAGCGCGCACGCTGCCTTCACGAAAGCCGCCGACTATTTCGACGTCGATCTCGTCCGCATCGCGGTCGGGCCCGACTATCGGGTCTCGGCAGACGCCTTGGCTGATGCGTGCCGCGACGACACGATCATGGTCGTGGGTTCCGCGCCGAGCTACCCCCATGGCGTCATCGACCCCATCGCCGACATCGCGGGACTGGCGGCGGAGCGCGGCATCCTGTGTCACGTCGACGCCTGCATGGGCGGGTACCTCTTGCCTTTCCTGGCGGCGCTCGGACGTGTGGACACGCCCTTCGACTTCCGCGTGCCGGGCGTGACGTCGATGTCGGCCGACGTCCACAAGTACGGCTACGCGTCCAAAGGTGTCTCTGTCATCCTGTACCGGACGCACGCGCTCGCTCGGAAACAGTTGTTCGTGACGACGGATTGGCTCGGCGGTCTCTACGCCTCGACGTCGATGGCGGGAACGCGTCCCGCCGGACCGATCGCTGCCGCGTGGGCGGCCCTGATGCACATCGGCTACGAGGGATACTGCGAGCTCACGCGGGTCGCCCACGACGCGGCCCGTGAGCTCAGAGCGGGCATCGAGGCCGTCGAGGCGCTCGAGGTCCGGGGCGATCCTCCGGCCACCGTGCTGGCCTTCGGGGCACGCGATCCCGATGCTCTCGACATCTTCGCCGTCGGCGAGGTGCTCGCACGGGAAGGCTGGTACCTCGACCGCCAGAACCGGCCCGATTCGCTGCACGCCACCGTCCACGCCGGCAGCGCGTCGACGGTGGGGTCCTTGGTGACCGATCTGGCCCGGGCGGTGCGTCACGTGGGCTCGACGCGCACGGAGCGCCGCGACACGACCTACGGGCAGACCACCTAGCCGGGCTCCATGCTCAGTTGGTCCACGTAGCACCAGATCCAGTCCTCGCCGGGTTGAAACGACTGGATCAATGGGTGGCCGGACCCCTGGAAGTGCTTGGTGGCGTGTCGGTTCGGTGACGAATCACAGCAATTCACCTCGCCGCAGGTCAGGCACAGGCGGAGATGCACCCAGCGGGACCCGATCTTCATGCACTCGCCGCACCCGTTCGGCGTCTGGGGCTCCACCTCGTTGATCTGGTCAAGATGCGAGCACTCTGCATCGGCCATCGCGGATTCCTCCTCTATGTGGTCGTCATGCCGCCGTCGACCGGCAAGGCGGCGCCTGTGACGCCGCTCGACCCGGGCCCGCACAACCAGGCGATGAGCGACGCCGGCTCCGAGGGTTCCAGGAGCCGTTCCAGCAGCTGATGCGGCGCGAACTGTTCGGGTGACTCCAGCCCGTACACCGCGGCGGATGCGTCGAGCATCTGCCCTCGTGTCGAACCCGGGCAGACCGCATTGGCCGTGACCCCGGTCCCGGCCAGGTCGGCCGCCAGCGATCGCATGAGGCCGATCACCGCGTGTTTCGACGCGCTGTAGGCGCTGAGCCGGCGCAACCCCAAGAGTCCCGCCGCCGAGGCGACGGCGACCATGCGACCTTGCCGCGGGGACGGCGCAGCCAGGAGTGCCGGTACGGCGGCGACGGCCAGGTTGCGCACCCCTCTCACGTTCACCTCGAAGAGCGCATCCCACTGTGGGTCCCGGACTTCCCAGAGCGGAGGCCCACCGATGATGATGCCCGCCGCCGCCACCGCTGCGTCGAGTCCGCCGAAGTGCGTGAGCGCCTCGTCGACCGCCGACTGCATGTCCGAGACGTTCCGCACGTCGCCCACCACCGTGCGCACCGCGTCACCGTGGCGATGGGACAGCTGCTCGAGGTCCGACTTCGAAGCCAGGGGGTAGTCGAGCGCCGGGTCGTCGGCGGAGCGATCGAGAGCGACGACATGCCAGCCGTCTGCCACGAGTGCATCGACGGTCGAGGCGCCGATGCCGCGAGCGGCACCCGTCACCACTGCGACAGGACTCATTGCGGCCACCGGGTCGTCACCGCGCCGACCAGATCGCTCACCAGTGAGTCGAGGAGCGCCTTGCCTTCCTGCGCATTTGCACCTGCGGGATCGCCGAGCACGCCGTTGGACGATACCGGTCGCACCCCGAGAGTGCGCAGACGGGAAAGCAAACTCTCGACTGGTTCCGTCACCCCGGCCTCCGCGCGTGCCAAGTCGACGACCGAAGGATCGATCGCCAACAGCATCGATGTCTCCGTGCGTCCTGCGTGGGCATCTCCCTCTCGTACCGACGCACCCCAGACCAAGACGTCGTCACCCTCTGCGGTGCTTCGCTGCTGCAGCATCTCCAACGCCGGGCCGTTGCCGCCGTGCGCATTGATCACGACCACGCCCACGAAGGACGCCCGAGACGAACGCACCACCTCGAGCAGGAAGTCGGTGAGGACCGCGTGGCCCACCAACAAGGTGCCCGGGAACGCGGCATGTTCCCCGCTTGCGCCGTAGGGAACAGGCGGTGCCTGGGCAACGTAGGGGCACCGGGTGACGAGCCCCGCCGCCACCGCGGTCGCGATGCGAGTATCGGTGTCGAGCGGCAAATGGGGTCCGTGCTGTTCGAGCGAGCCGACGGGCACAGCGAGAACCCAGTGCCCAGCGTTCGCCTCCACCTGCGGCCAGGTGGCGCGGCCGAGCTCCATCGCCCTCAGGTTCGGGCCGGCGAGCGGAACCGAACGGGTGTCGGGACCGGCAACGGCGTCCCGTCGCGGCCGACCTTCGAGTGGCCAAGGAGCGCCTGGGGTCGTGTGTTCCGCGCAGCAAGCGCCGCCTCGCCGTGCCCGTACACGCATTCGGGGTCGGGACCGTCGAGTGGCAGACCAGTGAAGAACTTGGCGGCCATGCAGCCACCCCGGCACGCGTCGAACGACCCGCACGACGCGCAGGCGCCCGCACTCTGTGGCTCGCGCAGCGACTGGAACAGCGCCGACTCCCGCCAGACCTTGGGGAAGCCTCCCTGGTGACGCACATTGCCGGCGAGAAATTCGGTGTCGATGACGAAGGGGCATGCGTAGACGTCGCCAACGGGATCGATCAGACAGACCACGCGGCCGGCGCCGCAGAGATTCAATCCGTCGAGCGGCTCGCCGAGCGCAGAGAGGTGAAAGAAGGAGTCGCCGGTGAGCACCCCAGGTCGTTCGAGCAACCAGTGGTAGAGCGCGCGCTGTTGCGCCGGCGTCGGGTGCAGCGCGTCCCACGTGTCGACCGCGCGGCCTGACGGCCGCAACCGGGTCAGGCGGAGCTGCGCCCCGTAGCTGTCGGCGATGGCGGCCAGCGCGTCCAGTTCCTCCACGTTCTGGCGAGTCACCACGACGCTCAGCTTGAACGGACCGAACCCGGCGGCGGCGAGATTGTCCATCGCGCGGCGAGCCGCGGCGTACGAACCCTCGCCGCGGATGACGTCGTTGGTCGGGGCCACGGCGCCGTCCAGGCTGATCTGGACATCCAGGTAGTCGAGCGCGGCCAGCTGGCGCGCCCGCGCCGGCGTGAGGCGTGTGCCGTTGGTGGAGAATTTCACCCCCACCCGTCGCTCGACGGCATAGGACACGAGATCGAAGAAGTCGGGGCGCAGCATGGGTTCCCCGCCCCCGATGTTGACGTAAAACACCCTCATGTCGACGAGATCGTCCACGATCCCGCGCGCCTCGTCCGGCGACAGCTCGTGAGGATCCCGACGACCTGACGAGCTGAGGCAGTGCACGCACGCAAGATTGCAGGCGTAGGTGAGCTCCCAGGTGAGACAGATTGGCGCGTCGAGGCCGCGGCTGAACCGCTCTTTCAAGGGCAGTGGTGTTGTCTCACGCGACATCGATCACCTCTGAGGCAGCGAGACGCGCCAGCGCACGCTCATAGGACACAACCTGGCTGTCTGGTACGAGTGCACTGATGGCATCCGCCGCACTGGGATAGGCGTGGAGCGAAGAAACCAGCGCAACCAGTGTGCGCGACTTCAGGAATACGAGGCGGCGATTGCCGTAGTGATACGCAAGTGCTCCGAAAGACTCGTCTCGCAGAGCCACCTGGGGATTGAGCCGATAGGCCCGATCCGCCGCAAACGCGGGGCTGCCGGGCCGCGTGTCAGTCACGCTCAATAGACGCCGCACATCCCATCGATGGAGACCTCTTCGACCAGCAGTTCGTCAAGATCCTCGTCGGATACGTCCTCGACGTCTTGCGTGTCTTGGTCTTCAGTGAGCATTCCGACCTCCTCTGCCACACGCCAAGCCTAACCCCAGGCCCCGGACTGACAGAATTGGACGGTGCCGGGTTCCAGCACTGCCACGTCGCCATCGCCGCTGCGCCCAGCACCGGCTAAGGAGGCCACACCGCTCCCCGCCACGTTCGCTCTCCACGAGGACCCGTCGACCGTCGAGATCGACGACGGCTCCGTCATCTTGGGGGGCAGTCCACTCCGGTTGTTCAGGGTCACGCCGCGAGGACGCGACCTCGTCGCACGCTGGCGGGACGGCGCAATCGTCGGCAAAGCAGAACCAGCACGGCGACTTGCTCGACGATTCGTCTCAGCCGGTATCTTCGCGCCTGAACCCCGAGGTGCACACGTCCAGCCGGACGATGTGACGGTCGTCATCCCGGTCCGTAATCGCCCTGCCCAGCTGGCGCGGGTCCTGGAGGCCCTCGTTGGCTTGTCCTGCATCGTCGTCGACGATGCGTCGGCCGACCCGGGCGCGAGCAAGACGATCGCCGAGCGCAACGGTGCACGATTTGTCGGGCTTGCGACGAACGCAGGACCATCAGTCGCTCGCAATGCCGGGCTCGCACTGGTCACCACTGCTTTGGTCGCGTTCGTCGACTCGGATTGTGTGCCGCAGCCCGGCTGGCTTGGTCTTCTCTTGGGGCACTTCGAGGACCCTCTCGTCGCCGCCGTCGCGCCGCGCATCGTGAGCGCACGGGAGCGGCCGAGCGCGCTTGCGGAGTACGAAGCTCTCCGACCGACGCTCGACCAGGGCGTCGTCGCCGGATTGGTCCGTCGTGGCACCCGGATCTCGTACGTCCCGAGCGCAACGCTTCTCGTTCGCACCGGTCTCGCCACGGGTCCCGACCTCTTCGATCCGAGCCTGCGGGGTGGCGAAGACGTCGACCTGGTTTGGCGCCTCACCGAAGCCGGCTGGGACGTGCGCTACGCGCCGGCGAGCGTGGTCGCGCATGACGGGCCGCCCGACGTCGGTTCCTTCTTGGCGCGTCGGGCCTTCTACGGCTCGACCGCGGCCCCTCTCGCCCGGCGGCACCCAGGAGCAGTTCCGCCCGCCGAGGTCTCAGGGTGGTCGCTCGCAGTCTGGGCCCTCGCGGCTGCCGGCCGACCCACACTGGCACTCGTCGCGCTGGAGGGCTCCATCGCTGTGTTGGCCGAGCGATTGACCGGCCTGGTGCGAGACCCCGTCGCGGTCGCCTCCCGTATCGCCGGGGGCGGAACGGCGCGGTCTGCACTCCCCGCGCTCGGCGGCCTGGCCCGCGCGTGGTCGCCCGCCTTGGTCCTGTCATTGGCATCGCGACGAACCCGGCGAACCGCTGCGCTCGCCTTGTTGCTCCCAGCCCTCAGCGACTGGGCCACCGCGCAAGCGCAAAGTGAGGGACTCGGCCCGATCCGCTACTGCGCGTTTCACGTCCTCGACGACATCGCATACGGCGCCGGCGTGTGGCTCGGTTGCGTCCGCGAGCGGGTGGTCGGGCCACTTGTGCCACGAGTCGTGTGGCGATCGAGGACGTGGTCCTCCATCACGTTGCGACAAGCGCTGGGCAATCGGCCCCCCACTGAGCACAGCACTGGGAGCGCCTAGTCGGAGCCTGACGTGACTCTTCGGGCGTGCGTCCGCCGCGCTACCGTGCGGCGGTGGCGGGACGTCCACCCCTCGCAGTACTTGTTGGCGGCGCACCCGGGTCTGGAAAGACCACCCTGGCAGACGCGCTCGCCGCCGAGCTCGACCTGCCCGTCGTGCACAACGACCATCTCGTACACGGCCGATGGCGAACCCTCGACCGAGCGCTGGAACTCGGCGAGTCGGGTCTCGAGTCCCTTTACCGGACAATGGAGCTGTGGCTGGAGCTCGGTGTGAGCTTCGTCGCCGATCACACTTTCGTCCGCGGGAAGAGCGAGCGGGACGTCGCCGCGCGTCTCGCGCCGTTCGCAAGCCTTGTGTACGTCCACTGCCGAACGAGGCATGCTCCCGAGCGCTTCGAACGACGCATGCGCGCAGACTCGCTGTGTGGCGAGGCGCGGCTCCAGAAGCTCCTACCCGTCGCGAGACAGCTGCAGGCCGACCTCTTCGAACCGCTGGACTTCTCGTGTCCGTGCATCGTGGTGGACACGGACAGCGGCTATCAGCCGCCGGTCGCATCGGTCGTCGACGACATCGATGCCGCGTACAGCCGGCCGACGGTTCACGAGCTCGACCGCTCCCCTCCCGCACCCTTGGTGTAACGCACCTGACCGGGTTGGCAATCCCAGTCGGAAGCCTCCCAGAACCCCACGGCTCCCTCGTTGGTCCCGACGACGATCGCGTGCATCCGCCGCGCCCCCAGCGCGGCCAAGCGCGCCTCGGCCGCACGGAGCAACGATCGTCCGAGACCGGTTCGGCGGTGTGGGGACGCGACCGCCAAGCGGTAGATCGACCCGCGCCATCCGTCCCATCCCGCCACGACCGATCCGACGATTTCGCCGTTCGCCTCTGCCACGATCAATGCGCCCGGGTCGCGCGCCAAGAGGACACTCACGCCTTCGACCGAGTCAGTGGTCGTCGGCTCGGCCGAGAGACGCCAGAACGCGAGCACACCGGGAATATCGTCAGCAGTGGCCGCCCGCATCGCCGTACTCATTCACGCATGTTAGGGAGCCGGGCTCCGGGGTTTTCCGCGCCGACCAGTCCCCCTGGCGACTGGCACGTCAGCTCAGGCGGCGCGCTTTCCACACGTCGGCCCGATACCCGACGTCGACCGTGACATCGCCCTCGACGCCGAGCATGTCACGCAACGCGCGCCGTGCGGCGTCCAGCAATCGCACTCGCGCATCGTCCTGCATGAGAAGTACCCAGCTGAACGTGCCGAGCAATCCGATCAATTCGTCGGCATTCAGCGCCACGTCCCACGTGAGCACCGTGTGCTCCGGTTGTTCGAACGGGGTCCCCGACGGGATCTCGAGCTCTTGGGTCGTGTCCTCCGTGCCGTTGATGGCGTCCATCAGCTCAGCGCGGGACTGCTCGTCGAGCGGCGCCTCCGTCGTGCTGGTGCCGGACGCGCCCGCGCGCAACAGAGTCTGGGCCCCGGCGATGAAGGGCGCGTCGCGATCCGGACCGGACCACACCGCCCCAAGGACTCCTCCGGGTCCAAGGATGCGACCGACCTCGCGCAGCGCCGGGACGGGATCGACCCAATGCCAGGACGACGAGGCGATCACCGCGTCCGCGCTGGCGTCGGGCAGCGGCATCGATTCGGCCCGCCCTTCCACTGCCCGCACACCACGAGCCGTCTGGGTCAGCACACCACGCATGCGCGCGTCGGGCTCGACGGCGATCACCTCGGGCACCAGTCCCGACAACAGACGCGACAAGGATCCGGTACCCGCACCGAGGTCGATGACGGTGCCGGCTCCCTCGGGGAGGATCCACTCGACGGCTTCGAGCGGTGGGCCGGGTCGATAGCGCTCGTAGTGGGCGGCGGCACTGCCGAAACTCGAGGCCCGCTTGGCCTTCTCGCCCTCTGACAACCGACCAGGTTGGGTATCGGCCATGGGCTGACGATAACCCCGGTGGCGCCAGCATCCGGGCTCGGACCCGCCGCCGCGTGGCGCCTAAAGTTTCACGATTGCCAGTGCACCTGTTGCAGGGATCGGGCACGGCATCACGAGAGGGTCTGTATGGCGAACAAGTGGTTCGAGACGGTTGCGGAGGCACAGAGACGGGCCAAGCGCCGCCTGCCCAAGTCGGTGTACGGAGCCTTGATCGCCGGCTCCGAGCGCGGCATCACCGTCGAGGACAACGTCCACGCCTACTCGGAGCTGGGATTCGCGCCGCATGTCGCCGGGCTTGCTGACAGCCGGGACCTGGTCACAAAAGTGATGGGGCAAGAGGTGTCGTTCCCGGTGCTCATCTCGCCAACCGGCGTGCAGGCCGTCCACCCCGACGGTGAGGTGGCGGTTGCTCGTGCCGCGGCGGCGCGAGGGACGGCAATGGGTCTGAGTTCGTTCGCCAGCAAGCCGATCGAAGAGGTCGTGGCGGCGAATCCCCAGACCTTCTTCCAGGTTTATTGGATCGGCTCGAAGGATCAGATGCTGGCACGGGTCGAGCGCGCCAGGGCAGCGGGCGCAGTCGGGTTGATCGCCACCCTCGACTGGTCGTTCTCGCACGGTCGCGACTGGGGCAGCCCGGCCATTCCCGAGAAGATGAACCTGCGCACCATGCTGCGTTTCGCGCCAGAGGCGCTGGCGCACCCCCGCTGGTTCCTCTCTTTCGCCCGCACCGGCAAGGCACCCGACCTCACGACACCGAACATGGTCCCGAAGGGACAGCCTGG
The DNA here is from genome assembly GCA_035503015.1 of Acidimicrobiales bacterium. GTDB lineage: Bacteria > Actinomycetota > Acidimicrobiia > Acidimicrobiales > RAAP-2 > Bog-473. The sequence goes on along the minus strand of DATJTU010000224.1, from coordinate 18,612 downwards.
GCCAACGTTCTTTGGGGCATACGGCGAGTGGATGCAAACGCCGCCGCCCAGCTGGGAAGACGTGGCGTGGCTGCGCGAGCAGTGGGGCGGACCCTTCATGCTGAAGGGCGTCAGCCGCGTCGACGACGCCAAGCGGGCGGTGGACGCGGGCGTGAGCGCGATCTCGGTCTCGAACCACGGTGGCAACAACCTCGACGGGACGCCCGCGACGATTCGCACACTGCCCGCAGTGGCTGCTGCAGTCGGCGACCAGATCGATGTCCTGCTCGACGGCGGGATCCGTCGGGGTAGCGACGTCGTCAAGGCTGTCGCCCTGGGAGCGAAGGCGGTGATGATCGGCCGGGCCTATCTCTGGGGCCTTGCTGCCAATGGTCAGGCCGGCGTCGAGAACGTCCTCGACATTCTGCGGGGTGGGATCGAGTCAGCGTTGCTCGGGATGGGCCACGCCTCCATCCATCAGCTGTCCCGTGATGACCTCGTGATCCCAGACGGGTTCAGCCGCCACCTCGGCGCCTGAATCACGCGCTCGTCGAGCGCCGCCAGGGTGCGGGGTCACTCGTCGAACTTGACCACCCCGCGGATGATCGTCCCTGCTGCCTGGTCGTCGTAGCCCTGCTGGACCTGGTCGATCGTGTACTCCTGGGTGATCAACTCGTCGATCAGCAGCTGACCGTTGTCGTAGAGCTGCAGCAGGTTGGGCACCTGCACCCGCGGGCTCTGCGATCCGAACACGGTCCCCAAGATGGCCTGGTTGAACATGGCCAGGTTGAACAGGTTCAGCTGGACGTCCATCTGTGAGAAGGGCGCGATAGCGGTGACGACGATGCGTGCGTCCTTGGAGCCGCACGAGCATGCCGCTGCGATCATCTCGCCCCGGAGCACCCCTGGAGTGAGGATGACGACGTCCGCGTTCCGCCCTTGCGTGAGTTCGGGGAGCATGAACTGCGCGTCGAGCAGCGAGCCCGCGGTGTGGGTGGCCCCGAATTCCTTGGCGCGCTCGAGCTTGTAGGGCACCGGGTCCACGGCGATGATGTTCCGCGCGCCGGCGATCCGCGCACCTTGGATCGCGCCTGAGCCCACGCCGCCACACCCCGCGACCACGACCGTCTCGCCCGGCTTCACCTTGGCGCGATCGACGGCCGACCCGAACCCGGTCGAGATCCCACAGCTGATGAGCGCGGCTGCCTTCATGCTGTGCCAGGGCTCGATCCGCACCAGGGAGTTTTCGTGCACGACCATTTCGTCGGCGAAGGTGCCGAGCTGCGCCATCCGGTTCACCGGCTCGCCATCGAGGTGGTACCGGTAGGTGCCGTCGCTGATCATCGGCCCGGCGAGTGTCGCCATGCCCAAGTCACACAGGTTTTGACGGCCCGACGCACACCAGAAGCACGTCCCGCAGGAAGGGATGAAGGAAACGGCGACGTGGTCGCCCTCTGACACCTGGGTCACGTTTGGGCCCACTTCTGTGACGATGCCCGCGCCTTCGTGACCCCCGACAACGGGGAACATCGACTTCACGCCCATGAGCTCGAGCACTTCCTGCGGGGCGCTGATGTCACCCGTGCGCAGGTGCTCGTCGGAGTGGCACATGCCCGACCAGACCATCTTCACCCGTACCTCACGGCTGTGGGGTGCGTCGATCTCGATCTCTTCGGTCTTCCAAGGCTCGTCCAGCCCGGCGCATACCGCCGCACGCGTCGTCGACATGTCAATCCCTCCCTGAGGTTGGCGGCGAACTCCTTCGTCGCAGTCGCAGGCTCAGTATCGTCCCCTCCCAGGGTACGGACAACCGCTGGCCGCCGGCTCGCTCGGAGCCCCCGGCGTCGCGCCGACGCGATCCCCCCGCGGTCCCGAGTCCCCGAACCCGGGCCCCGAGACCGGCCCGATCGGCCGGATCGGCCGATCGGCTCGATCCCCCCGGCGGTAAGGTGCGCGTCGTGGCTGCGCCTGCCGTCTTCACCGAGGTCGCAGCCCGGGTGCGCAACTGGGGACGATGGGGTCCTGACGACGAGATCGGCACCCTCAACCTCATTGACGACGACGCCCGCCGCCGCGCGGCAGCGTCGGTCAAATCGGGTCGGGCGTTCGCACTCGGCCTTCCACTCTCGGAGGCCGAGGGGATCCAGGCCGGGTTCGTCGAGGGGCGAGTCAATCCAACCCGCACCATGACCCAGGTCAACAACCCGCTCAGCCAGGACCCCGACTGGATCTGCACCAGCGAGGACGTGCTCACCCTTGCCACCCAGTGCGCGACGCACTGGGACGCGCTGGCACACGTCAGCTACGGAGGGGTCATCTACAACGGCTATCCGGCGGCGTCAGTCACGGCCGAGGGCGCCACGCGCTGTGGCATCCACCGACTGACCACTGTCATCGGCCGCGGCGTCCTGTTGGACGTCGCCCGCGCTCGCGGGCGTGAGGTGCTGGAACCGGGGTATCCGATCATGCCCGCCGATCTCGACGCGGCCTGCGAGTTGGCGAAGCTCACGACAGAGCCAGGCGACATCGTCTTGATACGGACCGGCCAGATGGTGCACCTCGAACCGGACTCGCGTGACCTCGTCGCCTACACCTGGCCTTCGCCGGGCGTCACGATCGAGACAGCCGAGTGGTTCCGCGAGCACGACGTCGGCGCCGTCGCCACCGACACGCTCGTGTTCGAGGTGTTCCCGTGCCAGTACGAGGATGCCTACTTGCCGGTGCATCTGTTGCACCTGGTGGACATGGGCCTGACGCAGGGACAGAACTGGGTGCTCGACCCGTTGGCACAAGACTGTGCCGACGACGGTCAGTACAGCTTCCTCCTCGACGCAACACCACTACCCCTCACTGCGGGTCTCGGCACGCCGCTCAACCCGGTGGCGCTCAAGTAGAACGGCGACGGCGCGCCGTTGCGCCGCCGAGCACGGGACCCGTCCGAGGCCGCGTCGCCTCGCGGGGCGCAATCTCTGCTTCGGGCGCCGGCCGCCCCGTCACGGCCCAGTGCAGCGTCCGCGCCTGGGTGTCGACGAGGTTGCGGGTACGGATGCCCCAGAATTCGAAGCCATAGCGGTGCGCCGACACACTGGCGAACATCGCGACGAGCGTCCCGGCGACTGCCATCGGATCTGACCCCGCCGGTGAGCAAGTCCCAGCGCCGGGGCCGGCCTCGGGCGACGGTGACGCCGCAGCGATGACCTGCGCCAGCGCAACCGTGACGGCGTTCAGCGCACGGACGCGGATGCCACGCAGCTGCGCGTCGCCCTCCTCCGTCGCCAGGTCGACGACCCGGAACACGGCGCGGTTGTCCTCCCAGTAGGAAAGGAACCCTTCCGTCACCGCGCAGGCGGTGTCCCAGCTGGCGTCGTCAGACCAGTCGCCGCCGACCAGGTCGGCCAGCTGCGCCGCCTCCTCGACCATTCCCTCTGCCAAGACCTGGATCGCCTGCTCGACATTGCCGAAGTACTGGTAAAAGGTGGCCGGCGACGTCCGGGCCTCTCGTGCGATGTCGGTCACCTTCACCGAGCGCCACGAGGTGGTGGTCAGCAGCTCGACCGTCGCATCGAGCAGGCGCTGGCGCGTCTGGAGCCCACGCTCCCCGGGAACCCGTCCGTCGGTCGTCGCAACCTGTTCGGCATAGGGCTCGAGTGGCACGACGGCGGCTTCGCCGCCGCGTCGCTGACTGGGCATGGGAGCCCAGCGTAGTGGCCCACTCCCCGAAGGCCCAGGTGACGGTGCGGTTACGCTGTCGGGCATGGAGCAGACGGTGACCCGCCCGCTCACCCGTGCACAACAGGCCCGGCGTCAGCGCGTCATCGACGCCGCGATGGCACTCGGCCTCGAGGGTGGCTACGAGGCGGTGCAGATGCGCGACGTGGCAGCCCGGGCCGACGTCGCCATGGGCACGGTGTACCGCTACTTCACGAGCAAGGACCATCTCCTGGCCGCCACCCTCGTCCACTGGGTCGAGATGCTCGACACCCGTATCGGACAGCACCCGCCCCGCGGCGACCACCCAGCGGACCGTGTGCTCGACGTCCTCGACCGGGCACTCAGGGCTATGGGTCGCCAGCCGAAGCTCGTCGCCGCCGTCTTCACGTCACTCTCCTCGCCCGACCCGGCGGCGGTCGGGTGCCAGCAACAGATCACCTTGTTGATGGAGGGGATCATCTCCCGGGCGATGGGTGAACCCGACATTGCAGACATGTCCGATCGGGCACGCATGATCGGGCACGTGTGGTACTCCGCGCTGGTCGGTTGGATCAACGGCTGGTCCACGATGGCACGGGTCTACGACGAGCTGGCGGTGTCGGTGCACCTGCTCCTCCCCGACGAGCTCGTCGAGCGCCCCGCGTCCGCCTGACGGCCCCGCGCGGCGCTCGTGCGGCGCGCACGGGCACGCACGGGCACGCACGGTGCAGGGAACGCGACCCAGTGCAACCGCGCGCTCGCGCTAGGGTCGCCGCCGTGACCGCCGGCGCCCCCTCCCGCGGCCTGCCCATCGAGTTCTCCGGGCTGTCGAAGCACTTCGGCACGGTGCGCGCGGTCGACGACTTGTCGTTCACGGTCCAACCGGGGCGGGTCACCGGCTTCCTCGGACCGAACGGCTCGGGGAAGACAACCACGTTGCGGATGCTGCTCGGCCTTGTGCACCCGAGCGCGGGCACGGCGACCATCGGCGGCCAGGCGTACCAGGAGCTGCCGAATCCGACTTCGACCGTCGGCGCTGTCCTCGAAGCGACGAGCTTCCACCCTGCGCGCAGAGCCCGCACCCACGTGCGCATGGCCGCCGCTGCCGGCGGGCACGACCCGAAGCGCGCCGACGAGGTCCTCGAGCTCGTCGGCCTGAGCGCGGACGCCAAACGCAAAGTGGGCGGGTTCTCCATGGGTATGCGCCAGCGGCTCGAGCTGGCCACCGCGCTCGTGGGCGATCCCGACGTGCTCATCCTCGACGAGCCTTCGAACGGGCTCGACCCCCAGGGCATCGCCTGGCTGCGCGACTTCATGCGCTACCTCGCCGGTGAGGGGCGGACCGTGCTGGTCTCGTCGCACCTGCTGGCCGAGATGGCCCAGACGATCGATGACGCGGTGATCGTGTCGTTCGGTCAGCTGAAGGCGCACGGCACCTTGGAGCAGATCACGGCCGGCATGACGTCGATGGTCATGCGGGCGCGCACGCCCGAAGCCGATCGGCTCACCGGCGTGCTCGACGGGGCGCACATCTCCTACCGGCGCCTCAGCAACGAAGAAGTGGCCATGGACGGGGTGACGCCCGAGCAGGTCGGGCCGCTGCTGGCCACCAACCAGATCGTCCTCTACGAGCTGACCCAGGAGGGAGCGGACCTCGAGCGCGTCTTCTTGTCGCTGACTTCGGGGCTCGGCTTCGGCGAGGTCGGCCACGGGAACGACGGGTCCCCTCCCCCCGACGCCGGTGGCACTGGCGGCACGAGCGAGGCGGCGCCGGCGCAATGATCGACGCCATCCGGGCCGAGCTGATCAAGATGCGCTCCATGCCGGGCGTCTGGGTCACGTTCGCGCTGGGCTTCCCCCTCGCCGTGCTGATCGTCCTGGCCGTTCTCGCCAACGCGGGCGGGTTCCCGGGGCACACCTTCTATTACGTGGAGAGCCTGAAGCAGCGTCGGGAGTTGCTGGGCGCCGGCTACTTCGCCTGCGAGGTCCTGGCACCGATCCTCGGCGTCTTGTGCGTCACCGGCGAGTACCGCCACAAGACGATGACGACCACCTTCGTGCTCCGTCCCATCCGCTCGCAGGTGCTGCTGGCGAAGGTCGCGGTGACTGCGCTGTGGTCGGTGCTCCTGGCTCTGTTGACGCTCGTCGCGGTGGCCGCCGTCGGGCTGCCGTGGAACGCCGCGCTGGGCGGCGTGACGTCACAGGTGACGGACCAGATCGGCGCCGTCGTGCCGGGACTGTTGGTGTCCGCGATCCTCCTCGGCCTCTTCGGTCTTGGCTTCGGCACGCTGGTCAAGAATCAGATCGCCGCCATCTTGTTGACCATCGGCGGCACGCTCATCCTCGAGAGCATCCTGATCGCCCTGGCGCACGCGATCTTCCACTACGACCTCAACTGGCTGCCCAACGCGGCCGGCGCCGCGCTGGCCGGTGACATCGCGCGCGGCTTCGGGGGTGGCGGCCGCGGCGCCGGGTTCCACCTGTTGACCTGGTGGCAGGGCGGTCTGGTGATGCTGGCCTGGGGTCTGATTCCCCTCACGATCGGCTTCTTCACGACCTTCCGTCGTGACGTGACCTGAATCGACGGCCCTCGCGCGAGCCCCGCGGGCCGCGACGGCAACCCGCTGTCAGCTTCGCAGCACCACGCCCGGCCGCGCCGCCAGCCCCTCTTCTGAGGGCGCGCCGTCGACGCGCACGGGCACGCCGTTGACGAGCGTGTGGGTCATGCCCACCGGCGCGTCGGCCGTCAGCCGCTCGCCGTTCGCGGGGAAGTCGCGCAGTCGCCGCAAGGGCCCCGGCCCGACCGTGTCCGGATCGAAGACGCACAGGTCGGCCGCCTTGCCGACTTCCACCGTGCCCCGATCGGCAAGCCCATAGACCGCGGCGGGCTCTCCGGTCAGTTTGTGGATGGCGCGCTCGAGCGGCATGACCTTGCGCTCGCGCACCCAGTTCCCCAAGAGGTCCGTGGCGAAGCAGGCGTCGCAGAGCTGCGACACGTGCGCACCCGAGTCGGCCAGCCCGAGCAGCACGTTGTCACGCGGCAACAGCCATGCGATCCCCTCAGGGTCGTCGTTGGCCAGGACCGACCAGAAGCGCGACTCGAGATCGTCGTCGAGGGACACGTCGAGCATCACATCGAGCGGCGTGCAGCCGCGTTCCTCGGCGAGGGTCATGACCGGCCGGTCCGCCAGGTCGGGGTGCGACCGCGACTCGGCGACCGAGATCGCCGACCAGTTGAGCGGGAAACCGCCGGCCTTGCCGCTGACGTCCTCCCAGGCGGACGCGCGCCAGGCCGGGTCGCGGTACGCCGCCAGCCGCTCGTCCTTGGACTTGCCCATCAGCGCCGCGAACGTCGGCCGCATGTTGAGCGTGAAGGGCTCCGAGAGATTCATCTGGAACACCAGGGGCCGGCACGAGACCTGGGGCCACACCTCGACGCCGTCAGCGCGCGCCGCGTCGTGCTCGGCGACGACCTTCTCGTGGTACGGGTACCCCTTCACCGTCAGCAGTGCGGTCCAGGTGAAGGGCCGGCCGATCTCGCGCTGGAGCTCGAACACCTCGTCGTTGGAGAACACACCACCGGGGAGCAGCGCCACGACGCCGCGGCCACACTGCTTGACGGGCTCGAGCAACGCGCGGAGCTCGGCCAGGTCGGCCACCCGCGAGGGTACCGGGCGTCCGCTGTCGCCGTTGTGGGTGGGTGACGCGCTCGACGCGAAGCCGGCCGCGCCGCCGGCCATGGCGTCGGCGACCACCGCCTGCATGAGCGCGATCTCGTCGGGGGTGGCAGGGCGCTCGTAGGCGTCCTCCCCCATCACGTAGAGCCGTACCGCGGTGTGGCCCACGTAGCAGCCGTAGTTGAGCGCGGTGCCGCGCGCCTGCACCGAGTCGAGGTACTGGGGGAAGGTCTCGAACTCTCCCCACGGCACACCCGCCGAGAGCGTGTCGAAGCTCATGTCTTCGACGTGTTGGAGCGTGCGCGCGAGCAGGGCGACGCCGTCGCTCCTGATCGGCGCGATGGAGAAGCCGCAGTTCCCTGCGATCACCGTGGTCACGCCGTGGAACGACGAGGGCGTGAGGTTCGGGTCCCAGAACACCTGGGCGTCGTAGTGGGTGTGGATGTCGATGAAGCCGGGGCAGACCACCTGGCCGCTGGCGTCGAGGACCTGCTCGCCCTCGAGGCCGCTGCCTATGCCGGTGATCCGTCCCCCCGTGACCGCGACGTCGGCCTCAAGACCACCTGAGCCCGTGCCGTCGACGACGGTGCCTCCCTGGATGACGATGTCGGCGCGCATGCACCCATCGTCGCAGGCCGGGCGCTCGCGTGCACGCGCCTGCGCACCGAGCCCACCACGGGTCCGATACCGTGGATTCCCAGGGCCCAGGCGGTATGCGGGTTGGGGAGAGAACGCACCAGGTTGGCGCGGGACGGGAGAACGCATGGCGGATCGGATTTTCAGGAAGGCGCCGCAGCCCGACGATTCGCTCCAGATCTCGGGCGCGATCGTCGCGCCGTCCGACGGCCCCTCGCCGGTCGAGCTGGTCGACGCCGGTCACGCGCCACACGGCCTCGGCATCGTGCGGGACCAGTACGAGCGCAAGATCCGCAAGACGCCGACCATCCGGATGGTCCCGAGCTCGATGATGGTGGAGGGGCGACGCCTGCGCTTCGCCGTCTCGGACAACGTGGACGCCTACGGCCCCGACGGCCCGGGCACCCCGCCGGTGTGGGCGGTGAACATCCACGGGTTCTTCGCCGGTGGCGGCATGTACTGGCGGGAAAGCGCGCGCCTCGCCGAGCAGCTTGGTTGGCGTGTGATCAACCCCAGCCTGCCCGGCTTCGGCGGGAGTGACCCGCTGGAGTGGCAGGACGTCTCCATGGAGAGCCTCGCCAACCAGGTCATGGCGATCGTCCACAAGGTCGACGCCGGACCGGTCATCTTGCTCGGGCACTCCATGGGCGGCGCGGTGGCGGTGCAGTTCGCCCACGACCACCCGCGTCGGACCCTCGGGGTCATCTATCGCGACGGCGTGAGCACGCCGGCGTGGAAGGACCGCACCGGGATCATCCCGACCCTGCTCTCGCCGATCCTGCCGGACGTGGCGCCGATGGTCGACATGCTGGCGGCGGTCATCTTCGACCTCCCGGATCTGGCGATCGGGCGGATGTACTCGACGGTGCGTGCGGTGCTGCCCGACATGCGCCAGAACATCCGGACGGTGGCCCAGACCATGCCTGTCGGCAGCATGCTCATGGGCGTCGACCAGCGCAGCGAGGTACGCCACCTCGTCGCGCAGCAGATCCCGATCCTCAACGAGTGGGGCTGCTTCGACCGCATCACACCCGGACGCACGGCGTCGGAGTTCGCGTCGATCGCACGCTCGCCCGTCCTGTGGGTCCCGGGCGGGCACAGCTGGATGCTGGCCCGTCCCCAAGGCCAAGCCGACATCCTCACGCACCTCGTGCGCGGGCAGGAGTTCATCTCGTCGGTCGAAGCCCGCTGGCGCCAGCTGACTCCGCGCGAGGTCGGACTGCGCGCAGTCAACTGAGCACCGGGATGTGAGCACGCGCGTGGCACGGGCCCGGCGCGGCGTCCGCCCGCCCGAGCGCGAACCCGTGCCGTGATCGACAAGCTCCTCCAGCCGCTCCTCTCGCTGCACGGCTGGGAGGCCTACCTGTTGGTCGGCGCGCTGGTGTTCGCCGAGGCGGCGATCCTGCTCGGCTTCGTGTTCCCCGGCGAGACGGCGGCCATCCTCGGCGGCGTGCTGGCGTCGAAGGGCGGGGTGAGCCTGCTCGGCATCTCGCTCACGGTTGTCCTGTGCGCCATCGTCGGCGACTCGGTCGGCTACTGGGTCGGCGACAAGTGGGGACCCACCCTGCTCAGCCTCGGGCCGCTCAAGAAACGCCAACGCGGGCTCGACATGGCGCTCGATCAGCTCCGGCGCCGTGGCGCCGTCGCGGTGTTCGTCGGCCGGTTCACGGCGTTCTTGCGCGCGGTCATCCCGGGGCTGGCCGGGCTGTCCAAGATGCACTACCGCATCTTCCTCCCCGCCAACGCGGCGGGCGGCATCTGCTGGGGCCTCCTCTACGTCTTCTTGGGCTACTTCGTGGGCGAGCGCGTGGAGAAGGCGACGGGGATCGCCTCGGACATCCTCCTCGGCCTGATCCTCGTCGTGATCGTCGTCGCCTTCATCCGGCACCGCCGCAAAGAGAAGCAGTTCCTGGGGGCCTCCGAGTCGGGCACCAAGGACCCGGGCGCGGCGGCCTGACGCCGTACCGCCCTCAGCGGGGCGGCTCGAGCACCGAGCGGTCGCCCGCCCGCAAGCCGGCGACGACCCGGGCGAACTCGCCTGCGGCGTCGTTGCCGGCGGCGTCGGTCTCGAGCCAGCGGACGTCCGCCGGGTCGCTCCGGTCGACGCCGAACAGCCCGAAGCGCGGCTCGAAGGTGCCCCACTCGTAGTTGTCGACCAGCGACCAGTGCAGGTACGCGCGCACCGGCACGCCGGCGGCGATGGCGTCCACGACGGCACCGAGGTGCTCGCGCACATAGCGCGGCCGGTCGAGGCCGTCGGCACGGGCCACCGCGCGCCCGTCGACGACCCGCGTCGCCATCCCGTTCTCCACGACCCAGAGCGGGAGGCCCGGTCGCAACGCCGCCTCGGTGGCGCACCACGCCTCGAGGCGGGCCGGGTCGGGCTCGACGTCCCAGAGCGCGCGGCCGAAGGACCAGTCGCGGCGGCCGTTCGGCTCGCGGTGGCCCGGGACCCGCATGGCGTGGCTCGCCACCGGGTCGTACCAGTCGAAGCCGACCGAGTCGATCCCGCGCGGGCGCCTGGCGGCGTGCACGGCGTCGACGACGCGGCGAGGGGTGGCGCGGCGCGTGCGGCTGCGCAGCCTTGCCCAGGCCGTCCCGCGCCCTGGCTCGTGCACGGCGCCGTACGGGGACACGGCCGCGAAGAAGCGGCGCACGAGGGCCTCGCCCGCGTGCTGGGGCGGGAACACGGCGTCGTGGAGCGCCCGCCGCTCGTCGATGTAGCGGTCGACGTCGGCGCCGTCGATCCCCACGTCGCGCAGCTGCAGCAGGTCGAGCAGCATCCGGTCGTGCTCGTAGACCGACGACGAGCTCGTGTTCATCGTCACGACGGCGTCGGGCTGCAGCTCGCTGACGGCGTCGGCCGCCAGCACGTGGGCGGTGAGCAGGTTGTCGAGCGCGCAGTACGCGTCCGCCACCGCCATGTGCCGACCCGGCGGGGCGGCTCCCTCGATCCAGCCCATCAGCGTGACGATGTTGGGCTCGTTGATCGTGACCCAGTGCCTGCAGTACGGCATGAGCGCGGGGACGGTGCGCGCCACATGGCGGGCAAAGACATCGGGAGAGCCGGGCCGCAGCCAGAACTCCTCGCCCTGCCACCACGGATGCGTGAAGTGGTGCAAGGTGACGATCGGCTGCAAGCCGCGGGCGGCGCACAGCGAGAGGATCTCGGCGTAGCGCTCGAGCGCGGCATCGTCGTAACGGCCCGGGATGCGCTCGAGGCGCGCCCATTCCACTGAGAGGCGGAACGCGTTGCACCCGATCGCGGCGGCGCGGTCGAGTGCCTCTTCCGGGTGGCGCCAGAAGTCGCAGGCGACCCCTGAGCGCTCGATGCGCCCGATGTCCTCCCACCCGGCCCAGTTGTTGTGGGGCTCGTCGATGCCGTTGAAGCCGCCTTCGATCTGGAAGCCGGACGTCGCCACGCCGACGAGGAAGTCCTCACCGAGGAGGCTCGCCTGCTCGCGTGGCACGTCGGGGGTGCGTGCGGATGGCATCGTGTCAGCTTGGCAGGCCGGCTCCCCAGACAGCGAGGCCGGCGGCGGCGTCCCGAGCGGTCAGTGGGGCTGCGCCACGGAGCGCAGGCGCGAGAGCGCGGCCGACACGATGTCGATCTCGTCGCGTGCCTGGCCGACGAGCGCGCGCACCTGGGGCTCGGCGGCATCGCTGCCGGCCCGCAGCGCGGCCGCCTGGACGTCCCTCGCCGCGGTGATGACCTCGGCGACTTGCATCCGCACCCCGTCCACCCGCGCCACACCACGGGGCAGCCTGCGCTCCATGCGCAACAGCCCGTCGAGCTCGCCGGCGACCCGACGCAGCGAACTGCAGACCGACGGGAGTTCGGCCACCGGCGCGTCGTGTGACGACGCATGCGTCACCGCGGCCTCGGCGTCCTCGACGGCGACCCACATCCGGTGACGCACCCGAGCCGCTGAACCGCGGCTGAGTTCTTCGGGCGTGGCCTTGGTGCCGTAGCGCTCCTTGCCGGCCGAGACCATCGCGACCGTGGCGAGGACGCCCCGCGTGGCCACGTGACCTCGAACGAAACGCCAGCGCCGGCGCACGTAGCGGCGGGCCCACAAGAACGCCACGGCCAGCACCAGGCCCGCCACCACCGAGGCGATCACCAGGAATTCGAGCACGTGTTCCACGAAGCTCACACAGCAATGCTACGCGGGCTGGCGCCCGGAAATCCGGCGGTACCCTTTGCCCATGCAACCGGACGAGCCGGGGCGCAGCGTGACGCCGCCTTCGGCGTCCGGCCCCGTCCCGGACCAGGCCGCACCCCTCCCTCCCGACGTGCCCGGTGCGATCGATGCGGCGGGCGCGACCGGCGAGGCACACGACGGGGCGGGCGAGGCGGCGCCGTCCGACACGACCAACCACCATCTCGCGGGGTGGCAGCCCGGGATCCCATCCATCCGCGAGCACCTGCCGAGCCTGATCTTCGGGGCCGCACTGCCGATCGGCGTCTACTTCATCGTCCGCAGCCACGTGCGCACCGACGCGGCCGGTCTCGTCATCGCGGGCTGCTTCTCGGTCGCGTGGATCGTCATCCAGTTCGTGCGCCAGCGCAGAGTCGACGTCGTCGGCGCGATCGTCCTCGTCGGTTTCGCGGTCGGCGTGATCAGCTCGACCCTGCTCGGGGGCAACGCCTACGTGCTCAAGGTGCGCGACGCCTTCTTCACTGCGCTCTTCGGTGTGGCGTGCATCGTGACGGTCTTCACGCACGACCGCCCCGCACTCTTCTATGTCAGCCGGTACCTCTCCGCCGGCACCGACCCCGACAAGGTGTCGGCGTTCGACCGGCTCCACGAGGTGCCCATCGGCCGCCACACGTTCCGCGTGCTGTCGGTCGTGTGGGGCATCGGGCTCGTGATCGAGGCGTCGGCGCGGCTGACGCTGGCCGACGTGCTGCCGACCGGGACGTTTCTCGCGGTCTCGCCCTTCATCACCGCCACGGTGATCGGTGGCCTGTTCGCCTTCACCGCCCTCTACAGCAAACGGGTCCAAATGGCCGTCGCAGCCATGGTTTCCGACTCGCCGTCCGGCGGGGCAACGCCCTCCCCGCCCGAAGGAGGCGGCGCGTCCCAGATTCCCCTCGCCTGAGGCGCGCCTCTATCCTCGACGACCGGGTCAGCACGGGTTCGGGCGCGACGACACCTGCGCCGGAGCCCGAAGACGCCGAGACACAGAAGGCACCAGCGAAGGGAGCACGATGGCAGACGAAGTGCTGCGGGACCGCCGCGGGAACGTCGAGATCCTCACGATCAACCGGCCCGAGGCACGCAACGCCATCAACGGCGCCGTGAGCACGGCGATGTCCGCGGTCATGGACGAGCTCACCGACGACGCCGACTGCTGGGTCGTCGTGATCACGGGAAGCGGCGACAAAGCGTTCAGCGCCGGCATGGACCTCAAGGCGTTCAGCAGCGGCGAGGGCGGCAGCATCATCGGAGCCAGCGGCGGCTTCGGTGGCCTGACCCAACGCGACTTCCCCAAGCCGATCATCGCCGCCGTCAACGGCTCGGCCCTCGCCGGCGGTTTCGAGATCATGTTGTCGTGTGACCTCGTCGTCGCCGCCGAGCACGCGACGTTCGGCATCCCCGAGGCCAAGCGGGGCCTCGTTGCGGGCGCGGGTGGCCTCATCCGGATGCCCAAGCGCCTGCCGATGGCGGTGGCGCTCGAGCTGGCCATGACCGGGGACGCCATCGACGCGCAGCGCGCCTACGCCCTCGGGCTCGTCAACAAGGTCGTGCCCGCGGGCACACTGATGGAAGAAGCGATCGCGCTGGCCGAGCGCATCGCCGCCAACGCACCGCTCGCGGTGCGCTACTCCAAGAGCGTGATGAAGCGGGCCGCCGACCTTCCCGAGGAGGAAGCCTGGAAGGTCAACGCCGAAGCAGTCGGCGTGGTGTTCTCCTCGGCCGACGCGATGGAAGGGCCGATCGCCTTCGCCGAGAAGCGCCCGCCGAACTGGCAAGGCAAGTAGCCGGTGCTGGCGCCGGCGCTGGACACGGTCCGCCTGACGCTCCACGTCCTGGCCGCGACCGTGTGGGTCGGCGGCCAGATCGTGATGATGGGCCTCGTCGGGCCCGCCCGGGGGCTCGGGGGCGACGCCCCGAAGGCGCTGGCCCGTGCGTTCGCCCGCATGGCCTGGCCCGCCTACGTGGTCCTCGTCCTGACCGGTTTCTGGAACATCTCGACGTTCACCTGGTCCCAGCAGAGCTCGGCCTGGAAGGCGGTGCTCATCGCCAAGATCGTCGTCGTGGCCCTGGCCGGGCTCGGGGCCTTCCTGCACCAGCGTGCGACGACGAAGGCGCAGCTCGCCCTCTGGGGGTCGGTCGCCGGCACCGCCAGCGTCACGGCGCTGGTCATGGGCATCCTGCTGGCGGGGTGACACCGAATAGGAAGCGGCAGCAACCAGGGACTGCGGGGACCACCCGCTGGGAATGGGTCTAACCTGGTAGCTAGTTCACCGCCACGTGGACCCGAAGGAGACATACATGCTCGCTGACATTTTCGGTCCAGACCTGCTCATCGTGGCCATCGTGCTCGTCGTCCTCCTCTTCGGCGGGGCAGCCATCCCCAAGCTGGCCCGCAACCTCGGCTCTGCGAAGAACCAGTTCGAGGAAGGGATGAAGGATGGCAAGGCTGAGGGCGCGGCGGCCAAGGGCACGTCTGCGGCGTCAGACGCGCCGGCGCCGACCGAGGAGAAGTCCCCAGGGGCCTGAGACGTCCGCCTGAGAGCGCCGTCCGCACAGCGGTCCGCGACGCACCGGCACCAGTGGGGGGTCGATGGCATCTGATGTCCTGAGGGTCGCCGAACGGCTCTGGAACGGCGAGCTCTCCACCAAGACCTTCCACCCGGTCGACCACATGGGCGGCTTCGTGGAGATCACCGACGGCGTCGGGTTCTGCCCGTCCTTCGCCAACGTCTCCTCGTTCAAGACCGAGGACGGCCTGCTCCTCGTCGACACGGGGAGCGCACCGCTGGCCAAGACGGTCCACGACGACATCCGCACCTGGAGCCCGGCGCGGCTCAACACCGCCGTCTACTCCCACGGGCACATCGACCACGTCTTCGGCGTCCCGGTATGGGAGCAGGAGGCCGCCGAGCAAGGCTGGGTGGCCCCCGAGGTCATCGCCCACCACGCGCTCCCGGCACGCTTCGACCGCTACATCTTCACGGCGGGTTACAACACGATCATCAACCGGCGCCAGTTCGGCTTCACCGACCTGAACTGGCCGACCGAGTACCGCTACCCCGACCGCACCTACCACGACACCTTGGACGTCTCGGTCGGCGGCGTCGGGTTCGCCCTGCGCCACGAGAAGGGCGAGACCGACGACCACACGATCACCTGGCAGCCAGAAACGCGCGTGCTGTGCTGCGGCGACCTCTTCATCTGGGCCTCGCCCAACGCGGGGAACCCCCAGAAGGTGCAGCGCTACCCGCGTGAGTGGGCCGACGCCCTGCGTCGGATGCTCGAGCTCGACGCGGAGTTCCTCCTCCCCGGGCACGGGTTCCCGGTCATCGGCGCAGCCCGCGTGCGCCAGGCCCTCACCGACACCGCCGACCTTCTCGACTCGCTCGTCGACCAGACGCTCGCCGTCATGAACACCGGCGGTCGCCTCGACGACGCCATCCACACGGTGACGGTGCCCGACGCGCTGGCCGACCGCCCCTTCCTCCAGCCCGTCTACGACGAACCCGAGTTCATCGTCCACACGGTGTGGCGCCAGTACGGCGGGTGGTGGGACGGGAACCCGGCCACGCTGAAGCCCGCGCCCGAGCGCGCCCTCGCCACCGAGCTGGCGACGCTGGCCGGCGGTCCCGGGGCGCTGGCCGAGCGCGCCTTGTTCCTCCTGGCGGACGCGACGGACGCGCCCGAGACAGAGCCGGGGCGGATCGACGGGGACCTCCGTCTGGCCAGCCACCTCGTCGAGTACGCCTGGCTGGCCGCACCCGACAACGACGGCGTGCAATTGGCGCGCCAGCAGGTCTTCGCCGCCCGGGCCGCCCGGGCCACCTCGACGATGGCGCGGGGCGTGTTCACCTGGGCATCCAACGAGTCGACCGGGACGGGTGCGGGCGGAGCGGGCCACTCGCACTGACGGCATCAGCCGACTGACCGGCCGGCTGAGCGGCCGACCGACTCGAAGCGCGACGGGCCGGGTGCGGGCCGAGGGCGACACGGCCGGCGGGAGCGGGCGCGCACAGAGGCTGAGCTGGGCCGTCGGCCCACCTCAGGCACGGCTCCGAATTCCAGTTTTCGAGCGGGGTTCGATAATGTCGGCCCCGTGAGCTCGTCGCTGACCAGCCCCTCCCCACAGACGACGGAAACCCCAGCTCAGAGCCCCAAGAAGCCCCGCCGCCGGCTGGCGGTGGCCGGGGTCATCCTCGGGGGGCTCGTGCTCAGCGGCTGCCAGCTCCCCACCTTCGGGGCCTACAAAGGCGCCACCAGCCAGGCGCGCTCGACCTTCCACCTCTGGCAGGGCTTCTTCATCGCCGGCCTCATCGTCGGCGGCCTCGTCTTCCTCCTCATCCTCTGGGCGGTGCTGCGCTACCGGCGCCGCTCGGACGAGATGCCGAAACAGACCCAGTACCACACGCTGCTCGAGATCGTGTACACGATCGTGCCGATCCTGATCGTCATCGGCCTCTTCGTGGCCACCGTCATCGTCGAGAACAAGGTGACCGCCGTCGAGCCGCACCCCTACACCGAGGTGCACGTCTACGCCTTCCAGTGGGGTTGGGAGTTCCAGTATGACAACGGGGTCAAGGTGATCGGCCAGACCACCGACGCCCCGACCATGGTCGTGCCGACGGGCGAGACGACGCGCGTCTACCTGCGCTCCTACGACGTGCTGCACGGCTTCTACGTCCCCGAGTTCAACTTCAGCCGCTACGCCAGCCCGGGGTACTGGACGTCGTTCGACCTCAACGTGTTGCACGACGGCGTGTATCGAGGCCAGTGCACCCAGCTGTGCGGGCTCTATCACTCGCTGATGTTCTTCAACGTCCGTTCCGTCTCGCCGAACGCGTACCAGGCGTGGCTGCGGACCACGGGCGCGTTCCAACGCTCGCACCCCGGCTCCATCGGGCAACTCCCGGCGGGCCTGCACGCCAACATCAACGGCACGGTGCCGGGTTACTCTGGCAATTCGGGCAACTCCGGCAACCTTGGGAACACGGGAGGTGACCTCTACGGTGACTGACGTCATCGATCCCACCGAGACCGGGCTCCACGTCCCCCAGGAAGTCACCGTCGACGGGCACGAGGCGCACGGGCACGAGGAGCACGGTCCCTCGGGCATCTTGAAGTGGCTGACGTCCACCGACCACAAGGTCATCGGGCTCAGCTACATGATCACCGCGATCGTGATCTTCTACATCTCGGGGATCATGGCGCTCTTCATGCGGCTGCAGCTCGCATCGCCGCACTCCTCGCTGCTGAGCTTCTCGCAGTTCAACGCCCTGTTCACCATGCACGGCAGCCTGATGCTGTACCTCTTCGCCGGCCCCTTCGCCTTCGGCGGCCTGGCCAACTTCATCGTGCCGCTGCAGATCGGCGCGCCCGACATGGCCTTCCCGCGCCTCAACGCGCTGAGCTACTGGTTGTACCTCACCGGCTCGATCACGATGCTGTTGGGCTTCTTCGTCGCCGGCGGTGCCGCGCAGTTCGGCTGGGTCGCCTACGCCCCGCTCTCCAGCGCGACGAGCTCGCCGGGCGCGGGACCCGACACCTGGATCATGGCGCTCGCCCTCACCGGGTTCTCCGCCATTTTCACCGGCGTCAACCTGTGCGCCACCATCTTCTACCTGCGCGCGCCCGGGATGACCATGTTCCGGATGCCGATCTTCACCTGGAACATGCTGGTGACCGGGATCCTGATCCTGATCGCCTTCCCGGTCCTGACGGCCGCGCTGATCATGCTGTTCTGCGACCGCCACTTCAACACGCACATCTATACGGCGGTCGGTTGTCACCTCGTCAACGGACTGCCGATGCGAAGTTGTGGCTCACCGTTGTTATGGCAAAACCTCTTCTGGTTCTTCGGCCATCCCGAGGTCTACATCCTCGCCCTGCCGTTCTTCGGCATCGTCACCGAGATCCTGCCCGTCTTCTCGCGCAAGCCGGTGTTCGGGTACAAGGGCATGGTCTTCGCCACCATGGCCATCGCCGCCCTGTCGACCGGCGTCTGGGCGCACCACATGTTCACGACCGGCGCCGTGCTGCTGCCCTTCTTCTCCTTCTTGAGCCTGCTGATCGCCGTCCCGACCGGTATCAAGTTCTTCAACTGGATCGGCACGATGTGGCACGGGCAGTTGCGCTTCACCACACCGATGCTGTTCTCGATCGGCTTCCTCTTCGCGTTCTTGATGGGTGGCGTGACCGGCATCATGTTGGCGTCGCCGCCGATCGACTTCGCCACCCACGACACCTACTTCGTCGTGGCGCACTTCCACCAGGTCCTGTTCGGCACCGCCGTCTTCGCGGGCTTCGCCGGCGTCTACTACTGGTATCCGAAGATGTTCGGCCGCATGCTGCGCGAGAGCCTGGGCAAGTGGCACTTCTGGCTGATGTTCATCGGCTTCTGGATCACCTTCATGCCCCAGTACGTCGTC
>DATJTU010000223.1:0-14236 GCA_035503015.1 Acidimicrobiales bacterium | reverse complement strand
GGTGAGCCGATCATCTCCCTGCGTGGCGTGACCAAGTCGTTCGGTTCCCACACCGTGCTCGAGGACATCACCTTCGACGTGCCGAAGGGCCGCATCACCGCGATCCTCGGACCTTCCGGTACCGGGAAGTCCGTGTTGCTGAAGAACATCTTGGGCCTGCTCCGTCCCGAACGCGGCGAAATCTGGGTCGACGGGGACCAGATCGTCGGCCTCCGCGAGCGTCGGCTCTACGAGGTCCGCAAGAAATTCGGTGTCCTGTTCCAGGACGGCGCGCTGTTCGGATCGATGAACCTGTACGACAACATCGCGTTCCCGCTCCGGGAGCACACGCGCAAGAACGAGGCCCAGATACGTGAGCTGGTGCACCGGAACGCGGAACTGGTGGGCCTCATGGACCACCTGAAGAAGCTTCCCGGTGAGGTGTCGGGCGGCATGAAGAAACGGGCCGGGCTTGCCCGCGCCATGGTCACCGAGCCCGAGATCGTCCTCTTCGACGAACCCGATTCCGGGCTGGACCCGGTCCGAGTCGCCTATCTTGACGAGTTGGTGGTCACCGCACAGAAGGAGACGGGCGCCACCTTTTTCATCATCACCCACAACATCCAGTCGGTCATGCGCACGGCGGAGTACATGGGCGTCCTGTTCCGTTCGAACCTGGTCAAGTTCGCAAGCAAGGCGGACATGGCCGCGACGGACAACCCGATCATCCAGCAGTTCCTGGCGGGACGCCCCGAAGGGCCCATCGGGATGGACGAGATGGCGGACGCCGGAGGTGACACCAGCCGCTACATCGAAGGCGACACGTCGGCGCTGCAGTACGGGCCACTGGCCCGGCCAGGAGAGCCGGCGATGGCTTCGCACGCGCCGTCCGACCAGCCTGCACCACCGCGTTCGCCCGCTCCGCAATGAGGATCGCACGACGAGAAACGCCGCCGACCCGGGTGGTGCGGACCCGGGACCGGCGGCGTCCTCATGCGCGGATGCGCGACTAGCTCGAGGCGGCGTCCTCGCAGACGGTCTCCACCAGGAGTCGGCTCACCACGTAGGGGTCCATGTTGGCGTTGGGCCGGCGGTCCTCGATCCACCCCTTCTTGTTCTTGGCCGTTTGCCAGGGGATGCGGATGGACGCACCGCGGTCCGAAGTGCCGTAGCTGAACTGGCTGTAGTGCGCTGTCTCGTGCGCGCCGGTCAGGCGGGTCTCGATGCCAATGCCGTAGTTGGCGACATGCTCCTCCACGCGCTTCCCCAAGGCCTCGCAGCCGGCCAGGATGGCATCCCATCCGCCGTCTTCGCGCATCGCCTTGGTGGAGAAATTCGTGTGGGCGCCGGCGCCGTTCCAGTCGCCGAGCACCGGCTTGGGCTCGAGCGTCGCGAAGGCATCGAAATCCTCTGCGATGCGGAACAAGAGCCAGCGCGCGGTCCAGAGCTGATCACCGATGAGTGGCGGAGGCAGGATGCCGATCTGGAACTCCCACTGCCCCATCATCACCTCGGCGTTCGTCCCCTCGATCGCGAGCCCCGCCTTCATGCATGCGGCGGTGTGGCGCTCCACGATCTCGCGCCCCGGCATCTTGTCCCCGCCGACGCCGCAGTAGTACGGACCCTGGGGAGCTGGAAAGCCTGCTTCTGGCCATCCGAGCGGACGGCCGTACTGGAAGAAGGTGTACTCCTGTTCGATGCCGAACCACGGCTCGAAGCTCGCGTACTTCTCGGCCACCTCGACGCAGGCGCGGCGGGTGTTGGTCGGGTGCGGCGACATGTCGGTCAGCAGGACCTCGCACATGACGAGCTTGTCGTTCTCGCCCCGCAGCGGGTCGGGGCAGACGAACACGGGCTGGAGCACGCAGTCGGAATCGCTGCCCTCCGCCTGGTTGGTGCTCGACCCGTCGAAGCCCCAGATCGGGGGTTCCTTGCCGTCCTCCACGATCTTGGTCTTGCTCCGCAGGAGCGGAGAGGGCTCCGTCCCGTCGATCCAGATGTACTCGGCCTGGTAGCTCATGCACGCTCCTGTTTCCAATGCCCCACCTCAGTGTCGCCGGACCCTATTTCGCCGCAGTATCGGTTGTGTAAACCGACGATGAATTCGGACGTCGCCGCTGGTGGGCCGCTCGTCGTGGCGGCGTGCCCGCCCTCGCCCGGACGCGACGGAGGGCTGGATCTTCTGATCCAGCCCTCCCCGGTTGCCCCCCGGCACCTTTGCCTCCCCCGTCAGCGAGGTCGGCTCGTTCGCTGCGTCCGTCGCCGCCACCCGGCTCCGACGTCCGCCCCAGATCGGTTCTCATCGCCCGGCGTCGCCGCCGGGCGGTCTGCGAAACGACAGCGGGCTGGGCCGGCTGAAGACCGGCCCAGCCCTGCCGTCATCCCATTGGGGAAGGGGGAATATTCCCTTAGGGAATCTCTCGTCGATGGCTTCGGCGGCGACGAGACACCGCGACCGGCCCTAGCAGTTGGGGGTGGTCGATGTGGCGCTGCCAACGCAGTTGTTGGCGTTGCTGAACAGGCCCTTGATGCCACCACCGAGCGCGGCCACCGCAACAACGGCGACAACGGCGATGAGGCCAACGAGCAGCGCGTACTCCACCATGGAAGCGCCGCGCTCCGTCCGGGCGCGCTCAAGCATGTTCGCGTGGAATCCACGCACCGCGAAAAACGCGTTCAGAAACAGCTCAGTCATTCTCCATTCCCCTCTCTCGCCCCAATGGCTCCGAACGGGATTGCTCGACACCATGTGGGTTCCCATCGACATTGTGGGTTTCCACCGGAGGCAACTCCATAGGCTTTATGGACCAATTGTGCCTCTGACGTGGAGCGATTGTTGTCTTACTCGATCGTGACGAGGCCCATCACGACGGCGCGCACCAGTGCGTGTGTGCGGTTCGTGACGTCGAGCTTCTGGAAGATCGCGGCGAGGTGATTCTTGGTCGTCTTGGGACTGATATAGAGACGTTGCGAGATCTCGCCGTTGGTCGCGCCCTCCGCGAGGAGCTGCAACACTTCGAGCTCGCGCTGGGTGAGGGACCAGGGTCCCCATTGCCGGTCGTCATCCCGGCGCTGCGCCGTGACGTCCGGGTCGCGGAAGTCGTCCTCCTCGGGGACGATGTCGTCGCGGGTGAGGGTGGCGCGTGTGCCGCCGAGGCTCTCGCCGCGGTGCACCGTCGTGCAGACCGACGGCCCCGACACTGACACCTGGGTATAGAACGTCCATTGGGGGCCAGATGCCACCAATGGGGCGACCCCTGGCTGCGCTGCCGGCCACTCGGCCGTGGCAGTGTTCGACATTCCTCCCCCCTCATTCCGCCTCCGGGGTTGCCGGTGGCGGATCCCTCACCGTCATCCGGTGAAAACTCCCAGGTCATTGTACGCTTTCGCCCTCAAAGGACAGTCGCAGCACGATTGCAGCCCGGGTGCGAGACGTGCTGGATGAACAATTCCGGGCGCTGCAGGGGGTCTGCAACGCGAAGTTTGCTCAGGCGCCGCCGTGCAGCGCGTGCTTGATGGGCCCGACGATGGGACCGAGCACGACGATCATGATCGCCGGCAAAAAGCACAGTGCAAGGGGGAAGAGGATCTTGACCGGCACTTTGGCCGCCTTCTCCCGCGCCCGCTGACGGCGCTTGTCGCGCATCTCGTCGGCTTGCGCCTGCAAGACGCGGCCGATCGGAAGGCCGAGCGCGTCGGCCTGTGCGAGGACGACGGCGAAGGTCACGAGGTCGTCGATGTCGGTCCGCAGCTTCAGGTTCTCGAGCGCGTCCTGGCGGGACAGGCCGAGCTCCATCTCCCGGAGCGTGAGCCGGAGCTCGTGGCAGACCGGCGACTCGAACCGCGCGCACGAGACTTGCATCGCCTGCTCGAGACCGAGCCCTGCCGCAACCGAAATCGTCATGAGGTCGAGCAGGTCCGGCAAGTCGTTGGTCACTTGCTCGCGCCGCGCCTTGATGCGGTGGCGGAGCCACCAGCTGGGCGCAAGGCCGCCGAGCATCGGGAGGATGAACAGGATCGCCAAGCCCATCTTGATGCTAACGATCCCGCTGATCAACGACACCAGGCCCGCGCCGATCCCGAGCATCACCGCCCCGACCTGGATGGCAACGTACTCCTCCGCTCGCATGGAGCCCGTGAGACCCGCCTTCAGCAGGTCGGCGTGCACTCGGTCGATGTCCTGCGACGGGTAGAGGCGCGACAGGGTGTGTCGGAGCCCGCTCCACACCGGGCCGAGGATCCGCGTCAGGAGGGGTGTCTGGACGCGCTCCATCGAGGGCACCGGCTCCGCGTAGAGCTCGGCCTCCGAACCCAGGGAGCGGATGAAGTCGAGGCGCTGGTTCTGGCGGTGCGAGCGCCGCGCTGCGGCGCCGACGCTGATGATGCCGATCGCCATGATCGTGATCCCCACCAGGGGAAGGATGTACGCCGCGTTCATGTCGTCAGTTCCCCTCTGCCTCAGACCTTGATGTTGACCATGCGCCGCACGATCCAAAAGCCCAGAGCCATCAGGCCGGCCGTGAAGATCAAGACGATGAGCCCTGCGCCGTGCAGCATGGGCGTGAGGTAGCTCGGGTCCTTGAGCTCCAGCGCCAGCACCAAGAAGATCGGGATGGCGAAGAGCACGTAGCCCGACATGCGGCCTTCGGCGGAGAGCGTCTGGACCTCGCGCCGGACTTCCTGGCGGGTCCGCATGAAGTCGGCCAAGGTGTGCAGGATCGGCGCCAGCCGGCCGCCGGTCGACTGTTGGATCCGCACCGCCTCGACGGCCCAGTTCAGATCCTCGACGCCGGAGCGCTCGGCCATGTTCTCGAGCGCGACCACCAGGTCGGAGCCGACCGCGACCTCGGCCATCACCCGGTCGAGCTCAGCCGACAGCGGTGGGCGCGCGTCGCGGCGGTACATGTCGATCGAGCGTTGGAAGGTCTGCCCGCCCTCGACCGATGCGGCGATGAGCGCCAGCGCATCGGGTAGCTGCTCCTGCAACTGCTTGATCCGCTTGTTGGCCCGTCTCGTCGGGAGGTACCACGCGACAGCAGCCACGAGGACGATCGCCCCCAGGGCAGCGAAGGGCGAGCGCGCGATGACGCCGGCGCCCGCCGCCAGGATGCAGGCGACGGCCCCGGCGATGACGATGTACTCACCGGAACGCAGCGGGATGTCGGCGCGTTCCAGGCGGCGCTCGAGTACGCCCGAGGTGTCGATCCGCCCGAAGATGCCCGCGATCCGCACGGTCAGGGCTGACAACTCGCCGTGCTCGGGCGACTCGGTCACGACCTCGACAGGGACCTGGGCCTTGCCCATCGTGCCGTCGAGGATCTCGGCCAGC
Source organism: Acidimicrobiales bacterium (assembly GCA_035503015.1). Lineage (GTDB taxonomy): Bacteria > Actinomycetota > Acidimicrobiia > Acidimicrobiales > RAAP-2 > Bog-473. The sequence continues at coordinate 8,928 of DATJTU010000223.1, read as the reverse complement.
GTGCGCTGTTTGGTCCGCACCCGCACGATGGCGGCGACCACGGCCACGGACAGCCCCGCGCCGATCAGGACGGCGGCGACGAACGCCTCGGTCGTCGAGCTGAGTTGCAACGCGGCGCTCATGACCTGCTCATCTCCCGTCGCGGCGACGCGCCAGCATCTCGTAGAGCTCCTCAGACGGGGGTTCGGGCACACGGCCGGGCCGCGCCGGCCGATGGTGGCGCCCACCCGAGCGAGCAGAGAGCGAGTCGCCGTCGTTTCGGAAGAGGTGCGACGGCACCTCGATGCCGCTCAACGCGAGCTCGTCGAGGATCTTCGGACGGAGCCCGGTCGGAACCAGGCGGCCCATGCCTTCCGCCTGGTCCACGCGGTGGAAGATGTCCTGCAGGAGGACGGTGTCGCCCTCCATGCCCTGGATCTCGGTGATCGATTGCACCACGCGGGGCCCAGCGGGCGTCCGCTGGAGTTGGACGAGAAGCCCGACCGCCATGACGATCTGTTCGCGGATGGCACGTTGGGGCAACTCGACACCCCCCATCATGACCATGGTCTCGAGGCGGCCCAGGAGCTCGCGCGGCGTGTTCGCGTGCACCGTCGTCATGGAGCCGGCATGACCCGTGTTCATGGCCTGGAGCATGTCGAGGGTCTCCGACCCACGGCACTCACCGACGATGATGCGGTCGGGACGCATACGGAGCGAGTTGCGGACCAGGTCGCGGATCCGGACTTCGCCGGTTCCCTCTGCGTTGGCCGGACGGGTCTCGAGCGTGACGACATGCGCACCTTGGATCTGGAGCTCTGCCGACTCCTCGATGGTGATGAGCCGCTCACCGTCGGGAATGAAGTTGGAGAGGACGTTGAGCATCGTGGTCTTCCCCGTGCCGGTGCCGCCGACGACGACCATGCTGATCTTGCCCCGTACGCAGGCCTCGAGGAACACCGCGGTGTCCATGGTCAGCGAGCCCATGTTGATCAGGTCCTGCATCAAGAAGGCGCGCTCGGGGAACTTTCGGATGGTGAGCACCGGTCCGCGCAGGGCGAGTGGCGGCACGATGGCGTTGATCCGGGATCCGTCCGCGAGGCGCGCGTCCACCATCGGTGACGACTCGTCGACCCGGCGTCCCACCGCGTGGACCATGCGGTCGATGATGCGCCGGTACTGGCTCGGCGTAGTGAAGAAGACCTCGCTTCGCTCGATCAGCCCTTGGCGCTCGATCCAGACCTCGTCGTAGGCATTGCACATGATCTCGGTGACGGTCGGATCGGCCAACAGCGCCTCGAGCGGGCCATAGCCCAGCGAGTCCTCCAACATCTCCTCGACGAAGCGCTGGCGCTCGATGGGCGAGATCCCGATGTCCTCGCGCTCGAGGATCTCGTTGACGGTCGCACGCACCTTGGTCCGCAACTCGTCCGGCGACAGGTCCGCGGCCGTCGGTGCGATCTCGGCGAGCACCTTGGACTGGACCTTGGCCTTGCCTTGCTTCCACTGTTCGTCGAGAGCGGCCCGGTCGGAGGCCCGGCGCATCGGATGGCCCTTGGCGCCCGGTGAGCCGAAGGGATTCGCCTTGACCGGCGGTGGGCCTCCAGGGTCCCCGGCTCTCCGATTACGAGGAGGGGCGGCAGCCTCGTCAGACCCGGATTCCGACGGGTTCCCGTCGGCCGCGGCCAGCTTCTCCGAAAGGTTCATGGCGATCAGGCCCTCTCGAGCTCAGGCACCTTCGTGGTGCGTCCTTTCTTCCTCCGCCAGAACCCCCGCGACTCGCCGTTGAGTTGCGGGCTCGCGTTGCCACTCGATTCGAAGACGGGCGTCACCTCGCCCGACAGGAACTGGCTCATGCTGCCGGCGAGCTTCTTGCCGATGTCCGATCCCGCCGCGGACACGAGCGCCGGACGGCCCTTGTTGATGGACTTCATCACCTCGCGCGAGTAGGGCAGAACCGAAATGATCTTGTTGTCCAGGACCTCCTGCACATCGCTGATGTCGATGCCCATGTCCTCTTCGACCTTGTTGAGCACCACACCGATGGAGTCACTGTTGATCTTGAGCTTTTCCAGGGTCGTCAGGAAGACACGCATGTTGCGAATGCTCGGCAGGTCGAGCGTCACCATGCAGAGCACCCGAGTCGAGTGGTCGAACGCAGCCAGCACGATCTCGGAGAGCTGCGCGGGGGTGTCCACGACGATGTAGTCGAAGTGGCGGCGCAGCGCGCCCATGACCTTGTAGACGTCCTTCGGCGCGATCATGTCCGCGTCAGCCGGGCTGAAAGGCGCCGCCAGCACCGAAAACCCGAGCTCGTGCTCTTCGAGGTACTCCTCCACGTGGTGGTCGAGATCGTCCTCGTCGACGGGCTCACGGGACAAGAGATCGGAGATGGTGAACCGCGGCCGGAGATGCAGCGCGGTCGAGACCTCGCCGAACTGGAGGTCGAGGTCGACCAGGCAGACCCGTTGCCCGGTCTGCGCGGCGAGGTAGCAAGCCAGGTTGGTGGCGTAGAAGGTCTTGCCGCAGCCGCCGCTCGACGAAGCGACGGTGAACACTTCGGCGAAGTGCGAACGCTCGACGACGACGCCGTCCGTGACGACGGGCAGGACCGCATCGGACCCGCCGGGCTGGGACGCGTCGGCGATGTCGAAGGCGCGCTGCAGTGCGCTCGAAAGTTGACGCTTGGACGTCGGGTACTCGACGAGCTCGACCGCCCCGGTGCGCACGATGTCGGCGAGGTTCGCCTTCGGCCGCGGCCCCAGGGCGAGGACGACCGCCGGGACCGCCGAACGCGCCCGCAGATTGGCCAGACGCGTCATGCCGGCGTGGCTGTCGAAGACCGGCCCGGCGACGAGGATGTCGAACGGCCCTTGGTCGTGCACCTCTTCTTCGACGTCGACGACGTTCGAGCTGGTGACGACCTGGTAGCCGGCACCGAGTGAGGCCTGGATCGCCCGGCTCAGGGCAGGCGAGCGGCTGATGACCAGAATGCGGCGATTGATCATGGATTGCCTGCGGTCTGTCCCGTCCCGACGCATTGCAACAGAGCCGGAGGCGTGGCTCCCTGCTGGGGTTGCACGACGCTCAGCGACTCGTTCTGCTCGAGGAACTGGAGCGTCTGCGCCTGCTGCCCCGTCACCGCCAGGAGGACCGTCTCGCTGCCGGGCACCGTGCGGCCTGCCGCCGTCTTGTGGCCCGCGTAGGAAGGAACCGTACTCGAGACGTCCAGGACCTGGATGCTCGTCATGACCAGCTCGGTGCAGGGAATGGGGAGGTTCGCGTTGTCCCCGTTCGAGAGCTTCGTGATGTTGGCGTAGACGTCGACCCGGCTACCCGGCTGCAGGTACCCGGCCAACGCGTTGGTGCCGGTCATCGTGACGGTCATCGCGTCCATGCCTGTCGGGATGGAGATCGTCGACGTGCTCGCGCTCAGCTCGGTGGAGCTGATGGCCTGACCCTTGGCGATCGTCTGCGTCGAGACCTCATTCGTCAATCCCGCCAGCGTCGCCAGATCGGTCGGCTTGAAGGTCTTGGTCGGAATCAACTCGATCGCAACCAAGTGGTTCGCAATCATCGACTGGCCCGTCGTTCCGGCAGGAATCGCACCCCTCGCGATGACGGCTGAGATCGTCACCGGCGCCGAACTGGTGGAGCTCGACCCCGCGTGTTTGCTCGCGCCCTTGACACTCGCGAAGGCGATGGCGCTTCCGGCGACGAACAGGATGACCCCGATCAAGACCAGCGTGAGCGTCTGCCTCTTCACGACCATTCCCCCTCTCAACCTTCGGACGACGTCGGTACTGCATGCGCGACGTCCGCCGCCGGTTTCGCTTGGAGGGTACGACGCGAACCACATCCCGTACATAGGCCGTTTTGACCATTCTCGATCGCAGCGTCCCTGGTGAGACCCCCAAATGGTCCATATGACCTATGTACCGAACGCGCGCCGACAGCCCAGAATCGAGTGCGTCGCGACACAGCGACGCGGCAATTCGACATTTGCCCTTCAGGAGTGGGTGCCGCCGCCCGACAGTGAGGAGAGGGGGGTCGCGTTGAGACCGCGCACGTGGAAGCTTCCGGATGTGCCGAGGCGGTGGCGCGATGACGAACGGGGCGCCGAAATGGTGGAGTTCGCGCTCGTTGTCGTCCTCCTTGTCATGCTCCTCTACGGCATCATCACCTACGGGTTGATCCTGGCCGCGCAGGCCACAGTGACACAGGCGGCTGCAGACGGTGCTCGCGCTGGCATCGTCTCGTCGTCGACTGCCGTCGCCACAGCAGAGGCGCAAGCCGCGTCGGACGTCGGCTGGATGGGCAAGGGTACGTGTGGCACCACGAGCACCACGATCACATGCGTCGCGCAGACGGAACCGTGCCCGTCGAGCCAGAACAACACGTGCCTCAAGGTGACGGTCTCGTACAACTACGCGTCATCGCCGCTGTTTCCCGAGCTCCCGGGGCTGGGCGTCATCACGCCATCGACGATCTCGTCCACCAACGTCCTCCAGCTGTCGTCGCCGAGCTCGTAAATGCGGTCTATTCGACGATGGTTCCGCACGTGGAAGCGGGTGCGGGCGGCCGACGAACGAGGCGCGACGTTCGTCCTCACCGCGATCAGCATGGTCCTGCTGCTCTGGGCCGGCGCCTTCGGCGTCGACCTGGGTTTTACGGTGGACGGCAACCGACAGGCGCAGGCCATCGCCGACACCGCAGCACTCGACGTGACCCGCTACATCAACATCGCTGATCAGCAGGCCACGCTTCAGGCCAGCAATACCTATCTCGCCGGAGAGCTTGCGAACGCGAACACGGATAACGGGAACGACACGTCCCTTTCGTTCGTCGGCGGCGTGTGGTCGGGTTCTCCGGCAACGTTTTCGCCTGCCACCGGCGGCTGCTGGGACTTCTACCCCCAGTACCTGAATCCGTGCAACGCCGTGAAGGTGACCGCGACGCAGACCGTGCCGCACATCTTCGGTGGCGGCAGTTCCACGGTGACCCGGTCGTCGATCGCCGAGCTGACTCCCGAGGGCGGCTTCTCCGTCGGTTCCTATCTGGCCAACATCAGCACGACACAGTCCCAGCCCTATGCCGTCTTGAGCGACGTCCTGGGCACGATGGCGCCCAACATCTCGATCAGCGCCGCCGGCTACCAGGGGCTCGCCGACACATACGTCAGCCTGAATCAGGTCATCCAGGCTGACGCGTCCGTGCTGACGCCCGCCAACGTCTTGACGACGTCGCTCCCCGAGTCCGAATGGCCGACTCTGTTGAACGACGCCATCACGAATCAGGTGCAGTCCCTGAATTGCGGCGCGAGCCCGGCCCCACCGGCGTGCGTCGCCTCGCAGGCGCTCAGCTCGTCCGGCCTCCTGAGCGCAGGGGGCTCGACGATGATGAGCCTGTGCCAGCTCGTCTCGATCAGCTGGAACCAGCCTTCGTCGGGGGACACGTCGAGCTGCACGAACGGGGAGATCCCGACATCGGCCCTCGGCGCGAACCTGAACGTGCTCCAGCTCTTGACCACCGAGGCCGAAGTGGCGAACGGGAGCAACGAGATCGACGTCACCTCTGCCCTCGGGATCACCGGGCTGACGACGGCGGATCTCCAATTGCAGGTTGGCCAGCTCCCGGTCGTTGCCTTCGGCCCCGTCGGCACGCAAGCGTCGACGGTCCAGGTGACGGCGAACATCACACTCAACATCCCTGGGCTCGGCTCGGTGACCATCGGGCCGCTCTCCGCTGCGGGCGCGACGTCAACCTTGTCGGCGGTGTCGTGCACGAACACGAACAACACCTTCAGCGCAGCCAAGATCAACTCGAGCACGCAGACGGCCAGTGCCGGCGTGTCGATCCCCGGCTTTTCGGGGGTGTCGGTCCAGATCTCGGGAGTGACCAGCGCCAGCGAGACCTACAACTCGTCCAACGTGCCGCCGTCAGCCTCCACCTATGGCCCCTCCGGGTCGAACCCGAAGCAGATCGGCACAGCGTCTCCCACGCCATCGTTCACCGGTCTCGGGGCAACGAACCCGGCCTACGCCGTGCTCACCACGCTCGCCCCCGTCATGGTGCCGGTTCTACAGGCGGCGGGTGTCTCCGTCGGCAACGCCGAAGTGGCGTTCCTCGCCGCCAACTGCGACTCGGTCTCTCTGGTGCAATGACCGCTCCCGTTGCCCTCCTCGTCGGTGCAGCCTTCGGCATGGCCATGGGGTCGCTCCTCGTGCCGATCACCCGGAAACAACTCGCCGCATCGCTCCTCCGGGCCTCGGTAAGCACTGAGCACCCGACCTCGGCGCCGGCCGCGGCGGCCGCGATCGACGCCGCAGCCGTCGACGTGCCACCGATCGGGCGAGCGCAGTGGATCGCGCTCGCCGCAGCGTCGGGCGTCATCCCCGCCTTCATCCTCTACCGGGTGGGCTGGTCGCTGATCGCGATCCCCCCGCTGCTCATGCTGGTCGGGCTCGTGCAACTCGCCTACTGCGATCTGACGCGGCGTCTCCTCCCCAAGACACTCGTGTACGCCCTGGGCGCGGTCGTGATCGCGAGCGGCGTGACCGTGGCGTTTGCCGGCGCCGATTGGAGGCGGCTCATCCACGCGACGCTCGGCGGGTTGATCTTCTTCGCCGTCCTGTTCCTCATCAACTTGATGAACCCGCGCTGGATCGCATACGGGGACGTGCGCCTGGCACTCGTGGTCGGCTTCGGCCTGGCCTGGGTGAGCCCGATGGCGCTCGTCGACGAGTTCTTCTACGCGAACCTCATGGCAGCGGTCGTCGGCCTCACGATGATCGTGCTCGGTCGAGCCAAGCGTGGCGCAGGGCTGCCGTTCGGGTTCTACCTCGCTCTTGCGGCAGCGCTCGTCCTCGTCATCTGGAGTTAGGCGCAGCCGGCCGAAAGTGCCGGTCGATCTCGTTGGCATAGCGCCGGCCGAGCGAGTCTGCGTGCTCGGAGATCCAACGGCTCACCGAGATGGAGCCTGTGGCCGGCCCGTCGGTGTCGGCCAGCCCGTCGGCCATGGCCCGGAACTCGTCGCCGGTGAGCAGGACGTCGCGCAGCACCAGGCCGAGCAGCGACGCAAGCGGCGGCATGAACGCACCGGGGACCCGCACCACGATGCTCCGGCTGTGGACCGCCGTGCGGAGCTCATGGACCAGCTCGAGAAACGTCGGGCGCTCCGGGCCGACCGCGTCGGTGACCGAGTCATCGCGCTCCTGCCCCGCTCTGACGGCCAGTGCCGCCAGGTCGTCGATGTGGATCGGCCGGATCCGGTACTCACCTGTGCCGCCGACCGCGAAGACAGGGAGGCGCCGCAGCAACCAGGCGATGTTGTTGAGGAGAACACCGTCGCCGCCGAAGAGGATGGCCGGCCTGAGTACCGCATAGGGCACGCCGGCCTCGGCCAGGGCCTGCTCGGCTTCGGCCTTCCCACGGAAGTAGCCGTAAGGCGACGAGAGACTCGGGTGGGTGATCGACACGTGCACGATGCGCTCGACGCCGGCCTGGCGCGCCGCCCCGAAGAGCGTGCGGAGGTTTGCCACCGCTCGTTCGTGGTCGTCGTGCTTGTGGGGGAAACGGATCCAGTACGTGTTGTAGAGGGTGGTGGCGCCTTCGAGCGACGCGGTCAATGCGGCGGCATCGCCGAACGCCAAGGGCCGCACGTTGATCCCACTGTCAGCCCGGGCCCGCCCAGGATGACCGGTGAGCGTGCGGACCCTCCTCCCCGCACGTTCGAGCTCCCGGGCGATCGCCGCCCCCGAGTAGCTGAAGGCGCCGGTGACGACGTCGACGCCGCTTCGTGTGGTCGCAGCCGTGCGGTCCGAGGCCGCCTCGACCACCTTCTCGTGCTCTGTCATGGCATCTCCTTCCTGGTCTGGCCGGCGGTCTTCGGCGACCGCGCGGGATCCGGGGGTGTCGGCGAGAGGCCGAGTGCCTGCACCAAGCCGGCCAGCAGACGCGCCCGGTCGAACAGCGCGAGCGCCGGACGGCGGTCGCCGTCGAGGTGCGCCAGCATCTCCAGCCCGAGATAGAGCGCGACCACGGCGTGGGCGGCGACGTCCGGCTCCACCACGCTCTCCAAGGGCGTGCCCTCGAGCACACCGCGCAACGCCTCGGTGGCGAAGTCTCGCCACGGGGCTATGCGCGCCGCGACCTCCGCTGCGAGCCCGGGCGTCGCGGAGGCTCCGGCGATCATCTCGGCCAGGACCGCGATGTGGCCTGCGTCGAGGTCCTCCTCGAAGATCGCCTGCGCGGCGTCGACGAGCGCGGCCATCCCCTCGGCCTCGTCGACCGCAGCTTGATAGTGGACGCGCCGGGACTCGCTGACTTCGTCCAGCGCGGCGAGCAACAGATTCGCGACCGATCCGAAGTGGTAGAAGATCAGGCCCTGGTTGCACCCGGCACGACGTGCGATCGCCCGTGCACTCGCCCCCGCATAGCCCTCCTCCTTCAGTGCTGCAATGGCACCTCGCACGAGGGCCTGCCGGGTCTCTTCCACCCCGGCCGACGCCGGCTGTCCCACTCGGGGCTTCACGCCCGACTTCGCCACAGGAACCACCTCCGTCGTGTTGATCGATTGATTTGAGCGATTGGTCAAAAGCGTAGAACGGCCGGCGCCGAACGAGCAAATTCCTCCCCCACCTGGTCCTTCTGTCCCCGCTCCGAATCCTCCGCAGTAACGTGCGAGCCGTGCCGCCAGCCACGTCCCCGCTGCTGACACCGGAGCGCAAGAAGCAGTGGGACCTCGACGGGTGGTGCGTCGTCCCCGAGGCGATACCCGCCGCGCAGCTCGCGGCGGCCCAGGACGCTGTCCATCGCTACTTCCCCACTCCCGCCGAGATGGTCGAGCTCGGTGGAACGGCGGCCGGCCAGTGGCACACCTGGGACGCGCCGTGGCCCGAGTTCCCGTTCCACAGCTCGCGCCTCAACGCGCTCGTGCTGCACGACAAC
>DATJTU010000222.1:0-2389 GCA_035503015.1 Acidimicrobiales bacterium | reverse complement strand
AAGCCCGGCTCGATCACGCCGCACACCGAGTTCACCGCCGAGGTCTACGTGCTGAACAAGGAGGAGGGCGGCCGCCACAAGCCGTTCTTCACCAACTACCGGCCGCAGTTCTACTTCCGGACCACCGACGTGACCGGGAAGATCTCGCTGCCCGAGGGCACCGAGATGGTCATGCCGGGCGACAACACCAAGATGACGGTCGAGCTCGGCAAGCCCATCGCCATGGACAAGGGCCTGCGCTTCGCCATCCGCGAGGGCGGCCGCACCGTGGCCTCGGGCGTCGTCGACGAGATCCTCAAGTAGTCCCGGCCACCGAGCAGCGAGAGCAGGCAGCGAGACCATGGCCGACGGCCCGAAGCAGAAGATCCGCATCAGGCTGAAGGCCTACGACCACGAGATCCTCGACCAGTCCACCGAGAAGATCGTCCAGACGGTGCTGCGGACCCAGGCCAAGGTCCTCGGCCCGGTCCCGCTGCCGACCGACAAGCACCGCTACACGGTGATCCGCTCGCCGCACAAGTACAAGGACTCGCGCGAGCACTTCGAGATGCGGGTGCACAAGCGTTTGGTCGACATCGTCGAGCACACGCCCAAGACGGTCGACTCGCTCCAGCGCCTCGACCTGCCCGCGGGCGTGGACATCGAGATCAAGATCCAGACGGCCTGATCGCCTGCTGCCCGGCGCCTGACGGCGGGCGGCCCCGGTTCCCCGGCCGGACGCCTGGCAGGGGGCCGGACCATGGTGTAGCTTGGGCAGCTGCCGATTTCGGCAGTTCAGAGGCGAAATACAGCGGCACCGTCGTGCTGCGGACAACAACAGACGTGTGTGATCGCCGGCTCCGGCCGGAACGTCGCACCGAACCATTCGAGCGCTCCGCTCGGGATTCCCGGGCGGAGCGTTGGCGTGCGTGCGGGAGGCCGTGCGGGCGCCGGTGGCACAACGACACGGAACGACACGAAGCACAGGGAAGAGGACACGTGGCAAGCAAGGCCATCGTCGGCGAGAAAGTCGGCATGACCCAGGTCTGGGACGACCAGAACCGCGCCGTACCGGTGACGGTCCTGAAGGTCGCGCCCGTGCGCGTGGTCCAGGTCAAGACGCCCGAGACCGACGGCTACGCCGCGCTGCAGGTGACGTGGGGCTTCCGGCGCGCCACCACGCTGTCCAAGCCCGAGTCGGGCCACTACGCCAAGGCGGGCGTGAACCCAGGCCGCAAGCTCGTCGAGCTCCGCCTCGACGACGTGGCCGACTACAGCGTCGGCCAGGAGCTGTCGGCCGACCTCTGGGAGGCGGGCGAGCGCGTCGACGCCATCGCCGTCTCGAAGGGGAAGGGCTTCGCCGGCGGGATGAAGCGCCACAACTTCAGCGGCCAGGGGGCGGCACACGGCAACCACCGCAGCCACCGCGTCCCCGGGGCCATCGGCGCCTGCGCCACGCCGTCGCGCGTCTTCAAGGGCACGCGCATGGCGGGGCAGATGGGCGGGACCCAGGTGACCGCGCTCAACCTCGAGGTGGTCTCGGCCGACCCGGAGCGCGAGCTGGTGCTCGTGAAGGGTGCGGTCCCAGGCGCCCGCGGCAGCGTCGTCGTGCTGCGTGACTCGGTCAAGACGCCGTCGAAGGCCGGGAGGGCGCGATGACGACGACCGCAACGCCGGTGGGGACGGTCGACGCGGCCCGGACCGGTTCGGTGCTGGGCCACACCATGAAAAAGGAGCGGCCCGCGCCGGTCGCCCGCACCGCCCCGCACCGCAACGCCGCCGGGCACGACCTCGGCACGGTCGACCTCGAGCCGACGGTCTTCGGCCTCACCCCCAACCGCGCCGTCCTGCACCAGGTGGTGACCGCGCAGCTGGCGGGAATCCGCGCGGGCAGCCACTCGACGCGGACCCGGGCCGAGGTACGCGGCGGCGGCGCCAAGCCCTTCCGCCAGAAGGGCACCGGCCGGGCGCGCCAGGGCTCGAGCCGCTCACCCTCGATGAGCGGCGGCGGCATCGCCCTCGGCCCCAAGCCCCGCAGCTACGAGCAGCGCACGCCGAAGAAGATGGTGCGCCTCGCCCTCCTCTCCGCGCTGAGTGACCGCGCCGAGATCGGCCGGATCCTCGTCGTCGACGACTGGCAGATCACCGAGCCCAACACCAAGGACGCCGTCACGATCCTGCGCAAGCTCAAGCTCGGCAGCGACTCGGTGCTCATCGTCCTGGCCCAGGACGAGGTCGACATGGCGCTGTCGTTCCGCAACCTGCCCCAGGCGAACACGACCACGTGGGCCGAGCTCTCCGCCCACGACGTGGTGCGCGCGGACTGGCTGCTCTTCTCCGACCGCACGGTCCCGACGTCGGCCGAGGACTTCTCGGGCACCCACGTGATCGAGCCGGCGCCGGCACCGGG
>DATJTU010000221.1:0-12006 GCA_035503015.1 Acidimicrobiales bacterium | reverse complement strand
GGCGAGCCACAGCCGCTTGAGGTGCCGCTTGTACCCCGCGGCGACGTCGTCCTCGTACGCGGTGCGCCCGTGGAGCACGTGGTAGTTGTTGATGAACTGCATCTCGCCCGGCTGCAGGTCCATGTAGACGTTGAAGTCCGGGTCGTTCGCCATGGCGGAGACCGTCGCGATCGCTTCGCGCGCCGCCGCGCTCAGGCGAGGAGCGTCCGCGTGGCGCTGCGACGCCAGGATGTACTGGGGGATGAAGCGGACGAAGAGTCGGCCCGCGTGCTCGGTGAAGCCCGGGACCGCGTAGAAGGCGCGGGCACCGTCCGCCTGCTCGCCCCGCGTGTCGTAGGGCAAGGGCTCGTAGAGCGCGGCGGCCAGGTCGGGGCGCTCGCGCACCAGCTGGTTGTGGATGGCCACGACGTTGGCCACGCACGAGAGCCCGCCGGTCCTCGCGGTGCGCAGGCACAGCAGGCCGACCAGGTCGGAGCCGTCGGTGTGGTAGTCGAGCGCGATGCCGCCCAGCTCGTTGCCGCGCACCGTCGGATCGTCGACTGTCTTGCCCTGGTCGGTGACGTCGCCCAGCACGTGGCCGTACTTGTTCTGCGCCCAGGGCTCCCCGAGGTGCAGCCCGATGCCCCAATAGAGCAGCGTCAGGTCGTCGTCGCCGTAGCGCGTCGCGTCGAGCGCGGAGAGGCGCGCGAAGCCGCGGCCGTTGAGCAGCACGTCGACCACGCCCGCGAGGGTCGTGGCCAACCCGTCGAGGGGGAAGTCCTCCCGGGTGAGCTCGAGCGGGTCGGTGCTCCTGCGCTTCGCGTGGGCGAGCGCCGCGTCGAGCTCGGCGTGGTCCGACGCGCTGAACCGCACCGTCCAGGCCTCGGGCTCCGCGACGTCGGCGGCGCGCCACTCGGCCGCCGGCTCGAGCTCGTGCAGCGCCCGGGTGCTCACGACCGCCCGGCTCCGCGCGTCCCGTTCCCGGCGGTGCCGTTGCCGTTGCCGTTGGCCTGTCCGGCCCGGACCAGGCTCCCGGGCAGCGCCCCGGTCGGCTCGCCGTCCCGGTAGGTGACCTCGCCCGCCACCACGGTGGCCCGGTAGCCCCGGGCCCGCTGCAGCAGGCGCTTGCCCCCGGCCGGGAGGTCGTAGCCCATCTCGGGGGCGAGGCAGGCGACGTGGTCGAAGTCGATGACGTTGCAGTCGGCCCGCATGCCCTCGGCCAGGACGCCCCGGTCGCTCAGGCCGACGGCCTGTGCCGTCGAGCTGGTCAGCTGCCGGACGACGTCGCCCACCGGCATGCGGCCGTGGCCGCGGTCGCGGGCCCAGTGGGACAGGAACCAGGTCGGGAAGCTGGCGTCGGCGATCAGGCCCACGTGCGCGCCGCCGTCGCCGAGACCGAACACCGTGTCGGGGTGGCCGAGCATCTCGCCGCAGGCGTCGAGGTTCCCTTCCGCATAATTGGAGAAGGGCGTGTAGAGGAAGCGGTGGCCGTCGTCCTCGGCGAGCAGGTCGAGCGTCAGTTCGGCCGGATCGACGCCTCGTGCCGCGGCGAGGTGCTCGATGCTGTCCTCGGGTGCAGGCTCATAGTCGGGGACGTCGCCGAGTGGGAAAAGGCGCGCGTAGTCGATGATGCGCCGGCGGCCGGTTCGCCTCCCGCCGGTGTCGTCGTCCTCTGGGATCTCGGCGAGGAGCCGGCTGCGGAATGCCGGGTCGCGCAGCGCCGCCGCCTGCTCGGCGACCGGGCGCCCCGCGATCTCGCGGAAAGCCGGGAACCGCAGGAACGGGTGGTACGACGACTGGAGTCCGACGAGCACCCCGACGGCGCGTGGGGCGACCTGGCCGCGGATGGGCAGTCCCGCCGCGGTGGCCGCCTCGATCCGGGCCAACAAGTCGCGCCAGGCGTCGGGCTGGCGGTGGCTCTGGGCGAGCGACAAGGAGAGCGGCACGCCTGTGCGGGCCACCATGCCCCGCACGAGCTCGAACTCGCCGTCGGTGTCGGGCCAGAAATCCGAGATGAGCTCGATGACCCCGTGGCCGGCGTCGGCCACGCCACCCGCGATCGCCTCGAGCTCGTCGGCGCGCGCCCGCAGCGACGGCGTGGGGTCACCGGTCGCGGTGCGGTGGTTCAAGGTGCGCGAGGTCGAGAACCCGATCGCGCCCGCGCGCATCGCCTCGGTCGCCAGCTGGCGCATGGCCGCCGCGTCGTCGGGCGTCGCGTCTTCCAGGCGGGCGGCCCGCTCGCCCATGACGTAGAGGCGGAGCGCGCCGTGGGGGAGCTGCGCGCAGAGGTCGATGTCGTGGGGACGCCGCTCGACGGCGTCGAGGTACTCGCCGAAGCTCTCCCACGTCCAGTCGATGCCCTCGTCGAGCACTGCCCCCGGAATGTCCTCGACACCCTCCATGAGCGAGATCAGCCGATCGTGCGCGTCGGGTCGCACCGGCGCGAAGCCCACCCCGCAGTTGCCCATGACGGCGGTGGTGACACCGTGCCAGCTCGACGGGGTGACGCGCGAGTCCCACGTCGCCTGCCCGTCGTAATGCGTGTGGATGTCCACGAAGCCGGGGGTCACGAGCAGCCCCGCGGCGTCGATCTCCTCGTGTCCGCGGCCTGCCACCGTGCCCACGGCGGTGATGGTGCCGCCCGAGACGGCGACGTCGGCCTCGAAGGGGTCCCCGCCGAGCCCGTCGGCGACGACGCCGCCTCGGATCACCAGGTCGTGGGCACTGCCTGCGCTGGTCATGCGCCGTCCCTCCCTCCCCACCCCTGCGGGCACAAGATGGTTAGGCCGAACTCACCGTATCGCAGCGGGCCGAATCTGCGGCCCGGCGGGAGTGCGGGAGTGCCTCAGGCGGGGAGGCGCACCGTGCCGTCCGCCTGCAAGACGAGCGTGCGGCCGATCGGGTCCTCTGCGCTCAGCGCGCCGAGCACGTCCGCGTCGGTCGTGTCGCCCCAGGCGCGCGCGTCGCCGGGCGTGCGGCAGACGACGATGCCGCGCTCGGCGTTGCCGTCGCGGTCGTAGATGACGGTGTAGGTCTCGACGCGCACCGCGCCGGTGGCGTCGGGGTCGACGGCGCGCGCGGGCAACGCGTCCACCTCGGCCTGCACGTTGCGCCAGGCGAACGGCCCCTCGTGTGCCGGCGGCTTCGAGGCGTAGACCCCGACCGAGTGCTTCGTCGCGTACCAGCCCAGGCCGGTCACGAGCGCAGCCGAGCCGGGTCCCTCGCGGAGTGCTCCGACTGCCCGTGCGATGCCGTGCGACGTGTAGTTGTTGCCCGGACCGCCGCCGAAGGTGAGTCCGCCGGTCAGGGTCAGGGGCCGCGCCGGGTCGTCGACGCGCAGCCCGAGCTCGCGCGCCGCGATCTGCACCACGGCCGGAAAGCAGGAGTAGAGGTCGACGTAGGCGACATCGTCGATGCCGAGCCCGGCAAGCTCGAGGGCGGTCCCTCCCGCGAGCCGGATCGCGGGGGAGCGGTGCAGATCCTCACGTTCGGAGATGAACCAGTGGTCGTTGGCGTCGGCGCCCGCAAGCGGGAAGACCCACCGGTCCTCTGGCACACCGGCGGACCGGGCCGCCTCGACCGAGCACACGATGTACCCCGCGCCCTGGTCCACTTGCATGTTGGCGGTGCAGAGCTTCGTGTAGGGGTACGCGATCATCCGATTGTCCGCGCTCGGAGTGACGATCTCCTCCGGACTGCGGGCGCTGCGGATCCATGCACCGGGGTTCGCCGCCGCCACCTCGCTGAAGCGCGACCAGAGTGCGCCGATGCGCGCCGTGTGTTCGGACACGCTCCAGTCGTTGGCGGCGCGCCACGCGTTCTCGAACAGGGGGTAGGCGTGCACGGGAAGCAGCACGCCGCGACTCATCTCGAGCTCGCTCGCCCCGAGCCGGTCGACCCCGAACTTCACCGGCGCGGGCGCGCCGTCGGGCAGCTCGGCCCAGGCGAGGGCCGCGCCGGGGTGCCGACGTGAGAGGGCGCGGGTGTACATCGCCTCCGCGCCGGTGACGAGGACGACGTCGCGCCGCCCGGCGGAGATGGCCATGCAGGCGTCGTGCATCAGGGCCTGGGGGGTGTTGCCCCCGATCGCCGAGAGCATCAACTCGGCAGGCTCGTCCCCCTCCGCGAACCCGAGCCGCCACGCCACCTGGAGCGCCGGATTGGCGGAGTGCCAGCCGAGCGGCACGACCACGCGCAACGAGTCGGTTCGGCGCAGGAGGGCGCTGCCCGATGGGGTGGCGCCCCCGGGCCCGGCGCCGTCGCAGTCCTCGACCGCGGCGCGCAGCGCCATGGCCATCAGCGCAACGGGTTCTGGCCGCTCGGCGGGCGCGAGCGGCGAGCCGGCCTCCGTCATGACCTGCCCGACACCGACCACAACCGGTGTGCGCGGGTCCAGAACCATGGCCCGGGCAGCGTATCGGTTGGCGCCCCGGGCCCCTCTGGGCGCGCCGGTAGACTGCACTCCCATGCGCCCTCTGCGCGCAGAAGGGGAGTCATGAGCAGCTACGAGTCCGCGCTGTCCGCCGATCCGCAGGTCGCCGACCTCATCCGCCAGGAGCTGGCGCGCCAGCAGACGACGCTGCAGCTCATCGCTTCTGAGAACTTCACGTCGCCTGCGGTGCTGGCCGCGTCGGGGTCCGTGTTGACCAACAAGTACTCGGAGGGCTATCCGGGCCGCCGCTATTACGGCGGCAACCAGATCATCGACGAGGTCGAGGACCTCGCGCGCGACCGCGCCACGTCGCTGTTCGGCGCCGAGCACGCCAACGTCCAGCCCCACGCCGGGGCCAGCGCCAACCTGGCGGCGTACCAGGCCTTGCTCGAGCCCGGGGCGACGATCCTGGCCATGCGGCTGGACCACGGCGGCCACTTGAGCCACGGGTCGCCCTCTTCGATCGTGTCGAAGTGGTGGCGGTTCGTGTCCTACGGGGTGACCCCGGAGTCGCACGATCCGTCGAACCCCGGCGAGGTCATCGACTTCGACCAGGTGGCGCACCTGGCCAAGACCGAGAAGCCGGCTCTGATCGTCGCTGGATCGACCGCCTACGCCCGCGTCATCGACCCGCTGCCCTTCCGGGAGATCGCCGACTCGGTGGGTGCCCTCTTCATGTTCGACGCCGCGCATCCCGCCGGGCTCATCGCGGGCGGCGCGCACCCGAACCCCGTCGGCGTCGCCGACGTGGTCACGTTCACGACGCACAAGACCCTGCGCGGCCCGCGTGGCGGCGCGATCCTGTGCGGTGCGGACCTCGCCAAGAAGATCGACAGCGCCGTCTTCCCCGGGCTCCAGGGCGGGCCGCTCGAGCACGTGATCGCGGCGAAGGCGGTCGCGTTCGCCGAGGCCGCGGCGCCCGAGTTCCGCGCCTACGCCGAGCGGGTCGTGGTGAACGCGCAGGCGCTGGCCGCGGCGCTGGCGGGCCACGGGTTCCGGCTCGTCTCGGGCGGGACCGACAACCACATGCTCTTGGTCGACCTCCGTGCGTTCGACGCGGAGCTGACGGGCAAAGAGGCGCAAGAGGCGCTCGACCGCGCCGGCATCACCTGCAACCGCAACACGATCCCGAACGACCCGCGCTCGCCGTTCGTCACATCGGGCCTGCGCCTGGGGACGGCTGCGGAGTCGACCGCCGGCATGGGCGAGGGCGAGATGCGGCTGATCGCCGACCTGATCGCGCGGACGCTCCAGGCGCGGACCGACGAGGGGGAGATCGCCGCGGTGCGGGCGGAAGTGGCCACGCTGTGTGGTGCCTTCCCGCCGTACCCCGACCTCGTGGGATAGGGCGTGCCCAACATCGGCTGGTATGGCCTCGTGCTGGTGATCGCCGCCGGCGCGACCGCTGCACTGACCGTTCCCGCCAAGCGCATCGCGATCAAGGTGGGCTACGTGTCGCACCCGGGGCCGCGCTCGGTGCACAACCGGCCCATCGCGTACGGCGGCGGCGCCGCCATGTTGATGGGTTTCTTGGTGGCGGTCCTCGCTGCGGCAGCCATACCGGCGCTGCGCCACGTGTTCACCGACTCGCCGGAGATGATGGGCGTCGTCTTGGCGGCGGGTGCGATGTTCTCCGTCGGCCTCATCGACGACGTCCGCGACATGTCCGCCCCCGCCAAGATGGCGGGCCAGGTGCTCGCGGCGAGCATCTTGTACTTCAGCGGCGTCACGATGTACGAGCTGAAGATCCCATTGGCGGGGTTCTTCGTCCTGACGCCAGGCATCATCCCCCTCATCACCGCCATCTGGGTGATCGCCCTCACCAACGCGGTCAACCTCATCGACGGGCTCGACGGTCTCGCCGCCGGCGTTGTCGCCATCGGCGGTGGAGCGCTCGCGCTCTACGGCATCCGGCTGATGGGTCTCGGTCTCCTGCCGAGCGACAACATCGGGGCACTCGTCGCAGTGATCGCGTGCGGGATCTGCCTCGGGTTCCTGCCCTTCAATTTCAATCCCGCCCGCATCTTCATGGGCGACGCCGGCGCGCTCTTCCTCGGGCTGTTGATGGCCGCGTCCACGATGGTCATCGGCGGCCGCGTGCCGACCGCGGTCCCGATCAGCGGCGCCACCTACTTCTTCTTCGCGCCGCTGTTCATCCCGATCTTCATCCTCGGCGTGCCCCTCGTGGACATGGCCTTCGCCTTCGTGCGGCGCACGGCGCAAGGCAAGGGCTTCGACACGCCCGACAAGGAGCACATCCACCACCGCCTGCTGCGCCTCGGGCACGGGCCGCGGCGCAGCGTCATCATCTTGTGGGCGTGGACGGCGATCCTCTCGAGCTTCTTGCTGGTCCCCCTCTTCGTGCACCAGGTCAACGCCTTCATCCCGATCGGGGCGGCTGCACTGGGGGCCGGGCTCTACACCTTCTTCCACCCCGGGCTGCGCCGCGGCAACGGGGACGAGGAGCAGGAGCGGCCCGGAGAGCCCGAGGAGCCCGACCAGGGCGTTCCAGCAGCCTCCCAGGGTGTCGAATCGCTCAGTGAGGTGGTCAGATTCCCCTCGTGACCGTTTGGACGAGAAACGGGCCGGAGTGCGATGATGAGGCCTGTGTACCCCGTCCACCTCGCCTCGTCCGATGCCGCCTGCGCGGCCCCGCGGACGATGGACTTTGGCGCGCCACGTACCGCATAAAGGGGCAGCAGTCGCATGCGTGGTTCCCTAAGCGTGATCGTGCGCGCCCGTCCGGGTGAGCAACCCGGACGAATCCTCCCAGTCAGAGGGCCCGAAGCCGCTTCCGGGCGCCATGGCGTTCCTCTCCATGGGCCTGACGGCCGCAGCCTGTGTGGCCGTCGGGGTCCTGCTCGGGCTGTGGGTGGACAGTCTGTTGCACACCGGTCCGGCCTTCTTATTGGTGGGACTGGCGCTCGGGTTGGCGACGGCAGCGGTGAGCGTGGTCAAGCAGATCCGCACCTATCTCTAAGCGGCGGCCCTCGACGCGCCGCCGGACGTCCGTGTGCGTTCGTTCCTGCTGGGACCTTCGCCCGGGGAGGCAGGACATGAACATGCTCGACGGCCTCTCGGGCCTCGAAGGGAACGCGCTGGCCAAAGTGCTGCGGCGCACGATCGTGTCGGCGCTCATCGTGGGTGCGCTCGCCGTGGTCGTCATCTTGTTGCTCTCGGTGCCCTGGGCCGCACTCGGCCTGGCGATCGGGTTGGCGATGGCGATCGTGAACCTGCGCTTCCTCGATGCAGGGGTCGCCAAGCTCCACACCGACGGCGAAGTCAGCAACAAGGTGCTGCGCCGCGCCATGGGCACCAAGAGCGTCACGCGGCTCGGGATCATCACGATCATCTGCATCGGGCTGCTGCTCTTGAACGGCGCGCTGGGCATCGGCGCCGTGGCGGGCCTCGTGATCTTCCAGTTGCTCTTCGTGGTGAACGTCGGCCGCGTCGTCCTCTCCCAAGGAATCCAGTGAACCCGCACCGCTTCGTCCTCGCCAGCGGCAACATCACGATCGGCGAGCACCACGGCGTCGTGCACGTGGCCGGCCTCACCATCGACCTGGACGTCGTCTGGACGACCCTGATCGCCGCCGCGATCGTGCTGGGGCTCGGCCTGCGCATGCGGGCGAAGGCGACGTCGGGCGTGCCCGGCAAGCTGCAGCTCTTCTGGGAGACGGTGGTCGAGCAGGTGTCGGACCTGGCCGAGTCGGCGATCGGACCCGAGGGCCGGCCCTTCGTCGGGCTCGGCGTGACAATCGGCCTGTTCATCCTCGTCTGCAACTGGATCGCCTTCATCCCAAGTGGCGACCCGGGCTTCCTGGCCCCGCCCACCGGCGACGTGAACCTGCCGCTGGCGCTGGCGCTGATCGTGTTCTTCACCGTCCACTACAACTCGGTGAAGGTGCGAGGCGTCAAGGGCTACTTCAAGCACTACGCACAGCCGTACGCCGCGCTGACCCCGATCAACATCATCGAGGAGATCACCAAGCCGATCACGCTGACCTTCCGGCTCTTCGGCAACATCTTCTCGGGCGTGCTGATGATCACCGTCATCGTGACCCTCATCCCGCCCTTCGCTTCGTGGATCGGCCTCCTGGTCTGGAAGCCCTTCGACGAGCTGTTCATCGGCGCGATCCAGGCCTTCATCTTCGCCCTGCTGACGATCATGTATCTCGGCCAGGGCATGGCGAGGGACGACCACTAGGTCGGGGCACGAGGCAGGCGCACCGTGGACAGACCGCACGAGTCTCGAGGAATCTCAACAAAGGAGAGGAAACATGGCAGGAACAACTGAAGGCGCGATCCGCATCGCCGGCGCTCTCGTCGGTGGTGGGCTCGCACTGGGGGGTGGTGCCATCGGTGCTGCCGTCGGTGACGGTCTGGCAGGGTCCCAGACGATCGCGGCCATCGCCCGGCAGCCCGAAATCGAGGCCAAGGCCCGTCAGTACTTCTTCCTGACGGTCGGCCTGGTGGAGGCCATGTACTTCATCAACCTGCTCTTCATGGTGGTGTTCGTCTACGTCTTCGCCGCCAAGAGCATCACGGCATAGCGCCGCACATCCTGTCGGTGACGTGACCGGCACAACCAGGAGACCGAAAGCAACATGATCACAGCAGGCATCTTCCTTCTGCCCAACGGGACCTTCTTCCTCGAGCTGGCTGTCTCGCTCGTGCTGATCTTCCTCATCTACAAGTACGTCCTGCCTCCGGTGAACAAGGCGATGGCGGAGCGCCAGGAGAAGATCCGCGAGTCGCTCGAGGCGGCGGACCGCGCCCGCTCGGACGCGGAGGCGGCGGACGACGAGCGGCGCAACGTGCTCGAGGGAGCGCGCCAGCAGGCGCGTGAGATCGTGGCGACGGCGAACCGCACCGCCGACCAGGTGCGCACCGACGCCCAGGCGCGCGGCACGGCCGAGTACGACCGCATCGTGGGCAACGCCGACGCCGAGATCGCCCTCGCCCGCCAGCGCGCGGTCGAGGAGGCGGCGTCGCGCATGGGCGAGATCGTTATGGAGGTGGTGGAGCGCGTCATCGGCCGCGAGGTCGACGCCGAGGCGCACCGCGATCTCATCGACGAGGCCGTGGCGGCACTGCGAGCCGACGCCAGTGGCGACGCCACCGCCGAGACCGCGGCGCGCCAGTGAACCCGACGCTTCAGGGTTACGCCGCGGCGGTCGCGGAGGACGCAGGCCCCGACGCGCTCGGTGGCCTGGCGAACGACCTTGAATCGATCGAGCAATTGGTGCTCTCGAGCCCGCAGCTGCGGGCGGCGCTCAGCGACACCTCGGTGCCGGGTCCGGCGCGGCGGGCGGTGATGCTCGATCTCCTCGACGGGAAGGTCTCGGGCAACGCGCGGCGACTCGCCGCCTTCGCCTGCGGCGTGGTGCCGGCGCAGGAGGTCACGACCGCACTGAACTGGCTCGCCTACCGGACGCGCCACATGGCCCAGGGTGAGACGGGGGAGCCCGGGCTGAGCCTGACCCAGTCGCGCCAGCGCGTGGCCGGGTACGCCACCGCCCTGCACGAGGACATGCCGAACGACGACCTCGAGTCGCTCGAGGATGATCTCTTCCGCTTCGCGCGCATCGTCGAGTCGACGCCGCCCTTGCGCAGCGTGCTGACCGACCGCGACGTCCCAGTGGAGGTCCGTGAGGGCGTCGTGACCCAGCTGCTCGAGGGCAAGGTGCCGTCCACCACCTTGAAGCTGGTCAACTACACCGTGGCCGGCGGCCGCGCCCGCGACTTCGTCGGGACCCTGGACTTCTTGGTGGAGCAGACGGCACAGGCGCGCGGCTGGCGCATCGCCCGGGTGCTCGCCGCCCAACCGATCGACGACACCCAGAGCGACGAGCTCAAGCAGACGCTCGGCACGCTGGCCGGCGGCCCGGTCGAGCTGCAGGTCGAGGTCGACCGGTCACTGTTGAGCGGCGCACTGATCCGCATCGGCGACCTCCAGGTGGATGCAACAGCACGGGGGCGCCTCGACGCGCTGCGTGAACACTTCGCACCCGCGGACTGGGAACCGTCCTCGGGATTCGGCCGGCGGGGCCAGAGTTCGACAGATGAAACAGAGGGAGCAAACTGATGGCAGAGCTCACGATCGATGCCAATGAGATCACGAAGGCGCTCGAGCGCCACGTCGAGGAGTACACGCCGGCGGTGGGCACCGAGCAGATCGGCCGCATCGTCGAGGTCGGCGACGGCATCGCCCGCGTCTCGGGATTGCCGGGCGCCGCGGTCAACGAGCTGCTCGAGTTCGAGGACGGCACGCTCGGCCTGGCGCTGAACCTCGACGAGGACACCATCGGGGCCGTCGTCCTGGGCGAGGTCGACAACCTCGAGGAGGAGCAGACGGTCAAGGCGACCGGGAGGATCCAGACCGTCCCCGTCGGCGACGCCCTGCTCGGCCGCGTGGTGAACGCGCTCGGCGAGCCGCTCGACGGCAAGGGCCCGATCAACGCCACCGAGACGCGCCGCATGGAGGTGCAGGCCCCCGGGATCGTCGGGCGCCAGCCGGTGAGCCAGCCGCTGCAGACGGGCATCAAGGCGATCGACGCCATGACGCCGATCGGCCGCGGCCAGCGTGAGCTCATCATCGGCGACCGCAAGACCGGCAAGACGACGGTGGCGATCGACACCATCATCAACCAGGCCGGCCAAGGCGTGAAGTGCATCTATGTCGCGGTCGGGCAGAAGAACTCGTCGGTGGCCCAGACGGTCGCCACGCTCGAGGACCACCAGGCACTCGAGTACACCGTGGTGGTCGTCGCGTCGGCGGGTGACCCCGCGCCGTACAAGTACCTGGCGCCCTACGCCGGCTGCGCGATGGGCCAGCACTGGATGGAGCACGGCGAGCACGCCCTGATCGTCTACGACGACCTCTCCAAGCAGGCAGAGGCCTACCGTGCCGTGTCGCTCCTGCTGCGCCGGCCACCGGGCCGCGAGGCCTACCCCGGCGACGTCTTCTACCTGCACTCGCGCCTGCTCGAGCGCGCCGCCAAGCTGTCCGACGCCCTCGGCGGCGGGTCGCTGACGGCCTTGCCGATCATCGAGACGAAGGCGGGTGACATCTCGGCCTACATCCCGACCAACGTCATCTCGATCACCGACGGCCAGGTCTTCTTGGAGACCGACCTGTTCAACTCGGGCATCCGCCCCGCCATCAATGTCGGCAACTCCGTGAGCCGGGTGGGCAGCGCGGCGCAGATCAAGGCGATGAAGCAGGTGTCGGGGACGCTCAAGCTCGACCTGGCGCAGTTCCGCGAGCTCGAGGCGTTCGCCACCTTCGGCTCCGACCTCGACCGCGTCTCGCAGGCCCAGCTCGACCGCGGGTACCGCCTCACCGAGATCCTCAAGCAGCCGCAGAACCAGCCGGTCCCGGTGGAGGAGCAGGTGCTGGCGATCTACTCGGGGACCAAGGGCTGGACCGACTCGGTGCCGGTCAGCGAAGTGAGCCGCTTCGAGTCCGAGCTGGTCGAGTACTTCAAGGCGAACCACCCGGCCGTGCTCCAGAAGATCCGTGAGACCGGCGCGCTGCCCGAGGACGACGAGATCGACAAGGGGCTGACGACGTTCCTCGAGGGGTTCGACAC
>DATJTU010000220.1:0-7071 GCA_035503015.1 Acidimicrobiales bacterium | reverse complement strand
GACGTAACCACGCCTGGCATCCGGGGTCAAGGGCGGCCGATCAGGCCGTCCCGAAGGGACGCGTAGCGCCCTTGAGGCCGGATGCCAGGCGTGGCAATTGCCCGTCCTGATCCGACTGAAGCGCATCACCGAACCGGCGTTATACGTGTAATCCGTGTCAAGTGTCTGCTCCACTGGCTTGGCTGACCAGGGTCTCGAAGAGCCGGGCCCGTTCCGTCTGTCCCTGATCCTTGGCGTGGTCGCGCTGACGTAGAAGGACCGGGACGAACTCGGGTCCTGTCTCGAAGTAGGCACAGGTCTCGCAGATCGATTCCATCTTGCAGTCGAGCTCGACGGGGCGGGTGCACAGACCGTTGCCGAGCATGCGGGCATGAGTCTCCTTGCGCAGCTTGGCCATGTTCGGCGTCTCGAGATCGGCCGGCAGGAACGAGCCGGCGACCTGATAGCTGGCGTCGATCTTGGCGCTGACCGCCTCGTATTCGTCGGCCACCACGCGGTTGGCGATGCGCGCGTAGATGAGGGTCATCTCGAGGGTGCGGTGCCCGAGTAGGGCGGCGATGGCCTCGATGCGCATACCCCGGTTGATGGCCTGGGTGGCGAGCGTGTGGCGCAGCTGGTGCGGATGGACGTGGCCGATGCCAGCCTGTTTGGCGACGCTCGCGACGATCCGGTGCACCGTGCGCCGATCGATCGGACGGTGCTCGTCGGCGAGGAGGCGCTTCTGGGCCCGAATGTGCTCGCCGTTGGTGGCCGTCCACTCGGCGAGCAACGTCACCAGGTCAGGGTGCAGAGGGATCAGGCGGTCGTTGCGCAGCTTGCCGAGTGGGATGTGCAGCCAGTGGTGCTCGCCGATGCGGCGCACCGCGTCGGCCGGCAGTTCACAGAGCTCGCTGGCGCGCATGCCGGTGCGGGCCAAGAGCTCGACGACGAGGCGATAGCGCGCGATGGGATGGGCGCGGGCCCGGGCCAGCAACTTGGCGGCGTCGGCATCGGAGAGGAACTTGGGCAGTGACTCGGTGCGCGCCGGCGCGTCGCCCAGAAGGACCGGGTTGCGTCCGGGCGCATCGGGCCAGTCCCACTCGATGAGGCGGTCGATGAAGGTGCGGATCATGCCGAGCCGTTGGCGCCGTGTCGCCTTGGCCAAGGGTGCTCCGGCCACGCCGGTCTGAGCGGCCAGCCACACCTTGTAGTCCTCGACGTGGCGGCGCTCGAGGGCGCCCATGTCGCGCACGTCGGTCTCGGTCACCAGCCAGCCGCTCAACTGGCGCAGTGCCACGTCGACCGCATCGACGCTGCGAGGGGCGAGGAACGTGGAGCACTGGACCAGGTAGCGGCGCATGGTGGCCATCAGCTGGGGCGCCCGTTCGGTCAGGTCGGCCCAGGCCTGGTTGGACTCGTCCTTGGGGATCCACGCTGCAACGGCGGGCGCGCTCATTGGGCCACCTCTTGGATGGCCACGAGCTCGGCGGCTGCGGCAGCGTCGATCGCTTCGGCCGCCTGGTGGTACTCGGCGGCCAGCCAGTCGTTGGTCAGATGCAGATAGACCCGGGTCGACTCGAGCGACGCGTGGCCGGCCTGGGCCTGGACGGCCTCGAGGGCCATGCCCGCTTCGCGAAGTCTCGTGAGACACGTGTGGCGCAGCTGATGGCACGTCGCCCGACCGAGTCCGGCTCGCGTGCGCGCCGAGCGCAGCACGATGTCGACGCCGTCGGCACCGAGCGGCTGGCCCCTGGTCGGGCCCTTCAGTGTGACGAAGAGCCGGTCGGTGTCGGTCTGTGGCCGCTCGGCGCGCAGGTAGTGACCGAGCTCTGTGAAGAAGGGATTCGAGATCGGCACCACCCGTTGGCGACCGCCCTTGCCGTCGGCGACGAAGAGCGAACGCTCGGCCACCTGGACGTCGGAGAGCCGGAGCCCGAGCACCTCGCAGCGTCTGAGTCCCCCCAGCAGCATGGCGAAGACCATCGCCCGGTCCCGGTGCTTGCGCAGGGAGCCGACGAGCGCGTCCACCTCGTCGGGGCTGAGGATGCTCGGCAGGGTCTTGGGGACCCGAACCAGCGGCGCCAGGTGACGCCGGCCGCCCCGACGCCGGGTGGGCAGTCCTCGGGGCACCGGGTTGGCACCGACGTCGCCTCGAGCGACCAGATACGCGTACAGGCCCGAGATCGACGAGATCCTCCGGGCGATCGTGCGGGCCGACAATCCGGACTCACCGTCTGAGATCCGCACGACGGTGCGGTCGCCGCGCTGATGAGCCAAGAAGTCGAAGACGTCGGCCGCCTCGACGTCACTCGGGGCCTTGGCGACCACACCGAAGAAGGTCTTGAGATCGAAGGCGACCGCTCGCAACGTGGTCGGACGACAACGGCCGCCGACGAACTCGAGATAGGAGTCGACAAGAGGATCACCGAGGCTGAAGCGTGGTTCCCCGCTGGGAGAGATGGACCGGATGAGGACTGGGAATCGGCTCATTCCTCCATCTCACCGCCTCCGCGTTCTCCCAGGTGGATTACACGTGTATTAGGCGGTAGGGGACGGATTTCAACCGCTCGATAACGGCGCGTACAGGCGGCCCCGGTCGGGGGCTGGGAGCGTACGAAACATCTGTTATGGCGGGGAAGACGACTCTGGCATCGCACACATTCCCGTTGATCTGGCGCGCTTCGGGCCTGGACGGCGCGCTATCTCGGATGCAGACCCCCCGATTGCCGGGATGAAAAGGGCCGTTCCGAACCGCAGGTCGGCAGCGACGACGTGTTAGCTGCGTGGGTCTTGAGCGACGCGAGTCGTGGCCGCTCGCGGAGTACGTCCTACTCGCCCTTGATGAACTCAAGAAGGTCGGCATTTATTTTGCCGGGATCGACGATCGCAATTCCGTGGGAGCCTCCGGGATACACCTTCAAGGTCGCGTGAGGAACGATTTTCGGCACAGCCTTGCCCGTCGGCGCTATCGGCACGATCTGGTCGTCTTCACAGTGGATGACGAGCAACGGGACGTCGCACTTGGCTATGTCGTCGGTGTAGTCAATTTGCCAGCTGTAGGTCGTGTCGTACTGAGCCCTGGCGCCTCCCAACATACCTTGGAACCAAAACAAGTCACGCATGCCCTGGGTGGCAGTGGAGCCCGGTCGGTTCGCGCCGAAGAAAGGTTCGGACAAGTTCTGGAAGAACGTCGAGCGATCGTTTGCCACTCCGGCGCGGATGCTGTCAATCACCGCAACGGGCGCGCCGTCAGGGTTGGTGTCGCTCTGGGTCATGTTGGGAACAATCGAGTCCTGAAGGACCATCTTGGCGAGCCGTGAAGTGCCATGTCGCGAGATGTAGCGGGCAAGTTCACCACCGCCAGTGGAGTGCCCCACGAGGACGACATCGTGCAGGTCGAGGGCGGTGATGAGGTTGTCCAGGTCGTCGGCCCAGGTGTCGACGTCATTGCCGAAACCCGGCTGGTCGGAGTAGCCGTTGCCACGCCGGTCGTGCGCGATCGTCCGGTAACCCTGAGCGTTGAAAAACAGCATCTGGGCTTCCCACGCTGCCCCGGTCAACGGCCAGCCGTGCGAAAACACGATGGGGTCCCCGGTGCCCCAGTCGCGATAGTAAATGGAGGTCCCGTCAGTGGTTGTAATCGTCGGCATTGATACTCCCTAACGTTCATCGAAATGTGCTGCGTGGAACTTAAACCCCCGAGGCGGCGTGGCACCAGAGGTGCTGTGTGGGGACTGAGTCTTCGGTTAATCGACCCGGCGTGACAGCCAGGCCGAGGGTGCTGCCGTCTCCCGGGTCCAGCATCTTCTGGCAGAAGCACGGCAGGTGAACTCCATCGGGCGATTCCGTCCAACCGACCCGGCGTTCGTGGACGATTCTTCGGCGACCAGGCGCTCCACGAAGGACATCCTGGCAGTTTGTAACCGCCTCCGTCCCGGCGATAGGGGCGGGCTGTTGCCAGGATCAGACTGGAACTGGGCCGCGCAGTTCCCAGTGGTTCCCGGCGGGGTCCTGACAGAAAACGACTTTGAGGTCGTCACCGTCTAAGGCCCAATGCTCGAGGCCTGCCTGCTCCAGCTTCACTTTGAGGGCCGGGAGATCGTCTCCGACCTCAACCGCAACATGCGCCCGGGCTGCTGGGCGGTGCTCGGGATCCTCGCTCAAGTGGATCTGTTTGCCATCTTCACCCTCGAACCATCGGGCGATGCTGGCCAGCTCCGGAGGAGGGGCCACCCGCCGGTATCCGAGGACTTCAATGAGGAAGGTTTCCTCGGCTTCCGCTCCGCCAACGGGCACCCCGAGGTTCACGTGATGGAACCGAAGCACTCTCGGAACCTACCACCGACAAGCTTGGAAGCATCACCCAAGTGAGAATTGGACTGTGCATCGGTCGCGCTCGCCAATGCGGGATTATCCAGTGGACCGAATATGGGTGACGGTTCCGGCGTTCGGGGGCGCACCTACGGTCGTGGCAATCTCTCGTTGTATATCGATACCGCTTCGCTGACCCGGCCGTCACCGGGGCGAGCTCGCCCTCAGCCCGGCTCTTAGTCAGTGAGATAGCGACGGGCTGACCGGGGCAGGAGCCATGCGTCCCGCGACGAACCGCCCAACGCCATCACGAATCGAGCGAACCGACTGGTCGGCTTCGCGCGGCTCTGGGCGAACGGGATCCATCGTGGCAGCGGCACGTGGCCAGGCGGCTGGGCGCGCATCCACTCGACCGCGCGGTTGAGCTGCGCAGCCGTGGCCGCTGCGTCGGCTTGATCGTCGAAGCGCACCCACTCGCCGTGGCCGGGGAGCACCGAGCGGAATCGCATATGGCCCTCGTTCGCCCATCGCGCGAGCTGGTCGATCGAGTCGGTCTGGCGTTCCCAGTCGTCCCAGCACTGGAGGCGATGGGCGATCAGGTGCCCGTGCAGGTTCGAGTGGGCGAGGTGGTCGCCGGTGAACAGGACCCGCTGGTCGTAGAGGAGACACAACGATCCGGGGGTGTGGCCTGGTTGGGGAAGGACGACTAGCGGATGCTCGCCGATTGTCGATGGCTCGATAGGTGAGCCCTCGAGCGTGCACGGACCGAGGTCAGCCGCAATCTTGATCTCGACGTCCGTCGTCCTGTCCGTGAACTTGGTCCGCCACCGGTTTACATCCGCCCTTCCGAGGATCCGCCGCGCCTCGGGGAAGTGAGCCGCGTACTCGGCGTGGTGCTGCACGTGGTCCTTGTGGGTCAGGAAGATCCATCGGACGCCACCATGGGCATCGAGCCACGCGAACAGCTCGTCGTTCGGAAGTGGTAGATCGACCAACACGCCACCGTCGGGGTGCTCGATGAAGTAGGCGAATGCTCCGTAGTTCCTCGTCGAGGGTCGGCCGAGCGCCCACACGCCCTCGTCGACCAGGCGGGGCCAGTCGTTCCAAATCGGGCTGCGTTGAGCACGGTCCCGGGTCGACTGGGGCTTGCCAACCCTGATGGCGTTGAAGCCGCAGCCCGCCGCCGCGGTCCGGGCAGCGTCGAGCTCCTGCCACGTGCGGGGTTGTCTGATCACCCCGGTGAAGGCACCCCCTTCCCAGCTCCCCTCGATTAGCGCTCTTCCCCGCTCGGCGGCTGCGGGGCTGACTTCACCGAAGATGGACGGAGCGACGTTGCGACAGAGCCCGGCGCCGCAGCACCTTCTCGTGATGAAGACCTCTGCAAGGGCGACGTCGTCTACTGGCGACGCCGACGCCGGGTCGGCGGAGTTGGACGAGGTGTCCGGCTGCTGGGTCATGATGATTGTTCTCCCGAGAAGGTTTGGACGAGCAGGAGGCGAAGGGCGTCACGCAGCCTGGTACCGAGCTCGGTCACGGTCCATCCGCGAACGTCGATGAGTTCGGTCGTGGTGGTTGGCGTGAGGAGGGTGGTGGCGAGGTCGGTGGCCGTCTCCACGGTCCACTCGGGGCGGAGCAGGCCTTCGGCACGGAGTCGCGTCACGACATGTCGCATCAACGACCGTCGACCCTGCGGCCGCTGCTCGAAGTGCTTCTCGATTTCCGGATCGTTCCATCGCTCGAACTCGATGGCGACCGCGAGGTTCCGAATCGCCGGCATCCAGGCGATATGAAGGTCCACGAGCCGGTCGAGCGCTTCGAGCGCAGAAGGGGCCTCGTACACCGCGTCGAACAGCTCTGGAGTCGCCAGCTCCGATCGAGCTCGGTCGGCGATGGCAACGAACATGTCGGCACGGCTGGCGAAGTTGGCATGCACGGTCTGGCGGGTGACGCCAGCCCACGCTGCGACGTCCGCGTAGGTGAACTCCGTGCTCGACGCCTGACGCAGGTGTTCCCACATGGCGGCGACGATCCGTTCGCGAGCACTTGGCCCCATGCCCCGAATCAGCCCTTCGCGATCTTCGTGCCGCCCGGGTACCGGACCGATCTCCATCCGTCGTAGAACCCGTTTCCGTACTGACTCGCGGCGCATAGGGGCGGCTTTCCCTCCAGAGCTTGATCGCGCCCGTCGTAGAACCCAGCCGCATAGCTCGAACCTCGCTCTCCGCATTCAGGCGGAGCAGCGTCGCTGATGCGGAGGACCCGCACTTCTGTCGCCGCAGGCATCGTTCAGCCCCCTTTCGCTTGGAACCGCTCGGTGAACTTGGCTCCTCGTTCCTATTTTCTCCTTATTCTTACATCTTGTCAAGATATACACGACATTATGTCGTCTTGATCGCTACAGGACGTCGTGTCTTGGACGTCGACTGGCGTGCCACTCCCGTCCATGACGGTGCCCCAGAGTGAGGAGCACGTTGACGTGGCCGTCCGGAAGCGGATCGACCAGAGCCCAGGGGGCAGCTCAGACCGCGACGCCGGAGGGTGCCGCTGCAACATCGAATGGGATCACCGGGAAATAGCAAGAGGAAGTCGACCATTCGATCCGGGTTGGTCCAGTCAGGTGGGTCGTTCGGACGCCCCCTGATCCGGCGTACTGGGACACCCTTCACCTATGCCTGTGACTTCCACCAATCCCGGTCAACGGGTGCCGATTCAAGCCTGTCGATGGTGCCGATCGCGTGACGAACAAACGCCTCGGGGAGCCTGACTCCGTGGCTTTCGACA
>DATJTU010000219.1:0-4971 GCA_035503015.1 Acidimicrobiales bacterium | reverse complement strand
CCCGGCCGGGATCTCGAGGATCATGGCGTCGACCGCGGCGCGGTACTGGCGCACGAGCGTCACGGTGCCGTCGTCGTGGGCGGGGACGATGGTGACCGCGCCGGGATGGCGCACGACGATCCGCTCGAACGGATTGTCGTCAGGGTCGAGCAGGTGGAGGCGGTCGACCCGGAAGAGCCAGGCCGAGAGGAGCTCCTCCTCCGAGACTCGGCGGAACCCGGACATCGGAGCGGCGCCCGGCCTAGGTGACGGCGTCGAGGTCGAGGAGGTGCGGCTCGCGTCCCTCGGCCCGCTCGAGCGCGGCGGCGACCAACTCGCGGAAGAGCGGGTGGGCCCGGTCCGGCCGGCTCTTGAACTCCGGGTGGGCCTGGGTGCCCACCCAGTAGGGGTGGTCCGCCAGCTCGATGAACTCGACGAGGCGGCCGTCGGGCGACATGCCCGAGCAGACCAGCCCGGCCGCTTCGAGCTTGGCCTTGTAGCGGTTGTTGAACTCGAAACGGTGGCGGTGGCGCTCGGTGACGGCGAGGGAGCAGTAGGCGTCGGCAACCTTGGAACCGGGCACCAGCGCGGCTTGGAAGGACCCGAGCCGCATGGTGCCGCCCTTGTCGGTGACCTCCGCCTGGTCGGGCATGAGGTCGATGACCGTGTGCGGCGAGAGGCTGTCGAACTCGCGCGAGTTCGCGCCTTTGAGCCCGGCGCGGTCGCGCGCGACCGAGATCACCATGACGTGGAGCCCGAGGCACAACCCGAGGCACGGGATGCCGTGGTCGCGCGCGTAGCCCGCCGCGGCCACCATGCCCTCGATGCCCCGCTCGCCGAAGCCGCCCGGGATCACGATGGCGTCGAGCCCGCGCAGGCGGTCGGTCGCCAGCAGGCCCGGCACGAGCTCGGCGTCGATCCAGTCGAGCTCGACGTCCGCACCGTGTGCGAACCCGGCGTGGCGGAGCGCCTCGACGACCGACATGTAGGCGTCGGGCATGTTCACGTACTTGCCGACGATGCCGACGCGCACCCGGCGCGACAGCGACTCCACGCGCGCGACGAGCGCCTCCCACTCGGAGATGTCGATCTGGTGCGCGCCGTCGTCGATGCCGAGGGTGCGGCAGACGTAGGTGTCGAGCTCCTGCTCGTGCAGCACGAGGGGGATCTCGTAGATGCTCGGCGCGTCGACGGCGGAGATGACGGCGTCGACGGGCACGTCGCACTGCAGCGAGATCTTGCGCTTGAGCCCCTCGGAGATGGGCTTGTCGCTCCGGCAGACGATCACGTCGGGCTGAATCCCTCGGCTGCGCAGCTCGGTGACAGAGTGCTGCGTGGGCTTGGTCTTCTGCTCGCCCGAGACGAGGTAGGGCACGAGGGTGAGGTGCACGTAGCAGACGTTGTCGCGGCCGATGTCCCGGCGGAACTGCCGGATCGCCTCGATGAAGGGCACGATCTCGATGTCGCCGACCGTCCCGCCGATCTCGACGATGACGACGTCGATGTCCTCGTCGGCCAGGCGGTGGATGCGGTCCTTGATCTCGTCGGTGACGTGGGGGATGACCTGGACGGTGCGCCCGAGGAAGTCGCCCCGGCGCTCCTTCGCGATCACCGAGCTGTAGATCCCGCCGGTCGTCGTGTTGGAGCGCTTCGAGAGGTTCTCGTCGATGAAGCGCTCGTAGTGGCCGAGGTCGAGGTCGGTCTCGCCCCCGTCCTCGGTGACGAAGACCTCACCGTGCTCGCCCGGGTTCATGGTCCCCGGGTCGACGTTGATGTAGGGGTCGAGCTTGCACATCGTGACCCGGAGGCCACGACACTTGAGGAGCCGGCCGAGCGAGGAGGCGGTGAGGCCTTTGCCGAGGGAGCTCGACACTCCGCCGGTGACGAAGATGAACTTGCTCACGCCGCTTTCAGGGCGTCACGCGACGCAACAGATGACCGGGGCACTCGACCACGATAATCGAACGCGACGCGACTCGTGGCGGATCACCTCGACGACGCAGGTTTCTCGCTCCGCTCGCCCGCTGCGCACGCCCGTCGACTCACCGGTCACGCCTCACGGCTCCGGCGTCGCACCGAGCAGCTCGCGGGCGTGCGCCCGGGCGGCGTCGCTGCCGGGGTGCCCCGAGAGCATCCGTGACAGCTCGGTCACACGCTCCTCGCCGTCCACCACTGTTGCGCTGGTGATCGTCCGACCCTTCGACGACCGCTTCACCACGCTGATGTGCGCGTCGGCCTGCGAGGCAACCTGGGCGAGGTGGGTGACCACCAGCACCTGGCGCCACGTCGCCACCTCGTGCAGCGCGTCGCCGAGCGCCAGCGCGGCTGCGCCGCCGACGCCGGCGTCGACCTCGTCGAAGACCATCGTCTGCGGGCCGCCCGCGCCGACGAGGCGGATGGCCAGCATGGCGCGCGCGAGCTCGCCGCCCGAGGCGGCGCGCGCCAGCGGCAGCACGGGCTCCCCCACGTTCGCACCGAGCAGTATCTCGACCGGCTCCCCGGCGCCCGACTCCCCCACGCCGACCTCGACCCGCGCGCCGGCCATGGCGAGGGCGGCCAGGCGCTCCCCCACGGCGTCGGCGAACGCGCCGGCGGCGCGGGCGCGCACGGTGCGCACGGCGGCTTCCGCCTCGCTGAGCTCGCCGGCGCGTACCTCCCGCTCGGCCTGCAGCCGGGCCGCCTCGCCCTCGGCGTCCTCGAGCACCGCCAGGCGGGCCATGCCCTCGGTGCCGTACGCAATGACGGCGGGCAGGTCGGCGCCGTACTTGCGCCGCAGCTCGCCCAGGAGGCGCCGGCGTTCTTGGACCTCGGCCAGGCGCGCCGGGTCGTCCTCGTCCCGCTCCACCTCGTCGCGCAGGGAGCGGGCCACGTCGGAGATCTCGGCCGCCGCCGCAGCCAGGCGCTCGCGGTAGTCGTCGAAGGCCTCGTGGCCGGCCAGCGCGGCGGCGGCGTGGCCGAGCTGGTCCAGCGCGCCGCCGTCCTCCATCGGGTCGATCTCCTCCACCGCGCCGTGCGCGGCCTCACGGTACGAGGCCACGTCGGCGAGCCGGTCCTCCTCGCGGCGCAACGCCGCATCCTCGTCGGGGTCCTCGATGCCCGCCGCCGCGATCTCCTCGACCTGGTAGCGCAGGACGTCGGCCTCGCGGGCCCGCTGCTGCGCGTCGCCGCCGAGCGCGCCGAGCGTGTCGTCGATGGAGCGCAGCTGGCTGCGCAGCGCCCGCACCCGGCTGAGGTCCGTGCCGGCGAAGTCGTCGAGGACGTCGCGCTGGGCCGCCGCGGTGACGAGCGCCCGGTGCTCGTGCTGGCCGTGGATCTCGACGAGCTCGGCCGCCACTTCGGCCAGCGCGCCGAGCGGCGCCATGCGCCCGTTGACCCAGGCGCGCGAGCGGCCCTCGGCGGGGACCGAGCGCGACAGGATCACCTCGCGCGCCTCCTCGCCGTCGCCCACCTCGAAGCGGGCCTCGACGAGCGCCTCGGGGGCACCGGCCCGCACCAGGTTGGCGTGGCCGCGTCCGCCCAACAGGAGCTGGAGCGCTTCGACGACGAGGGTCTTGCCCGCCCCCGTCTCGCCGGTGAGCACCGTCATGCCGGGCCCGAACTCGAGGGTCAGGTCCTCGATCACGCCGAGGTCGCGCACGCGCAGCTCCGTCAGCACGCCCGCCTCACCGTGGCCGGGGAGCCGGGCTCGGCGTGCTCACGTCGACCGGTCGGCCAGGAGCCGGAAGCGGAGGATCTTCCCGAACGTCTGGGGCTCGTTGCGCACCACGCGCACCGGGTGCGCCGCGATGGCGCAGCTGATGGTGGCGCCCGGTTGGAGGCGGCCGATCTCGGCGCCGTCGATCACGAGCACGCCCGCGCGGTCGGGGACCACCGCGACACCCACCCGCTGGGCGTCGGTCAGCACGAGGCTGCGGTCGAGGGAGAAGTGCGGCGCGACGGGCGTGATCACCATGGCGCGCAGCGTGGGCGCGAGGATCGGGCCGCCGGCCGAGAGGTTGTACGCGGTCGAGCCGGTCGGCGTCGCGATGATGAGACCGTCGGCCGAGTACGTCAGCGCCTCCTCGCCGTCCACCGAAGTCGTGAGGCGCACCGTGTGCCCGAAGTCGATCTTCTCGATCACCACCTCGTTGAGGGCGAGCAGGGTGGTGACGTCGCCCACGGTGGTCCCGTCGTCCGCGTCCGTGTCGCCCGACGCCTCATCGGCCACCGAACGGTCCGCGATGGTGACCTCGAGCGCGCAGCGCTCCTCGATCACGGCCTTGCCCTCGAACACTCTCGTCAGCGCGTCGCGCACCTGGTCCGGCAGGAGGTCGGGGAGGTAGCCGAGGCGCCCGAAGTTCACGCCGAGCACGGGCACGTCGGCCGACGTCGCGAGGCGCACCACGCGCAGGAAGGTGCCGTCGCCGCCCATGCTCACCGCCACCGTCGTGCCGGCGAGGTCGACGTCGCTCAGCGCGTGCTCGCTCCCCGCCTCGCTCACGCGGTCGGGGCCGCTGAAGCGCAAGATGCGCGCCGCATCCCCGCGCTCGGTCAACCACGTCGCGGTGTCGGTCGCCAGCGCCAGCGCGTCGGGGCGGTCCGGGTGGACCAGGAAGGTGACGGTCGCCATCGACGCGCCGAGGCTCAGCCGGCGGACCGGTCCGGCGACAGGGGCCCGGCCGCCTCCGCGACGGCGGCGCGGAGCAGCGCGGCGGCCTCACCCGCAGCGGGACCTGACGCGGACGACGCAGGGGACGCGGACGACGCCGGCGACGCGGGCGACGCCTTGCGCGCGTGCACGAGGAACTCGACGTTGCCGGCCGCGCCGGTCAGGGGGGACGCCATGGCCCCCATGATGCCGGTTCCGGCCGAGGCGAGCGCGGACGCCACGCCCTCGAGCGCCCCGAGCCAGAGTGCGGGGTCGCGCACCACCCCCTTGCCCCTCGATGCGGCCGCACGCCCCACCTCGAACTGTGGCTTGACCAGGAGCACCAGGTCCGCGCCGGGCGCCGC
>DATJTU010000218.1:0-8509 GCA_035503015.1 Acidimicrobiales bacterium | reverse complement strand
TGGCCGAGTTCCGGCCCGACGCCGTCGTCCATTTCGCCGAGCAGCGCTCCGCCCCCTACTCGATGATCGACCGGGACCACGCGGTGTACACCCAGGTCAACAACGTCGTCGGCACGCTCAACCTGCTGTACGCGATCGCCGAGATCGACCCGTCCATCCACCTCGTGAAGCTCGGGACGATGGGCGAGTACGGGACCCCCAACATCGACATCGAAGAGGGGTTCATCGAGATCACCCACCGGGGCCGCACCGACACGCTCCCGTTCCCCAAGCAGCCCGGCTCCTACTACCACCTGTCAAAGGTCCACGACAGCCACAACATCATGTTCGCCTGTCGCATCTGGGGCCTGCGGTCGACCGACCTCAACCAGGGCATCGTCTACGGCCAGGAGACCGACGAGACGCTGCTGCACCCCGACCTCGCGACCCGCTTCGACTACGACGGCGTGTTCGGCACCGTGCTCAACCGCTTCTGCGTGCAGGCGGTGACGGGCCATCCGCTGACGGTGTACGGGGCCGGTGGCCAGACCCGTGGGATGCTCAACATCCGCGACACGCTCGCGTGCGTGACGCTGGCGATCGAGAACCCGGCCGATCGTGGCGAGTTCCGCGTCTTCAACCAGTTCACCGAGTCGTTCTCGGTGCGAGACATGGCCCAGATGGTCAAGCGTGTCTGTCCGACCCGCGTCGACATCGCCGAGGGCCTCGTGAACCCGCGCGTCGAGCACGAGGAGCACTACTTCCACGCAGCCAACACCAAGCTGCTCGACCTCGGCCTGCAGCCGCACCTGCTCACCGACGAGGTGATCGCAGACATGCTCGAGCTCGTGGAGCGCTACCGGGACCGGGTCGACGTCCGGGCCATCGCGCCGACCGTGCAGTGGCGTTCGAGCGCCAGCACGCTCACCACGGCCAGCGACGCCGGCGAATCCGGCTTCCTCGCGGTCTGAGGACCCCCGCGTCGCTGTAATTTCCCGTGGCGATGTCGCCACGCAGGCCCCGCCGCCGCGCGCGTCGTCGATCGCCTGCCCGGCCGATCGTCCTGCTCGTCGCAGCGGCGATCGTGCTCGCGGTCCTCATCGGAGGGCTGAGCCAGGTGTCGCGACAGTCGCAGGGCTACGACGCCGCGTCGAACCGCGCCCTGGCGGTGCAGGGCTCCGTCGTCGCCGAGCAGTCCAACGTGACCGCGGCCCAGCTGCGCAAGCTGGTGAACGACGTCTCCACCGAGACCCGGCAGGGCTTGCAGCTCGGCTTGGACACCGCCGTCGCGCAGAGCGCCCAGGAGTCGACGCAGGCGACGCTCGCGGCGCGGTCGAGTCCGCTGGGCGCGGTCTCCACCAACTTCGTCACGGTCTTCGCCGACCGGGCCCAGTCGATGGACGAGCTCCGCACCGCGGTCGACGCCTATCTCGGGATGGGTCCCATCCCCGACGTGGGCGCACCGGCGGACGCGACGGCACCGTCCGACGCGGCGAGCGCACTGTCCGCGACGCAGGCGACGAATCGCATCGCGGCCGCCGGCGCGCTCTTGGTGCGGGCCGACCAGTTGTACGGGACGGTCCGGCGCTCGTTGGCGACCGGGAACGGCCACGGCCGGCTCCCGCGTTCGGTGTGGGTCACCGATCCGCAGCTGTGGCAGGTGGGCACGGTGGCCGCACAGGTGGACCTCATGGCGACGTCGCCCTCGTTGCTGGCGACGCACGACGTCGTGATCCGCACCACGCGGATCGTCCCGCCGGCGTTGCCCACCCCACAGGGCGCACCGCCCGGCGTCTCGGTCCTCAGCCCGACGCGGAACGTCGGTGTCACCGTCGTCCTGGCCAACCAGGGTTCGGTGGTCGAGCCCCACGTCTCGATCCGCTTCACGATGGCGGACCAGACGAACGGCGACACCGCAACCCACGTCGAACGCACCTCGCTCGCGCTCGACGGCTCGGTGACGCTGCCGACGGCCACCTTCTCGGTCAAACCGGGCACCACCTACGTCCTCGGGGTGCAGATCGTCCTCCCACCGGGGCAGACCGAGACCAACGGGACCGTCTTCCAACAGGCACTCCAGGTCGCCCCGGCCACCTGAGCGGCGGTCGCGCCAGCGCCGCGGCGACGCGGCGCGTGTCGACCACCCTCGCGTGCTGGCCATAGGATCAAAGCCGCACGAATTCAGGACTGGAGGCGCCTCTCGTGGCCGAGAGCATCACGATCACGGACAATCGCTCTGGCGAGTCCATGGAGATCCCGATCGTCAACGGCGGGGTCTCGGCCGAGGAGTGGGCCAAGCTGCTCCCGGGGATCTGGTTCTTCGATCCCGCGTTCATGTCCACCGCGGCCTGCGAGAGCGCGATCACCTATCTCGACGGCGACGCCGGCATCTTGCGCTACCGGGGCTATCCGATCGAGCAACTGGCCGAGCACTCCACCTATCTCGAGGTCGCCTACCTGCTCCTCAACGGTGAGCTGCCGACCGTGCAGCAGTTCGACACCTGGAAGCACGACGTCACGTACCACACGTTCATCCACGAGAACGTGCGCAAGCGCTTCCTCGAGGGCTTCCATTACGACGCCCACCCCATGGGCATGCTCGTCTCCGCCGTCGCCGCCCTCTCGACGTTCTATCTCGACGCCAAGGACATCTTCGACCTCGAGTCCCGCAAGAAGCAGATCGTGCGCCTGATCGCCAAGATGCCGACCCTCGCCGCGGCGGCCCACCGCTTCAGCGTCGGCATGCCGTTCGTCTACCCCGACAACACCTTGGACTTTGCGCCGAACTTCCTCTCCATGCTCTGGAAGGTGGCCGAGCCGCACTACGAGGCGGACCCCGTCCTCGCCCACGCGCTCGACGTCCTCTTCATCCTCCACGCCGACCACGAGCAGAACTGCTCGACGACCGCCATGCGCGTCGTGGGCTCGTCGCACTCGGACCCCTACTCGGCCACGGCGGCCGCGGCCGCGGCGCTCTACGGTCCCCGCCACGGCGGCGCCAACGAGGCGGTCATCCGGATGCTGACCGACATCGGCAGCATCGAGAACGTGCCCGACTTCATCGCCACCGTGAAGTCGGGGACCAGCGGGCAACGGCTGCAGGGCTTCGGCCACCGCGTCTACAAGAGCTACGACCCCCGGGCCAAGATCATCAAGCAGACAGCCGACGAGGTCTTCGAGGTGACGGGGAAGAACCCCCTGCTCGACATCGCGCTCAAGCTCGAGGAGATCGCGCTGAACGACGAGTACTTCACCTCGCGCCGCCTCTACCCCAACGTCGACTTCTACTCGGGCCTCATCTATCAGGCGATGGGCTTCCCCCTAGAGATGTTCCCTGTGCTCTTTGCCATCCCGCGCACGGCCGGCTGGCTCGCCCACTGGCAGGAGATGCTCGACCAGGACTCCAAGATCGCCCGGCCGCGCCAGCTCTACATCGGCGCCGGCGAGCGCGACTACACGCCCATCGCCAACCGCTAGGCCGAGGGCGCCTCGCGCGCGGGCACGTGCTCGCGCACCCGCAGCACGCCCTCTTGGACCAGCGAGACGCAGAGCCGGCCGCTGCGGTCGTAGAGGAAGCCGCGCGCCAGCCCGCGCCCGCCCGCCGCCGCCGGCGAGTCCATGTCGAAGAGCATCCACTCGTCGATGCGGAAGGCGCGGTGGAACCACATGCAGTGGTCGAGCGTGGCCCCGAAGAAGCTGGCGTCGTCCCAGCGCACGTCGTGGGGCCCGAGGACGGTGTCGAGCAGGGACATGTCGGACGCGTAGGTCGCGATGCACGCGTGCAGCAGCGGGTCGTCGGGCAGCGAGCCGTCGGCCCTGATCCACAGGCGCTGGTAGGCGTCCCCCGCGCCCGCCTTGTGCCAGGGCAGCTCGCCGATGTGGCGCTGGTCGATCGGGTGAGGCCGGTCGAACCAGTCGGCCACCTCCTCCTTCCAGGGCTCGAGGCGCTCGTAGAGGGGCGGCAGGTCCTCGGGCGGCGGGACGTCAGGCATGGCGAACTGGTGGTCCAGGCCGTCTTCGGGGTCGTGGAACGACGTCTCGAGGTTGAAGATGGCGCGGCCGTGCTGGATCGCGACGACGCGTCGCGTGGTGAAGGAGCGCCCGTCGCGGATCCGGTCCACCTCGTAGAGGATCGGCACCGTCGGGTCGCCGGGCCGCAAGAAGTACGAGTGCAGCGAGTGCACCGCGCCGTGCTCGACGGTGCGGCCCGCCGCGACCAGCGCCTGCGCCGCCACCTGGCCGCCGAAGACGCGCTGGCGCTCCTCGTCGAGTTGGGCGCCGCGGAAGATGTTGACCTCGATGGGCTCGATGTCGAGCAGGTCGACCAAGAAGTCGAGAGACGCGCTCATCGGGCCATGTTCGCAGGCCGCCGGACGGGCCGTCGCAGAGCACACCGGCGCCGCCCCCGCTACCCTGCGGCCCCGTGACGGCGCCCGCTCCGAACGACGGCCCGCGCGAGCTGGTGTTCCCCGAGGGCTTCACGTGGGGCGTGGCGACGGCGGCGCACCAGATCGAGGGCGGCAACGTCAACAACGACTGGTGGGACTGGGAGCACACCCCGTCCTCGGGCACGCTCGAG
This sequence comes from Acidimicrobiales bacterium, assembly GCA_035503015.1. Taxonomy (GTDB): domain Bacteria; phylum Actinomycetota; class Acidimicrobiia; order Acidimicrobiales; family RAAP-2; genus Bog-473. The sequence goes on along the minus strand of DATJTU010000218.1, from coordinate 3,951 downwards.
CCGAGCGGCGACGCCTGCGACTCCTTCCACCGCTGGCGCGAGGACCTCGGTCTCGTGGCCGACATGGGGCTCGGCGCCTACCGGTTCTCGCTGGAATGGAGCCGGATCGAGCCGGCCGAGGGCGAGTTCTCGCTGGCGGCGCTCGAGCACTACCGCCGGCTCTGCGCGGCGTGCCACGGCGCCGGCATCGTCCCGGTCGTCACCTTCCACCACTTCACGTCCCCACGGTGGCTGGCGGCACGGGGCGGCTGGGAGGCCCCCGACGCGCCCGAGCGCTTCGCCCGCTACGTGGCCCGGGCGGCCGAGCACCTGGGCGACCTCGTCGGCTGGGCCTGCACGATCAACGAGCCCAACGTGGTGGCTGTTATGGGTTACTTCCAAGGGGAATATCCACCTGGAGTGAAAGAGGACTTCGGGCGCTACGCCGCCGTGAACGAGGCGATGGTGCGGGCCCACCGGCTCGCCGTGGACGAGCTGCGCGCCGGGCCGGGGGACTTCCCGGTCGGCCTCACGCTGTCGATGGCCGAGATCACGGCCGACGAGGGCGGCGAGTCCTTGCGCGACGCGGCCGAGGAGATGCTCGAGAACATCTTCTTGCGGGCCACCGGAGGCGACGACTTCGTCGGCGTGCAGTGCTACACGCGCATGCACTTCGGGCCCGACGGTGTGGCGCCCAACGACCCGGCGGTGCCGGTCACACAGATGGGCGACGAGCGCTGGCCCCAGGCCGTCGAGCACACGGTGCGCCGGGCCGCCGCGGTCAGCGGCCGCCCCGTCGTGGTGACCGAGAACGGGATCGCCACCGCGGACGACGCCGAGCGCATCGCGTTCCTCACCGACGCACTGGCCAGCGCGCACCGCTGCATCGAAGAGGGGATCGACCTGCGCGGCTACTTCGTTTGGAGCCTGCTCGACAACTTCGAATGGCACCTCGGCTACGGGCCGAAGTTCGGCCTGGTGGCGGTGGCCCCGGGCACCTTCGAGCGCCGCCCCAAGCCGAGCGCGCAGTGGTTCGGCGAGGTGGCCCGCGCCAACCGGTTGCTCACAGGGAAGGCCTAAGCCGGTGACAGGGGGCCAATTGGCCGCTCCGCTAGGGTTGCTCCGTGCCGTTTCCGCCCCCGGGCTCGACCGGTGATCGCGAGCGCCTCGTGAGCAGCGAAGGCGGGCATCCGCCTCTCTCACACATCTGGTCGTCGGACGAAGCGCTGATCAAGCGGTGCCGTCAGATGCTCGTGCATCCCTCGAGCGTCAAGTTGATCAAGTACGCCGGCGTCTCGGTGATCTCGACGGTGGTGTCGCAGGTCACCTTGCTCCTGACCTTCGGCGTCTTCCACGTGATGTCCGAGGTGCCGGCGAACCTGCTGGCCAACGTCCTCGCCACCGTCCCCTCGTACACGCTCAACCGGCGCTGGGTGTGGCAGAAGAGCGACCGCTCGCACTTCTGGCGCGAGGTCGTGCCGTTCTGGGTGCTCTCCTTCGTCGGGCTGGCGTTCTCGAGCCTCGCCGTGTACCTGGCCGGCTCGTTCGCCCGCCACCACGGCCTCCATCACGCAGCGACGTCGCTCCTCGTCAACGCGGCCAACCTCTTCTCCTTCGCCATCTTGTGGATCGTGAAGTTCGTGATCTACAACAAGCTCTTCCACGTCGACCCCATCGAGATCGACGAGGAGCACGCCGAGAAGTTGCTGCACGAGCTCGAGGGCGAAGGCGACCACGAGCAGCACACGCGGGTCTCGTGAGCGCAGGAGCCCGAGCGCTCCTCGCCCGCGTCACGCAGCACCCGTCCGCACCGCCGGCCATCACCCCGGCGCACGCGGCGACCGGTGTCAGTCGCGGAAGTTGGTGAACTGCAGGGGGATCCCGAAGTCCTCGGCCTTGGCCTTCGCGATGACCTCTTGGAGGTCGTCGCGCTTCTTGCCCGAGACCCGCAGCTGATCGCCCTGGGTCTGCGACGACACCCCTTTGAGGCCGAGGTCCTTGATGAACTTGTTGAGGCGCTTCGCGTGGTCCGACGAGATGCCGGCCCGGATCGCCACCTTCTGGCGGGCCGTGCCCTTCTGGGCCTCCTCCATGTTCGAGTCCTCGAACGCCTTGAGCGAGACCTGACGCTTCACGAGTTTCTCGTCGAGGACCTGGTGCAGGGCGCGCAGGCGATCCTCGGTCGAGGAGCGCAAGACGAGTTCGTTCTCACCCAGCTCGATGGTGGAGTCGGTGTTCTTGAAGTCGAAGCGCGTCGCGGCTTCCCGGTTGGCCTGGTCCACCGCGTTGCGCACTTCTTGCATGTCGACTTCGGAGACGATGTCAAAGGTGGGCATGGGCTCACAGTACCGGCGCCGCCTGGCGATCCGGGGTGGCCCGCGCGGCTAATCTCGCCCGCTGCGGGTCGGTGTCCGAGTGGCCAAAGGAAGCAGGCTGTAAACCTGCCGGTTAACACCTACGGAGGTTCGAATCCTTCCCGGCCCACCACTGGCCCCCTACGGCCGTTCCGGGTGCTCCCTTGCGGCCCGGGGACCCGGCATTACAATGCTGTTTCAGATCGATTGCGGGACCATGGTCCCCGCGTGCGTAGGCCCCCCTGTACGCCCCGGGTAGGAGCGCCCGGACACGACAAGCGAGACTGACAGCCCCGTGTTGGAAGACACTGTGACGCCCCCCTCACAACCGGTTCTCGACCGGGTGGGCACGCGTCTCGACCGCCTCTCGTTGCGCCTCGACGCGCTGCGGCTGCGCTACTCGCCGCGTATCACCCTGACCGAGCGCGTGGAGGCGCAGGCGGGCGATCCCGACGACTGGACGTTCCTGCGCCGGCCGGCGATCCTCGGCTTCGTCGCGGTGCTCTCGATCTGCGTCGGCGCGTCGCTGCCGAGCTCGCCCTTCAAGCTCGAGATGGAGCCCGGTACGTGGTTCTTCGGAGTCTCGGCATGGCCGTCGACCACGATGATGCTGCCGGGCGTCGTGGCGGTCTACGGCGGGATGATCCTCTTCGTCCGCGTCTGGTTCGGGCTCTACCAGACCTTGCGGCTCCGCCCCGGCGTGCCGATCCGCCAGCTGTCGTACATGCTCGCCCTCTGGCTGGTGCCGCTCTTGGTCGTGGCGCCGCTCTTCAGCCGCGACGTGTTCTCCTACGCCGCCCAGGGCGAGATGATGAGCCGGCACATCAACCCGTACCACTACGGCCCGGGCACGCTCGGCTCCGGTCCCTACACCGCCGGCGTCGACCCGCTGTGGTCCAACACCCCGGCGCCCTACGGCCCGCTCTTCTTGTTGCTCGCGGGGTGGTCGGCCACCGTGAGCCTCCACCACGCGCTGGTCACGGTCCTGTTGCTGCGCCTGCAGTCGATCGCCGGCATCGCGCTGATCGCCTATTGCATCCCCAAGCTCGCCCGTTCGTTCGGGCGCGACCCCGGGCCGGCGTTCGTCCTCGCGGTCTTGAACCCGCTCACGCTGCTCGCGCTCGTCGGCGGCGCGCACAACGACGCCATCATGGTCGGCCTCTTGTTGGCCGGCATCACCGCCGCGCGCGCCCAGCACCCGGTGTGGGGCGTCGTGCTGTGCGCGCTGGCGGCGTCGATCAAGGTGCCGGCGGCCATCGGCATCGTCTACGTCGCGTGGGACTGGGCGGGGCCCTTTGCCGACTGGCGCCGGCGCCTGCGCGCCCTGGTGCGCGCCGGGCTGGTCACCATCGCGGTCATGGGCTCGCTGTCGCTCGTCTCGGGGCTCGGGTGGGGGTGGATCGCCAACCTCGGCACGCCCGGCACCGTCCGCTCGTGGATGGCGCCCGCCACGGCGGTGGGCCTCCTCATCAGCGGTTCGGCGCACGTCGTCGGGATCGGGGTCGGCCTCGGCGGCGTCCTCACGCTGACCCGGGCCATCGGCCTGTTCTCGGCGGCGGCGATCGCCGTCTACTGCCTGCGCCACCGCGAGCGCCTCGGCGTGCTCGGTGCGCTCGGG